>CAMJXP010000008.1 GCA_946409745.1 uncultured Candidatus Saccharibacteria bacterium | reverse complement strand
TGAGATCTTTCACCCGAGTGGTAGGCTCGATTTTAGCCTCCGCAAGGATGGCTTTAGATGTTGTGCGTCCAATCCCATAAACATAAGTCAGTGCAATCCACACTTGCTTATCGGAAGGAATCACAACGCTAGCTATTCTAGCCATATATTTTAACCCTGCCTTTGCTTATTCTTAGGTTTTTTCTTGTTGATAACACGAAGCACACCTTTGCGGCGTACAATGATGTCATCTGGGGAGATTTTTTTAACACTTGCACGTACTTTCATAGTGTCAAAACCTTTCCTTTGTTAGCGTTGTAAAAATACAATTTAGTCCCCTATAGCAAGACTAAAATGTTGTATTTTCTACAACAATTAATATTAATCCTTGAGTCTAAAGCTGATTCTACCCTTTGTAAGATCATAAGGGGTTAACTCAACCTCAACTCTGTCACCCGGGACGAGGCGAATATAGTTTTTTCGCATCTTCCCACTCATATGGGCAACAATAATATGACCATTCTCGAGTTCAACCCGAAACTGGGTATTAGGTAAAGCCTCAACGACAGTACCCGTGAGTTTAATCACTTCCTTTTGACTAGCCATAAATTACCCTACTAGTTTAGCACAAAAATAAAGGATTGTAAAGAGATATTTTTATCAAATTATTTCACAAGAACAGCTCTTAGGAACTGACGTGATAAATAAGTTCCCTTCGTTTGGGACCACTCGCCCGTGCAAGTAATTAAAGTCACTGATTCTACACCAGATACCGGTGAATGCATTGCTTTCACCATGTACTTATCCGCTTCCGCAAGCGGCACCGTCACATTGTCGTATACAGAATAGGTATATTCAACATCGTCACCACGCTGGATCACGAATTGATCGCCCGGAGCCAAATTTGGCAAATCTTTAAATACACCATGCTTCGTTGGGCCGCCATTATGACCGTCAATCACGATAGTTTTGCCTTCACCCGGCTTGCCGGAACTCGTGTACCAGCCCACGTCATAAATATTGCGTGGTGTCGCTAATGCACCATTCGAATCAACACCCACGCCAATCACCCTAGCATTGTAGATTTCAAGCTTTGGAATATGTAGGTATTTTGGCCGATCCGCTGGTACCGAATAACTCTTAACCTCGGTTTCGACCGGTTTTTCTTCAATCAATTCTTCGCGCTCAATCGCTTCAACTGAAGAAATTGCCCTTTCGCTACCATCCATTCTTGTATAATAATCACCTTCGTAAATCGCAACGCGCACGAAGAAAACTATCACAAAGATACCGAGTAGGCCGATTACCACCCATTTTGCAACTTGTTTAGGACTAGTATCAATCTTCAGACTCATTTGAGAAATCATCGTATGTTATCATTAGAGCTCTGGAATCCACCGACCTTAGATTCTCTAACGCCACCGTCACTACGATAAGAAGCCCAGTACCCGAAATCGAAAGACCAATCGGAGCACCAGTTACTACAATGAAAATATAATCCGTGATAAATGGAAGCATCGCAATTAAACCAAGTGCCAAAGCACCAAATAGATCAAGGCGATTCACGACCTTACTAAGATATTCGGCGGTCTTCGCACCCGGTCTGACACCTTCAATGAAGCCACCTTGTTTCTGCAAATTATCCGCAATTTCCTTCGTATTGAAAATAATCGAGGTATAGAAATAAGTAAAGGCAAATACTAAGATGAAGTAAACAGTCGGGTAAACGAACCAGCGCCCATTAATGCCATCCGGATATAGTGAGGCAAAATTATTAGCCGATGGTGCTGAGAAGGTCGAAATTAATGACTGACCAAATTCATTACCTGGATCAACCGACGTTACTACCTGGCCAATCAGTGCTGGAAGCGACAAGAATGCCGTTGCGAAAATCACCGGCACCACACCCGCCGCAATCAATTTAATCGGGAGAATTGATTTAATCCCGCCGTACGACGAGTTACCGTGCACGCGCTTCGCGTAATTAATTGTAATTACCCGCTGCGCCTCGTTTAACTTCACTAAGAAGTATATGACTATTAACATCGCAATTGCAAAGCCAAACACAATCCAGAAGGTAGTCGGATTCACCGGTAGCTCAAGCCAACCAAACAAATTGAGCGTACCTTGGCTCGTATCGAAGAGACTTGCCCCAAGTGCACCCATTGTGTTCGGGAGTTGCGTAATAATTGAAGCGAAGATAAGGGTTGAAATACCATTACCAATGCCCTGCTCAGTGATAAGCTCACCCATCCACATCAAGATAACCGAGCCAGCCGTCATTGATACTACTGAAAGTACCCAGTCACCAGCCGTTGGCACGAAATCAGTCGAGATGTTCGCCGAGAGCACCGATTGATAAAGAATGAAGATATAGGCAATTGATTGCACGATTGCTAGAGGTACTGTGAGCATACGAGTCCACTGGTTGATCTTACGACGGCCAGACTCGCCATCGTTTGAAAGTTCCTCAAGACGTGGAATCGCTTTAGTAAGCAGTTGAATCACAATCGAACCAGTAATGTATGGTGACAAACCAACCAAGATAATACTAAACGAAGCTAGGCCACCACCGGAAATAAGATTCAAGAAACTCGAAAAATCGGATTTCTCCATTAAGTTTGAGACTGCTTCTTTAAATGTAGAAGCATCGCCCATCGGAACCGGAATCTGAGCAAGTAATCTATAGGCAACTAAAATACCGAAAATAATCAATACTCGCTTCAGCATGTCTTTATTTTTTAGGGATTTGAAAATAGTCTTGAAATGCATAGTACCTCTTGTCTCTAATCATTATAACATATATTTACCAAAAAAAGTCCCCGAAGGGACTTTTTTCTGCCGTTTTTTAGACTAGATTTCTTCTAGTTCTTCCGGAGTTGGCTCCGTCGCATCAGCAATCGGGGTGACACCAGTTCCTACTGGAATCTTGCGACCAATAATCACATTCTCCTTGAGACCACGGAGATGATCAACGCGGCCGTTGATAGCGGCATTGATGAGCACTCTCGTAGTATCCTGGAAGGATGCTGCTGAAAGGAACGAATCTGAGAAGATAGACACCTTGGTAATACCAAGCAAGAGATTCGTGTATGTTGCTGGTTTCTTGCCTTCGGCTTCAAGTTTACGATTTTCAATCACTACTGAAGACTTCGAAGTAATATCACCAGTTACAAATTCAGAATCACCTGGGTCATTAATCTGGACACGTGAGAACATCTGACGGACCAAGATTTCAAGGTGCTTTGGTGAAATCTCATGACCTTGAGCCGAGTAGACTGAAAGCACATCGTTCATGATGTAACGCTCAGTTTCTTCGATGCCCTTGTATTTCAAGAGATCTTGGAGGTTCAAAGAACCAGTTGTTAATCTATCGCCAGCTTTCACTGAATCGTTAGACTTCACTACAAGTTCAGCATCACCAGGAATCTCAACACGAACGGATGAGTTAGCGGAGCTGACCAAGATGATGGCGTCCTTCACGAGTTGGACGTTAGCATCATTCTTTGCCTTCACAGCTGCCTTTTCACCAGATTTCTTAATGAGGGTAGCACCGGCTTTTACGAATTCACCATCTTTTACGGCTGGCTTGCGACCTTCAAGTTCAATTCTGGTAATTTCACCAGATTGTGGGGTGATTTGAACGACATAGTGGTTGTTGTCTTCCCAAGCTTCGACGACACCATCGATTGGCGAGACATAAGCCTGACCTTTTGGTGTACGGGCTTCGAGAAGCTCCTCAACACGTGGAAGACCACGAGCGATTGCACCAGAACCTGCCACACCAGAGCCGTGCTTCGTATCGAGCGTCAGCTGCGTACCTGGTTCACCAAGTGACTGAGCGGCAATCACACCAACTGGTTCGTTAGCAGCCACGAGTTCACGGGTTGACATATCAACACCATAAGCCTTACGAGGCACACCATTAACTGCAGTAGTTGAAAGAACAGATTGAATCTTAACCGATTGGATATTTTCATCTGCATCAATTTGTTTTGCAATGTCGTTCGTGATGAGCTCGTCCGCTTCGATATAACCCGGCACCGCTTCAGCCGTGTAACGACCAGCGATACGAGCGACGAAATCAATACCAGAGGCTTCAGTCTCAGACTTATATACAGTAAAGCCTGGATCTTCCGCCACTTCATCAGTCGTAAACACATCTTGCGACACATCAACAAGACGACGAGTGAGGTAACCAGAGTCGGCGGTACGAAGAGCGGTTGACACCTGACCTTGACGTGCACCACGAGTGGCGATGAAGGATTCGAGGGTGTTAAGACCTTTCTTATAACTCGACTTTACTGGGAGCTCGATTTCGTTGTTGTTAATATCCACCATGATACCAATTTCGGCAGATGCGAGCTTGATGTTCGAAATATTACCACGAGCACCAGAGTTCACCATCACGGCGATATCCGTATCCATCTCAGAAAGTTTACCCTGGAGGAATTCAGAAATCTTCTTGTCGATATCACGCCAGTTAGCAATCGTAAGTTTGTAACGCTCTTCATCAGTGACAAGACCATCATTATATTGTTGCTGAATGAGAGCCGTCTTGGCATCACCTTCGGCGATAAAGTCGTCAATTTCATCGTAGGTTGGATAATCATCCTTAGCGGTTGAAATCGAAGCAATCGTTTCGTATTCGAAAGCGAGGTCCTTAAGATCATCAGCGGTTTTTACCATGACCTCAGCACCGTATTTGTCAAAGATATCTGCCATCACCTTAGAAAGATGCTTCTTGGTTTGAACAGCATTATCAAATGGATAATCCTTTGGCAAAATCTCGTTAAAGATCACGCGGCCAAGAGTCGTATCACGAATCTCACGCTTAGCAAACACACGAATTGGCGTTTGAAGAGCGATGATTCCCTGGTCGTAAGCCATTTCTGCTTCATAAACCGAAGAGAAGGCTTTTGGATTACCCTGGTCAGTACCTGGCTTGTCATAAGTAAGGTAGTAAGCGCCAAGTACCACATCCTGGTAAATAGCAAGCACTGGTGCGCCATCGGCTGGCTTCAAGAGGTTCTTCTCAGCGGACATGAGTTCGCGAGCTTCAGCTTGAGCAGCGTCAGAAAGTGGTAGATGGACTGCCATCTGGTCACCATCGTAGTCAGCGTTAAAGCCGGATGCTACGAGTGGGTGAAGCTTAATTGCCTTGCCATCAATGAGGCGTGGCTGGAAAGCTTGGACCGACAAACGGTGTAGTGACGGAGCACGGTTAAGGAGCACATATTTACCCTTAATTACTTCATCAAGCGCATCCCAAACAACAGTTTCTTTAGCTTCAATCAATCTCGAAGCAGCACGAATATTATTTGAATACTCATGACCAATGAGCCATGAAATTACGAATGGCTTAAAGAGTTCGAGTGCCATTTGCTTTGGTAAACCACATTCGTTGAGCTTGAGTTCTGGGCCGACCACAATCACGGAACGACCAGAGTAGTCAACACGCTTACCAAGAAGGTTCTGGCGGAAGCGACCTTGCTTACCTTTTAAGAGGTCAGAAAGTGATTTAAGCTTGCGGCGACCATTGGTCGAATTGGCGCCACGTGAACCGTGAGCAGCCGAGTTGTCGATAAGAGCATCAACCGCTTCCTGAAGCATGCGCATTTCGTTGCGACAAATCACTTCTGGAGCATTGAGGTCTAAGAGTTTCTTGAGACGGTTGTTACGGTTAATCACACGACGATAAAGGTCGTTAAGATCGGACGTAGCGAAACGACCACCAGGAAGGGCAATCATTGGACGTAGATCCGGTGGAATCACTGGAATCACCGTGAGAATCAAATCTTCTGGCTTAATACCAGCCGATTGCATGCCTTCAAGAGTTTTGAGACGCTTTTGAATCTTTTTCTCTTTTTGGCCACGAGCTTCTGCTTCTTCTTTATGAAGATCTTCAATAAGCTTATCAAGATCGATTTCATCAAGTAATTTCTTGATGGCAGTCGCGCCCATCTCGACGGTAATCAAATCTTCATATTCTTCTGGAAGGTTGCGATATTCGACTTCCGTAATCACGCCACCCTTCTTGAATGATTCAAGCATAGATTTGCGAGACTGGTAGTCGCTTTCGAGTTCTTCCAATTCTTTGGTACGAGCTTCAGCGAGAGCCTTTACGTCGGCACCTTCAGCTTTAGCTTCGTTGGTATAGCGAATCTCAATTGCTTCCCTTGCGGCCTTGGTTTGGCTTTCAAGCGTTGCTAAAGTCTTCGCAATTTCATCTTCCTTCACCTCAGTCATGAGATAAGTTGCAAAGTAGACAACTTTCTCGATGTTCTTGACGGTAATGTCAAGAAGCAGGCTAAGTGCGGAAGGAATACCACGCATAAACCAAATGTGTGCTACTGGAGCAGCAAGGGTGATGTGACCCATACGCTCACGACGAGTGATAGACTTGGTAACCAGGTTACCTTCCTTATCGACTGCCGCTTCACGGGAACGCACGCCCTTAAGTTTAGAATCATGTGGGTTAATATCTTTAGTTGGACCGAAAATTCTCTCACAGAACAAGCCATCGCGTTCTGGTTTTTGAGTACGGTAGTTAATGGTTTCTGGCTTAGTAACTTCGCCATAGCTCCAGTTCAAGATGTCGTCACGACTTGCAACCGACAAACGAATGGAATCAAAGTCCGAAGCACTGATAAAATTATCCATCCACGCCATATTAGAACTCCTCTCCACCGAAGTCGACCGTGCCGTCGTCTAATTCTTCCTCATCCTCTACCGGGGATTCATCCAAATCTTCTGACTCGTCGCCATCAGTGATTTCGATACCTTCATCAGCCATCATTTGTACGGCTTCCTCATCATCGAGGTCAACAATCGTTGGCGCGGTATCTTTCTTATGTTGATCATAAATCGACTGATCATCCTTGTCTTTTTCGATCTCTCTTGAGGTCTTCTCAATCACATCACCTGCATCGGCAGATTCACCGTGATCAAGGAGGTCGACCTTAAGACCAAGACCTTGAAGTTCCTTAACGAGCACGTTAAAGCCTTCTGGGAGCTTTGGACCTTCAATCGGTTCGTGTTTAATAATCGATTCGTATGCTTTAGCACGTCCGTAAACATCATCGGACTTGATAGTGAGCATTTCCTGAAGCGTGGTAGCAGCACCATAAGCTTCGAGGGCCCACACCTCCATTTCTCCGAAACGCTGACCACCATTTTGTGCCTTACCACCGAGTGGCTGTTGGGTCACCATCGTGTAAGGACCAGTTGAACGAGCGTGAATCTTGTCTTCCACCATGTGATGAAGCTTCAGCATGTGCATTACACCTACTGAGGTGCGTTCGTTAAATGGTTCACCAGTGAGACCATCGTAAAGTTGGACACGACCATCGCGGGCAAAGCCAGCTTTTTCGAGCTCATCAGAAATGACTTCGTCAGGCACACCGTTAAAGGATGGCGTTGCAACTTTGTAACCAAGTGCACGTGCAGCCATACCAAGGTGAGTCTCAAAGAGCTGACCGAGGTTCATACGTGAAGGCACGCCCATTGGCGACAAGATGACGTCGATTGGGGTACCATCAGCCATAAATGGCATATCTTCAACTGGGAGTACGCGTGAGACCACACCCTTGTTACCGTGACGACCAGCGAGCTTATCGCCAACGCCAATCTTACGCATTTCGGCAACAAAGATTTTAATCTGCATGAGTACGCCGGCTTTAAGTTCGTGACCTTGTTCACGGGTGTAAATGCGAACATCCACGACCTTGCCGGTTGAAGAACCATTCATACGGACTGAAGTATCGCGTACGTCTTTAGCTTTTTCACCGAAGATAGCGCGGAGCAGTCTTTCCTCAGAGCTGAGCTCTTGCTCACCCTTTGGCGTAATCTTACCGACGAGGATATCGCCGTTTTTAACCTCTGAGCCAACCGTCACGATACCATCTTCACCAAGGTGGCGAAGTGAGTGCTCAGAAACGTTTGGAATATCGCGCGTAACCTGCTCTGGACCAAGCTTCGTTTCGCGAACTTCAACATCAAAGTCTTTAATATTAATCGAGGTAAGCGTATCGTCTTCTACTAGGCGATTCGAGATGACGATAGCATCATCCATGTTGTAACCACGCCATGGCATGAAGGCGACGAGAAGGTCGCGACCAAGAGCGAGTTCACCATCATTGATGGATGCACCTTCAATTAAGATTGTACCTTTTTTGACCTTCTGGCCACGAGATACGACACAACGCTGATTATAACAACGATCATCATTGGTTTTCTCAAAGTGTTGCAATTTATATTCGCGATCACCGAGTTTTTCGTAAGTCACGATAACTGATTCACCATCAGCTTTCTTTACGACGCCAGTTGTTTCAGCCATGATGAGTTGGGAAGTATTCTTAGCCACTTCGCCTTCGATACCAGTACCAACAACTGGGTTGTCTTGACGAAGTAGTGGCACTGCCTGTTTCTGCATGGCGCAGGCCATGAGTGAGCGGTCCACACGGTTTTTCTCAACAAATGGAATCAAGCTTGCTGAAACGCCCAAAATTTCCTTGTGTGCGGCATCGATGTGCGTCACACGCTTGGCTTCTACCTGAGCTGGCGTACCATGAACACGAGCGGATACCCAATCTTCGGCAAATTTACCATCTTTGGTAAGTTTCACTGAAGCATCGGCGATAATCATATCGTTTTCAGTATCAGCATCCATGTAAACAACTTCATCAGTTACTTTGCCGTTCTTCACGACGCGATATGGCGCTTCGATGAAGCCGTATTCATTGATACGAGCATAAGTTGCAAAGTTTAGCACAAGACCCACGTTACCACCTTCTGGGGTTTCTACCGTACAAATACGGCCGTAGTGAGTCGGGTGAGCATCACGGACATCAAATCCGGCACGCTCACGCGTCAGGCCACCAGGACCCATCGAGCTTAGACGGCGCTTGTGTGCAAGCTCTGAGAATGGGTTTACTTCATCCATCAGCTGTGAAAGCTGTGAAGTCGAGAAGAATTCCTTAACGGCAGCCACGACTGGGCGGGAGTTAAGTAGTTGTGACGGGGTCACTTCTTCTACGTTAGCCATTGACATACGGTCTAAAATATTACGCTGTAAGCGGAGCATACCAAGACGGAATTGTCTTTGGACGAGCTCGCCTACGAGTTTGACGCGACGATTTGAAAGCGAATCGATGTCATCCGGAGCTTCTTGAGTATTGTTAAGACGGATAATCTCTTCCACAATCTTAAGCACATCTTGCATTTGCAGCGTGCGATGCTCTGGATCGTTCTTCGTATCAAATCCGAGTCTGCGGTTCATCTTGAAACGACCAACATTCGAGTAGTCGTAACGCTTTGGATCGAAGAACATCTTCTCAATCATGGATTTTGCGTTATCGACGGTTGCAAGATCGCCTGGGCGAATTCTGCGATAAACTTCTAGTAGTGCCTCGCCTTGGCTTGAAGTCGTATCTTTTTCAAGCGTAATGTCGATATATTTCTTCTCGCCGTTATCAATTTCCTTGAAACGATCCTTAATCTCGGATTTAGACATACCGAGGGCACGCAGGAAAGTCGTTACTGGAATTTTACGACGACGATCAATTTTTACGTTGATAGAACCATTTAATGCGGTCTCAAATTCGAGCCAAGCACCACGGCCAGGAATTACCTTAGCACCGTAGTAGCGGCGAAGACCGATGGTCTCAGCGTTAAAGAAAACGCCGGCCGAACGAATGAGCTGTGACACAATCACACGCTCAGTACCATTGATGATAAAGGTTGCGCGATTCGTCATCCAAGGATAATCACCGAAGTAAATATCCTGTTCTTTCTTCTCGCCGGTCACCTTATTCTCAAGCTCGACTAAAACGTGAAGCGGAGCTTCATAAGTTGCCAAATTGTATTTGGCCTCTGACTCAGTTTCCTTTGGTTCTTTAAAATAGTAATCTTTAAAACGGAGTGAAAGCTTTTGGCCGGTATAATCGTCGATTGGATTAAGCTCAGCAAAAACTTCCCTTAGACCGTTTTTGACAAAGTCGTTCCACGAATCCTTTTGATGTGCCGTCAAATCGGGAATCGGGAGGGCTTGGTCACCTTCGGTGAAAAAAACTCTTTCACCAGTCTTTGGTTTTGTAGCCATTCTACCTCTTATTTTTTAGTGTTATTATTCTTAGCGCCGAAGAATACTGTCCTATCGCCCCCAGAGAGTCGCCAGCTCTCAAAAGATATACACAAAAATAGGACACACTACTTCTTGCTACTGATTTTACTCCCATAAAGTCAACCTGTCAATAGATTTTTCCACCAAAAAACGCCTCAACGTGGCGTTTTTTGAACATATATAAGCTCTCAACAATTATTCTATGTTTTAAGCGAACTCGCAGTTAGTTAGCTTAAGTTTAGTTTACACGAACATAAGCAAAATGTCAAGAACATTTTATGACATTATATATCTAAATCGTCAAGGTCGGCGAGCTCGGCACGAGTCTTTTCAGCGAGTTCGGAAGATTCCTGTTCCTCTTCAAAATCCTCGTCTTCGTCATCATCAACCTCTTCAGCCGGAGCTTCATGAGCCTCTTCGTGCTCTTCATGCTTCACGCGCTTCTCATGGTGATGAGCTTCGCCTTCACCTTCGCCTTCATCCGTGTTTACGATCTTAAGATTGTAACGAGCATCCTGCTTAGTACCAAGAGCACGGAGTAGCATACGGATGGACTGAGCCGTCACACCACGCTTGCCAATTACACGACCGACATCATCTGGATCGACAGTTAAAGAAAGTAGTACGCCTTTTTCGTCAATTTTGCGGTCCACCTCAACTTTATCTGGATTGTTGACTAGGGTTTTTACGATATATTCTACGAATTGTTGGTCAATAGTAGCCATATTGTCTCCATTTTTAAAGTTATATACCTTTATTATATCAAAAAATAGTCCCGCGTAAGGACTATTTTTGAAAATCTTTAAGCTTCAGCTTCGCTTTAAGCGGCTGGTTCTTCAGCCTTAGCTTCTTCAGCTGGTGCCTCGGCCGGAGCTTCTACAGCTGGTTCTTCAGCTGGAGCTTCTTCCTTTGGCTGGTTCTTGCGAAGTTTGTCAGCGTGTTTAGCCTTAACTGACTTCTTTGGCGCGAGCTTCACCCAATCTGGGAGCTTCACACCGTTCTTCTTCAAGATGAAAGCGACACGAGTGCTTGGTTGAGCACCGTTCTTAAGATATTTTTCCACCGCTTTCTTATCCAAAGTAAGAGCTTTGGTGTCTGGGTTGTAATTGCCGACCTCGGCTACAACACGACCCGAAAGTGGGTGGCGCTGCGCTTCTTGGACGACTATCCGGTACGTAGGGTAATGCGTACGGCCATTACGTTGCATGCGAATCGCTAGCATTTTTTCTCCTTAAATTTTATTAACTTCCCTATTTTAGCATATTTTTAAAGAAATGAAAAGGGCCTCCCGAAGGAGGCCCACGAGCTGGTTGTCAGTCAGCTCATTTTGGAGGCTTTTGAGTGTTTTCTTTTGAATCCGATGATTTTCCAGATATCCTGGATGGCCATTTCACGATGCTCTTCTTTAAGCACCTTGAGTATCGCCCGAAATTCCTTGCGGTTTTCAGCGTCATGGAAGACACGAATCACGAAACCATAAGGTTTCTCTTCGCGCGCCACGCCGTTTTCGTCGCTCAGAACATCATAATCAAAAGTCATCAGATTCAGGAACTTCTCTGGATCAGTAATTTCCCCCAGGCCATCAGCCTTCAGAATGTCGTTCAGCTCTAAAACAAGCTTCAGACAACGCTGGTGGCAACCCGAGTTTAACGTCGGCTTATCTTCAGTCGGGAGACCGACTGCATAAGTCAGGCTTTCAAATGCCTTATTCATCACCTCAGGCGGAGCCTTATCAAAAGTCTCCCCTTCGCCGAGGAAACGCACATGAAAGTAGCGTCTCGCTCGCTTGTCCACCTCTTTCAGAGGCAGGTGATGTCTCCGCCACAGGTTCATCTCATACTGAGTAAAACGTACCTTGGCGTACTTCTCAAGCGCCGCGCTCGGTCCAGTGAAAAGTTCATCTAATACTTCAAAATACCCTCTTTTAACGTTCTCTGCCATTTCTACACCCCCTAATCTGTTGGCAGTAACAGGTTTATGCCCTAATTATAGCACAGAACGCCAAAAAAGTCAATACTCCACCCCTATAAAATCGAGCCTAGAGCGATTTATTTCCGGTCTTTTGGCGGTACTTTTTGACCCCTTCGCGCGCCGCCGCCGTCTGAGCTTCCTGCTTCGAGTGCCCAGTACCAGTCCCCATCAAATGCTCTTTTACATATAAACCAACGGTAAAGGTCTTATCATGATCTGGGCCTTCTTCCTTCAAAGTCTTATAAACTGGCGTTACACCATCTTCACGCTGAGCGAGCTCTTGCACATAAGATTTCGGATCGCGCCAAGTGCCTTCCTCAATAATTTCATCAATCTTAACAATAATATGTTTGTAGATAAAATCTTTCGCGACATCATAGCCCTGATCTAGATAAATCGCCCCAATCACGGCCTCAAAACAGTCCGCGAGAATCACGTCATGCGCCCGGTCGGAGCCATTCTTCTCACCATGCGATAAACGCACTAGCGGCTCATAGCCAAGTTCCTTCCCTGCATCGCCAATCGACTCAGTGCGAACCAGTGCCGAACGAAGCGCCGTCATAATTCCCTCAGGTTCGTTGTAATTACGATACAAAAAATCTGAAGTAACTAATTCAAGAATCGCGTCACCTAAAAATTCCAAGCGCTCGTTATGCTCGTGCACCGTATTTTTATGTTCATTCACATAGCTACGATGTGTGAGCGCCGTCACCAATAAATTAATATCATTAAATGAGAAACCAAGCTTCTCTTTTGCAAACTCCTGATAAGGAGTCGTATCAATCTGATTCATTTTACCTCCTATTTATAATCACCAGCACGAATACGTTTCTTGGCAATTAGCATCAATTTTTCAATGTCATCATACTCGATTAAATCGAGCGCATCGGCAAACGGGAACCATTGAATTCCCTTCATCCACTTCTCGCCAATCGGCGTTTCGTGTGTATCTATCGCTTCGACCAGGTAAATTTGTGTTGTCATCAGCACCAATTTATCTGCCCGGCGATATTTAAAATGAATTTTGCCTAGCCACGTCAAAATGTTCACGTTCTTAAGACCAGTTTCTTCCTCAATCTCACGACGTGCGGTCATCTTGGCGGTCTCACCCGGTTCAATGTGACCTTTCGGGATCGTCCAGCGGCCTTTCGAATCTTGAATCAAAAGAATTTCAATATCTTTTTTATCTTTTGTCAATCGAAAAATGATACCACCGGAAGTTGGTTCCCTCACAATCTCTTGAATAGTGGCCTTCTTGCGGAAGACCGCGGATGTCAATTTCTTAAAAGGAGACTCTTTGATTCGCTCCGCCGGCAACGCCTCCGGAACTTTAAGCGCTCTCCTTGCCATCGGCTCCGATGGACTTTGATTTTGCTCCATTGTCATTGTCTTCTACTATACCGAGCTTTTTGTAAGCTGTACCGAGCACACCATTGATAAACTTCGATGAATTCTCAGATCCAAAAGCTTTCGCAAGCTCAACAGCTTCATTAATGGCTACCTTAGGCGGGACTTGGTCCCGACATTCGGATAATTCATACAGGCCCATCCGTAGGACATTACGATCAATTGCGGCGATCGAGCTAATCGGCCATTCTGGCGCCATCGGGGCGAGTGCCTCGTCTAGCGTTTCAAAATTCTCCGACACTTTGTGTGCCAGATTATAGACAAATTCTGTATCACCAAGAGCTTTCTCGTATGGCTCGATGTTCTTCGCAACGATAATGTCCAAATCGACGTCAGGGTCATGCGCCAAAGTTCTGAGTTCATACTCATACAAACTTTGCAGAACGATTACTCTACCTAAATGTCGATTACTTGCCATATCTTTTAAGCTTCTTTTTTCTTAATTGTCTTTACTTTTAAATTTGGTGTCTTCTTCTTGGTTTCGAAGGCTTTCACAGGTGAAGTCTTGTTCACTCTGCGAGCGAGCTCCAAGCGAATGTGACTACGGCGAAGACCGGTCTTTCTTGGGCTACTCTGTTTTTTAGGTTCAGGCATTTTGCTCCTTAGTTTAATAGATACTTTTGACCATATTACCACTTTTTTAATCACTTTGCAAGGCGAAAAAAATCCCCTCCGCAGAATACGGAAGGGTGATGGTCACAGGTCCTCCTTTTTTAAAGGGTCGCAAGTTTCGGTCGCTGAGTTAGCATAGAAAAAGTCTTCACCCGAGCCATCGCTCGCTTCGACTTCTGCATAAATGCAGCCCATCCTCTCAGCGTAATCCGATAGTGCTCTTTTGGCATAATGCATTAGATATACCTTCTCGACTTCGGTAAAAAGCTTATTATCGCGAGTCGTAAAAATAAATCCCAGCTCAACTACCCCCACAGATTCGAATCTGCGGAACTCGTTAACTCCAGATACACTGAAGGCATCAATTCCACCTTTGTAGGTATCTGCAATGGGCATCGCATAGCGAATCATGATAAGATTCCCATTTCCGCCCGCAATACCGGCCAGTACTTCAGGATCAAAACCAAATTTTGATACTTTGTACCACTCGGCATCCCCATCTTTCTGCGCTAGCAGTCTGTTGAATAACTCGATGTATTGATCTCTGCTGTAGGCAGCAATGTAGCAAGTTGCTTTAACTCTGACCTTGTTAAACAAATGAACCACCTCTTCATTTTTCTATGGACCAAAAACCATCATCTTAATTATACCATATTTGGTATATTTAAGCGGCCAATTTTTTGAGTGCTCTCTTAATAGCTGGGCGATCGAATCCCACAATCCTCTCGTCACCAATCACAGTGACTGGTACGGAACTAATCGTTTTATCTTTAGAGGCGTCAACTTCTTCATATTTAACGCCCTTTTCGTCGAGCCAATCCATAAGAGCATGACAATAGGCACAAGTCGAAGTTGTATAAATCTTAATCATAACTTTATTCTACCACACTTCCCCTTACTTTACAAAACAGACAAAGTATGCTATAATATATAAGATTTGCCTCTGGGCAAATAGAATTTTTAGAAAGAGGTGTTAGCACATGGGGAGAAAACCGCTATCTGCAATCGACGGATTTGAATCAAGGGGAAATTTTCATCGTTCACTTTCGTTTATGGGCGAAAATGGACTGTTTGAATCCAAGTCATTTGCTGATGACAGCATGGTCATCATCGCGAGTCATACTGAAGTCTATGATTGGTATGGACGCTTAGTCGAACTTGGTGAAGACATCGAAAGTGTAATTTCCACCTACGGCTCAGAGATTGAGGACACGACCCCGCAAAGAGTCAATCAGTCATTAATCGTCAAGAAGACCAACGGCAAATATGCAATCGCCATTTTAAAACTCGAGGATGATCCGGAATTTGATGGTAAAACTAGATTCCCGCTTTATAAGCGCATCCTGATTGGCGGATATATAGGAAAGAAATCAATCATCGAATGTACAGACTGGGAATTCAGCGGTATCGACGAAGAGTTGAAGAAAACACCTGTCATGCAGGCATTTATCAATAATCGTCCCGATTACGTCGCTGACGAAAAACTCGACATCTTCTACGGCGTTCAAGCAGCTTGCAGCAAGATGCCAGAAGAAATTTCAGTCATTCGCACCCCCCATAATCGCGGCTACGACGCTTGGATCTCTCACTGTTTTGTCAAGAATCGAGAAACCATTCTTAGCGCCAAACCTGGCGAAAAACTGCCTATCGACCACGCCACTCATGTGGTTGGAAAAATCACCGTGTCGCCAGATGGACGCAAAATATTCGCTCACGCACCCTTTAAAAACCTTAGGGGCTTCACCGCCATCGCCACCGATGTTGACGTCCTAAATCACATGAAAAACGCCAGCATCTACTGGTATTACATGTAACCCCCTTCCCCCGCATCCGCGGGGGATTTTTATTTCGCCATCAATTGATACATCGCAATGCCAGCCGCTACCGATACATTAAAGGATTCTTTCTGGCCCTGCATCGGAATCTCAACAAACAGGTCAATTATCTCATGGAGCGAATAATCGATACCATTCACTTCCTCTCCTAAAACTAAGGCCACCTTATCTGATAATACCTCTGTCAACTTAGGGTCAGTGGACTGAATCAGCTTCGCATTTTGGATATTATTCTCCAGACCAACGATTTGCCATCCCTGTTCGCGGAGTTTAATTAACTCTGATTTTATATCATCAGATGAATAAATATCTAGCATATCTTCCGCACCGAGCGCTGTTTTATGAATCTCGTGGTCAAGTTTCTCGCGGAGATGCGGCAACAAGTTTTTATCATGCACTCGCGGTGTATAGCCCGACAAAATCACCTTCGAAACGCCAAAACCATCCGCCGTGCGAAGAATCGCTCCGACATTATAAGTCGAGCGAATATTATCGAGAACGAGTGTCATTTTCATAAAAATATGATATAATAAAACTTATGAAATGTCAAAATAGCTTAGCCTCCGAATACGACAAATCCGCCATTATTAAGCAGCTTCTTTCGCATGAAGTCGCCACTGTTCCAACCGAGACGGTGGAAGGCTACGCTGTCCTTTTAGACGACAAAATCGCCATCAATAAACTGATGGAGCTAAAGAATCGCGGATTTGAATCCGGTAAAGTTTTTACACTTGTGCCAAAGAATAAATCGGATATCAAAAAATACGTTATCGTTCCAGAGGGCGCTAAGGAATTAATCAAGAAGTATGTTCCGGGTGAAATCACCCTAATCCTCCCGAAGAATCCGGATTTCAAAAACTACTATTTTAACCACTTTAATACCATTGGCATCCGCATCCCAGATCACGATTTTTACAAAGAAATCTTAAAAGAAGTCGGCCCAATGCTTCTAACATCGGCCAATCCGCGTGGTGGCACGCCGAAATCCATCACCGGTCACCTGCCATCCACTATCGTGGACTTCACCGGTGATTCCCCTAAAATTATTCGACAAGGTAATCTAAAAGTGCTATAATTATCCATTATGGATAGATATGAGCCACTAAAAATCGAAGAAAAATGGCAAGCTCGTTGGGAAAAAGAGAAGCCGTTTAAAGCAACTGAAACCTCTGACCAGCCGAAAGTATTCCTAGCAGAGATGTTCCCTTACCCATCTGGTGCCGGCCTACATGTCGGTCACGTCCGTAACTTCACGATTGTTGATGTGCTCACCCGTTTCTTTAAGCAACAGCAAATGAATGTCATGCGTCCATTTGGCTACGATACCTTTGGTCTCCCGGCCGAAAACTACGCTATCAAGACCGGTACTGCTCCACAAGACATCACCAAGATTAATATTGATAATTTCCGTAAGCAAGCTAAAAGGCTCGGCTATGCTATCGATTGGGATCGCGAAATCAATACTTCCGACCCAGAATATTACAAGTGGACTCAGTGGTGCTTCCTCCAACTTTACAAAAAAGGTCTCGCCTACCAAAAGGAATCCTACCAATGGTGGTGCCCAGTCGACCAAACTGTGCTCGCGAACGAGCAAGTCGAAAACGGCAAATGTTGGCGCTGTGGCCACGAAGTAGAAAAGAAAAAGATGAAGCAGTGGTTCTTCAAGATTACTGCCTATGCTGATGAACTTCTCGAAGATATTGATCACGTCGAATGGCCAGAAAAAATCAAGACCGCCCAGAAAAACTGGATTGGTCGTTCTGAAGGTGCTGAAATTACCTTTAAGATTAAAGATCACAAAGAAACATTGACCGTCTTTACTACTCGCCCAGACACTTTGTTTGGTGCTACCTTTATGGTGGTCGCTCCAGAGCATCCGATTATCGCAAAACTCGTCACGAAAGACACCAAGAAAGCCGTCGAAGAATACTGCAAGAATGCGATTAAGAAATCCGAAATCGAACGCCAAGAAAATAAAGAAAAGACTGGCGTCTTTACCGGTTCTTACGCTATTAACCCAGCTACTGGCGAGCTCATGCAGATTTGGGTCGCTGATTACGTCTTGTTTGGTTATGGTACCGGTGCAATTATGGCTGTGCCGTCCGGTGACGAGCGCGACTTTGAATTCGCAACTAAGTTTAAGCTCCCGATTATTAAAGTTGTCGAACGCCCAGAAGGCATGGAGGATGACTCCCCATGTTATGTCGGCGAAGGCACAATGGTAAATTCTGGTCCATTTACTGGTCGCCCGTCCAGCGAAGTCCGCGAAGAAATCAACGACTGGCTCGAACAACAAGGCTATGGTAAGAAAAAAGTCACTTACAAGATGCGCGACTGGCTGATTTCCCGCCAACGCTATTGGGGCTGCCCAATTCCAATCGCCTACGACAAGAATGGCAACCCGCATCCAATTCCAGAAGACCAACTTCCAGTCATTATTCCAGAAGTCGAAGATTATCGTCCAGATCACACCGGTCGCTCCGCCCTTGCGAAAGCCAAAGACTGGCTGAAAGTCACGATTGACGGCGAAGAAATGACCCGTGAAACCGATACTCTCGATGGCTACGCTTGTTCATCTTGGTATCTCTGGCGCTATGCTTCACCTCATGATTCAAAACACGCCTGGGATCCAGATGCCATTAATTATTGGGAACCGCTCGACTATTATTGTGGTGGCGATCACGCCGTAGCACACCTCCTCTACGTTCGTTTCTGGTGTAAATTCTTTGCTGACGAGGGCTATCTCCCATTCCGTGAGCCAATCAAACGCTTGCTTTACAATGGTTACATCAACGCTCCAGACGGTAAGAAGATGAGTAAATCCAAGGGCAACGTGATTGATCCACTCGATGTGATTAATGATGGTTACGGCGCCGACACGCTCCGCACCTACGAAATGTTTATTGGCCCATACGACCAAGACGCCGCCTGGGATCCACGTTCAGTTGGTGGTGTTTATCGCTTCCTCAACCGTTCTTGGAGTCTAGTCTTCGACAAATCTCTGAAGCCATCCGCTAAGGGTGATACCACTGTAGTTCGCCACAAGACAATTAAAAAAGTTACTGAAGACATTCACCGCTTCAGCTTCAATACGGCAGTCGCTGCGCTTATGGAATATGTCAATGAGCTTTACAAACTTGGCGCTTCGAAGGATGATCAAATTACCTTAGCCAAACTCTTGAAGCCATTTGCACCGCACCTCGCCTCCGAAATACTTGAAGAGTTAAATAGCGATGACATCTGGCCAGTTTGGGATGAAAAGTATCTTGCTTCCGACACTGTTGAAGTTGTCGTCCAGATCAACGGCAAACTCCGCGCCAAACTCGTAGTTGATAAAGCCGATCTTGAAGATGAAAAGAAAGTCATCGAAATCGCAAAACAAGACGAAAAAGTTCAAAAGTACACCGAATCCGGCATTAAGAAAACAATTTTCGTTAAGAAAGCAAACTTACTTAATATTGTCGTTTAAGACTTTATTATAAATATTCAAAAACTTATCAATGGTTTTCTCGAGATCGTGCTCAGCCGCGATTTCGAGTGATGCTTTACTGTATTTCTTCTGTAATTCCTTATCAGACAATATATTATATATACTATCCGAAATCTGCTCCACATTTTTTGGTTCACATAAAAATCCGTTTTTACCAGTAATGCATACTTCCGACACTGCGCCAGCATTTACGGCAATCAGTGGCAAACCTGAAGCAGCCGCTTCAATTAGCACAATTCCCTGTGTCTCAATTTCGCTTGCCGTTGCAAACACATCACCAACTCGATACAACTCATAAAGATCCGGTTGTAGTACCCGACCAAGAATCCGAATCGATTTTTCGGCCCCGAGTTTTTTCACATTTTGCTCAATCCTAAGCCTATCCACACCATCACCAACTACCACAAGTTGTGCTTCTGGCAGTTTCTCTAACACTTTCGAGAACGCATCTACTACTAATCCAACTTTCTTCTCCGGATCAACCCGCCCAACATATACTACGGTTGGTACGTTTTTGCGAATTTTATATTTCTCGTAAATCTCATCCGAAGCTTTACCTGGTTTGAAATTCGACAAATCTACGCCATTCGACACCGCTGCGACCGGTACCTTGAATTCTTTTTTCCGTGACAAAATTAAATTATCAATCGCTTGTTTGGTCGGCATCGTCACAAAATCACTTTTCTTCTGGCGACTATAAAAATACGAAGACAACATTGCATCAACCGGCTTTTTAATTAGCTTTGGCATATGGAGCGGCTCCGTAAATACTTCCGGCTGATTATGCTCCGTTGTCACCACCGGCACGTTCATTTTTCTAGCATATGATACTACCGATAGTCCAATCGGATCAGAAACTTGCACATGCACCACATCCGGCTTAAATGCCTTCATGATTTTCTTAATTTGACGCGCCGGAAAAACTGATACCCTTAAACTATGCTTATAGAATAGGTGCGGCATTTCCTTGCCAAGTAGTTTCTTCTTCGCCGGTACATCATGAATTTGGTCTGGATATACTCTTGCCTGCGTTGACTTTAAATAATGCACCTTTACGCCATCTTCAGTCTTCGAATGATTCTTGCCGGTCTGGCTTGGGCAAATCACCGCGACTTCATTACCGCGCTGGGCCAGTCCCGTCGCCAAGTTATGCGAGAAAACCGCCACACCATTTACCATCGGGTAGTAGACGGCAGTAGCGATTAAAACTCTCATTATAGCTCCTTTGCTTTATCCAGTTGCGGATCACGCATCGCATTAATATCTTCGTACGAGCGCTCAACTTCAATGTCTGGAGTAATGCCAGTCTTATTGATTGTGCGTTCTTTCGGTGAATACCATTCTGCAATCGTTGACTTCAAAGTGCCACCGTCCGAAAGATTATACAGACCTTGCACCACGCCTTTACCGTAAGTCTTCTCACCGACGATAGTTGCCAGTCCATAGTCTTGGAGTGCACCAGCCGTAATCTCCGCTGCCGAAGCGGTCGAACCATTTACGAGCACCACTGTCTTCATGCTTCTTAGAATTGCTTTGCCAGAAGATGTTTTCGTCTCAGTATTACCATAGTGTTTCGATTTTTGAATCACGACTGTCTGGTTGTCAACCCAAAGCGAAACTAAATCTGCCGCTGCGGATACATAGCCGCCACCATTATTGCGAAGATCAAGAATTACCTTCGTAATATCACGCTTCAAGAACTCCTGCGCCATTGCCTGGACTTTTTTACCGGTGTCCTCGTCAAATCTCGTAATCGTAACAATTGCAGTCGAGCCATCATACTCTACATAGGCCGAAACATTATTAATTACTTCGCGCGTCAAATCAAACGATAATTCTTTACCGTTTCTAACTACAGTTACTTTCACCTTCGACCCAGTTTCGCCGCGGATTTTGAGAGCGACTTCGTCAGCTGTCAAACTCCAAACTTCTTCATCATCTACCTTAAAGAGGATATCACCTGCCAGAATACCAGCCGTGCGAGCCGGATTGTCTGGGAGCGTCCTTAAAACTCTCACATATCCATCGCGCACGCCAACTTCTACGCCAATACCCGAGCCAACATTACCATGCAAATCATCATAAAATTCTTTGCTGACTTCTGCGTTCATGTAAGTAGTATATGGATCACCGAGCGCTTCAACTAAGCCTTTCTTGGCGCCTTCAATAATATCGCCTCTTTTAATATCACCATTGAAAGTCGTCGAAAGCTGATTATAAACTTCATTAAGTGGCGACCAGTCCATGTCAGAAGTCTTACGATTAGTAATACCAAGATACGGTGCAAAATCATTAAACCAAGTTTCCCAGTTCATCCCAACAAAAACACCGAGCACTGCCATTACAGCACCAATAATTATGGCGTTGCCAAGACTAGTCTTTTTCTCTCTCCACTCTATTTTCTTCATTATTTAATTATAGCACAGCCAGTTTAAAA
>CAMJXP010000007.1 GCA_946409745.1 uncultured Candidatus Saccharibacteria bacterium | reverse complement strand
CCTGGTTCATTTGGCTCAAACTTAATCCATACGTCACCATACTGACCACGACCACCGGACTGTTTGATGTGCTTACCTTGGGCTTCAGCAGTGCCACGAATAGTTTCACGATAGGCTACTTGTGGAGCACCAGTGTTAGCTTCAACGCCGTGCTCACGCTTCAAACGATCGATGATGATTTCAAGGTGAAGCTCGCCCATACCAGAAATAATGGTTTGGCCGGTTTCTTCATCGGTGTGTACGCGGAAGGTTGGATCTTCTTCAGCCATCTTGGAGAGGCCGATACCCATCTTTTCCTGGTCGGCTTTGGTCTTTGGCTCCACGGCGATTGATACCGGTGGATCTGGGAAGTCGATTGATTCAAGATGAATTGGATGTGCTGGATCACAAAGGGTAGTACCAGTGGTACATTCCTTCAAACCAACCACGGCGGCAATATCACCAGCGGTAATTTCAGAAATTTCTTCACGCTTGTCAGCAAACATACGGACGACGCGACCAATGCGTTCCTTGTTGCCAGTCGTAGCGTTAAGAATAAATGAACCAGATTTAAGAACGCCAGCGTAAACGCGGACGAAGATGAGCTTGCCAACGAATGGATCGGTAGCAATCTTAAATGCGAGTGCGGTAAGTGGCTCGTTATCAGAAGCCTTGCGAACGATTTGGTCACCAGTCTTTGGATCGGTACCAACAGTTTGACCTTGGTCACGATCAAGTGGGCTTGGGAGATAGTCAGTCATGAGGTCAAGGACCTTCTCGACAATCACGCCACGGCCATCACCACCAGTAACGAGGAAGAAATCACCCTCAAGCACGCGCTTACGAAGAGCGGCTTTAAGTTCGATTTCGGTAATTGCATCTTCACCTTGGTTGAAGTATTTATCCATCAAAGCTTCGTCAGCTTGGACGGCTTCTTCCACGAGCATTGAACGAGCGTTCTTAGCTTTTTCAACCATGTCGGCTGGAATTTCACCAACGGTGAGCTCATGATCAGCGTAATCTTTGTAGGTGTAAGCCTTCATGTCGATGAGGTCAACCACACCACAAATGTCTTTTTCAAAACCGATTGGGAGGTGGATTGCTACAGCGTTCTTAGAAAGACGCTTGTGAATCGAATCGAGCGATTTGTAGAAATCACCACCGATTTGGTTAATCTTGTTTACGAAACAAATACGTGGAATGCCATACTTGGTAGCCTGGCGCCACACGGTTTCAGACTGAGCTTCAACGCCCATCTTGCCATCGAATACCACGACGGCACCATCGAGCACGCGAAGTGAACGCTCCACTTCAGCGGTAAAGTCAATGTGACCCGGGGTATCAATAATGTTAATCTTGTGACCTTTCCAGTAAGTCGTGACAGCAGCAGAAGTAATCGTGATACCACGTTCCTTTTCCTGCTCCATCCAGTCGGTCGTTGCGCCGCCAGTATCACCTTTTACGAGGTCGATTTTGTGTTTAAGTCCGGTACGATAAAGAATCGCTTCGGAGGTAGTGGTTTTACCTGCATCGATGTGCGCAATAATACCAATATTGCGTAGCTTTGCGAGGTCTTTAATCTCAGTAGCCATATGCTCCTTTTATTATTAATTACTTTTTCGTTCTTGCTAAGTTACCACACTCAAAAACAAGAGACAATTTATGTGAAGATTTTAACACATATCTCAAAAAAAATAAAGCAAAATCAGAAATAATAATCAATGAAAAACCCCAGTGCTGGCTGCACTGGGGTGCTGGGGGATGGAGGCCTAGCCTCCGCTGTCCGAGTTAAACTCGGCACATGAGGTGAATGTACAACAGAACCGCAAAATCACCGCTAAAGAAAGGAGACTTCAACCATGACTACAACAGATTTGGGTAGACAAGGGGTACAATACCATCTCGCTCGGGTGAACCACTCCCTCGGATTAGTTTAATTGTACCCCACAACAGAATGGAGGTAATTAGAAAGGAGTGAAAATTACAATGACAGACTATTATCAAAGGAAAGGATCAATTAAATGAACGTTATGGGAACATTGTCAGGTCGCTCTTCATTTTCGGAGGAATTGGTGGCTAAGCCACTAGGGGTGTTAAAACCCCTAAATCTACTGGGGTTCCACCTTCCGATAATAGAAACGCGCCGTATTATGCTTCCGATCAGCCCACTGCGAAATTGAAGTCATAGGAACGACTTTTCTTTGTCCACTTTGACATATAGTCGCATTAGCGGCCAGTTTAAACTGGCATGGAAATACGAGAAATCCGATTCTTACCAAAGGTGCCCCTCCCTTCTTGGGTAAGATTTCCGCATATTTGCGAAGCCCTGTATTTTTAAATTACGGCTCTTGCGAAGAGCCGCAAGAACAAATAGGGGATGGAAGCCGTAGCCACCATCCGTGCAAAACATTATATCGCAAATTTTTTACAGTGTCAACAGTTTTTTGGGGGAATACGAAAAAATTCATTTGTTCGACGGTTCGGAAAGTCTCACAAATGAATTATTTCGTATTCTAACTCACCAAATTTGTAACACCGTAAGTAATTAGTAGTACAATAATTCCCGCAATGAATACACCGGCGGTAATAGCGAGCATCGCAGGTTTTTTGTGCATCTTAAAACAACTTGCGACGAGAGCGCCGGTCCAAGCTCCAGTGCCCGGCAGTGGAATCGCTACAAGTAGAATAAGCCCCAGCCAACCGTATTTATCAATTTTAGCGCGATTCTTATCGGCTTTTTTCTCGAGCCAAGCGACCAGTTTCTTGGTATGCTTCTTATCACGCATAAAATCGAAGATCTTTTGGAGCAAAATCAAAATAAACGGAATCGGTACTAGATTACCGATAATCGCTATTGCAGCCGCGGCTAGTGGTGGAAGTCCCATCCCCACGCCAATTGGTAAAGCGCCACGTAGTTCAATTACCGGCACCATCGCTACGAAAAAGGTCGTTAAAATCGCTTCAATCACTTCAGCTTATCCCGCAGAATTTGTTGCACTGCTGATGGGTTGGCTTTACCTTTCGACTCTTTCATCACCTGGCCCACCAAGAATCCAATTACTTTTTCTTCCCCGTTCCTAAAATCATCTTGCGCTTTTTTCGTTTCTGGCTTTGCAAGTACGGTATCAACAATCGCCTCGAGCGCACCGAGGTCATTTTCCTGAATCAATCCGAGTTCTTTTGCAATCGTCTTCGTATCGCGACCTTTCATTTGTGGATCAAACAGCCTTAAGAATACTTCCTTAGTTGCTGTTGAACTAAGTTCCTTTTTCTCGTTCATTTCGGCGAGGTCATTGAGTTTCTTAGTATCCGGCAAATCATTGAGGTATTCCGCGGACTTCTCTTCTGCAAGCAAAACCGACGTAAACAAATTTGCAATCATCGTGATGTGCTTCTCATCAATGCCGTTCATCGTCTCCATGAGTTCCGGATAATCGAGCAAAATCTCGAGAATATCAGTTGAAATAGTCTGACCGAACTTTTCGCGGTAATCGGATGGCATCATTGGAAGTTTTGCCGACTCGTCATTGATGAACTGTCTCGACAAATTGATTGGTGGCAAATCCGGTTCCGGCATGTAGCGATAGTCCTTCGCCTCTTCCTTTGAACGCTGACCGGTGGTTTTACCAGTAGCATCGCTCCAACCGCGGGTTTCCTGGATGACTTTTTCGCCGGCTTCGAGAATCTTGGTCTGGCGAGCAATCTCGTATTCCACGGCTCTCTCTACAGAGCGGAATGAGTTCAAATTCTTCACCTCAGCACGCGTACCGAGTTTGTCGGATCCCTCCGGTGCGAGTGAAACGTTCACATCAAAACGCATATTGCCGTTGTAAAGATCACCATAAGTCACCTTCGCATAACGCATCAGACGCCAAAGCTCTTTACAATAATCGTGTGCGTCCTTTGCGGAGTGAATGTCCGGCATCGACACAATTTCAATCAGTGGCGTATCAACGCGGTTCAAATCCACGAGTGAATAATTGTCAAAATGGGTGAGCTTGCCAGCATCACCTTCAAGGTGAGCGTGTTCAATGCGAATCTTGGTTCCGGATGGTAGTTCTACATAACCGGCACCAATAATCGGATGATAAAATTGCGTAATCTGGTAACCTTTTGGTGAATCTGGATAGAAATAATGTTTGCGATCAAAACGCGACTGGGCGTTAATTTCACAATTCATTGCGCGACCGGCGCGGATGGCGTATTTAATTGCTTCCCCGTTCAGTCTTGGGAGCATGCCCGGCAGTGCGTAGCAAACTGGCGACACGCAAGAGTTTGGCTCTTTCCCACGCGCGTCGTTGTCGACTTCGGAAAACAATTTGGTTTTAGTAGAAAGCTGTACGTGGCATTCAATGCCGATGGTAGGATAGTATTTCATTAGATAGCTCCTAAGTCTTTTAATGCTTGCTTATATACTTCGACTGCGTTTTGGGCTTGCTTGTAGGTCAACTCGAAATCGCTCTCGTGGGCAATCATATTGCGCATTTTGTGCGCACGCCAGACGGCATCGAGATTATTGAACTTCGTGCCACAACGCTTCAACCGGTCACCCATAGTTTTGCCTGGAATACCCATTTCAATTAGGGCACGATCAAGCAATTTATCACAATTAATAATTGTCGTCTCAAAAGTAGCTGGATTCTCGCGATTTAACTTGTTTTCAATCGCCAGAAATCTAGCCTGGTATTCGCGCATATCGAATTTGTGTCCACGCTTGCCAGTCAAACCAAAAGCGATAAATAAAAACACACCAATAATTAATATGGCAATAACAAATGTAATGACCCCACCATCCATTATTTAAGCTCCTTTGCGAATTCAATTAAGGCTTTATCGCTCCGCCTTGGCCCAACTAATTGCAAACCAATCGGTAAACCAGATTTAGTTTTCCCTACTGGCACCGCAAGACCCGGTACACCAGCAAGGTTGAGTGACACGCTCATCAAATCTTCGAGATACATTGCAATTGGATCATTTACTTTTTCACCTAATTTGAAGGCGTAGTTTGGTGAAACTGGCGTCAGAATAAAGTCACATTTATTAAAGGCATCTTCATATTCCTTTACAATGAGAGTTCTGGCTTTCGCGGCCTTCAAGAAATAAGCATCGTAAAAACCAGACGACAAAACGAAGTTACCAATCATAATACGGCGCTTGTTTTCTGGCATAAAACCTTCATCACGCGTGTTTTCGTAAAGTGATTCAAGATTCTTGGAATTCTCCGAGCGAAAACCATAACGTACGCCATCATGACGCGATAAGTTCGAAGCGACCTCGGCTGGCACAATAATATAATAGGCAGCGAGCGCGTATTTTAGAGTCGGCATGTCAAGTTCGACAATCTCGTAACCTTTTTTCTTCAAATCTTCGGTCTTTTTCTTCAAAGCGTCACGAATTTCAATATTCACTGAGTCATTATCAAAATCTTTAATCACACCAATCTTCTTCACTTTTTTCACCTCGGATTTCTCATAGAAATCCGGGAGCGAAGTCATGTCCTTTGGATCCTGGCCTGTCGCAATCGACATGAGAAGATCCATGTCTTCTGGAGTCTTCGTAAAGAAGCCCATACAGTCGGTCGAAGAAGCCATCGCTACGACGCCATAACGTGAAACGGCGCCATAAGTTGGTTTTAGACCATAAACGCCGTTGAATGAAGCTGGCTGACGAATTGAGCCACCAGTATCGGAACCGGTCGCAAATTCCACAATATCCAGCGCTACGGCTACGGCGGAGCCACCGGACGAACCACCAGCGACGCGCTCTTTGTCGTAAGCGTTCAAAGTCGGGCCATAATAAGAGTTCTCAGTCGATGAGCCATGTGCGAAAGCGTCGAGGTTGGTGCGCCCAATCATAATGGCGCCCTCGGCTTCGAGTTTTTCAACACAAGTTGCCGTAATCGGCGAAGTAAATCCTTCGAGGATATGAGCCGAAGCGGTTGTCTCGCCTTCTGGGCTTAAATAATTATCCTTCAAAGCATATGGTACGCCAGCGAGTTTCCCCACCTTTTCACCTTTTGCAATCTTTTCGTCAATCTCAGCAGCTTTTTTAAGAGCACCTTCTTCATTGATAAAAGTGAAAATATTATATTCTTCAAAATGCTTGGCTTTCTCAAGCGCATCTTTTACAAGTTTAGTTGCAGTGACAGTTTTATTCGCAGTTTTCATTACAACACCTTTGGCACTTTAATTTGATGATCTTTTTCTTCTTTGGTTAATGCGAGTAATTGTTCGCGGTCAGCGTCTTGAGGTAGGATCTCGTCATCGCGCCAGACGTTCTCCATTTCAAAAACTTGATAAGTCGGCTCTATCCCGTCCGTATCGAGTTTGTCGAGTTCAGAAATATAATTAATAATGTTTTTTAAATCACCAGTTAGCTTTTCGGCTTGCTTGTCGCTCATCGAAAAATTAGACAACTGTGCCAAATGCTTGATGGTCTCGCAGTTAACTTCCATATCTTAAATTATAGCACTATTTGAGATTTTTGAAGAGGATTTTCTTGACACTTGCCACAATTGGTTTTACTTCTTCAAGATCGAGGAAGAAGCTTGCGGCGCCATAAACGAGAATTGACGCACCAGAAATCAGTAAGAATTTCGGAATCGTAATTACGAGTGACGAGTCGGTTGCCATCAAAGGAATAAATTTCGTAAGTGAAAAGGCCGCACAACCCGCAATAATTGTAGCAATCACAATCTTAGCGGTCGCTTTCCAGAATTCCTTATTTAGAATGCGATTATTCGACCGTCGTTGCAGTATATACAATAATATGATGATTTCGATGATAGCACCGAGCGACTGCGCCATACCAAGCCCATCTACGCCGAGTCCCATGAAATAGAACCACACCGAGAATAGAATCGTAAGGCCAATGGCGACAATTGAAACGCGAAACGGTGTCTTCGTATCCTGGTAGGCATAGAATCCACGCGAGGCAATATGGAAAATCGAACGCGCAAAAATCGCAATACATAACGTCCCAAGCACTGAAGCAATCGTGCCGTTACTATCGTTATTGCCAATGTTCGAAATAAAACTTACCACGTAGCCACGCGTAAAGAAAGCAATCGCTGCGACTGGTAGCGAAATCCAAATGATCATCCTAAGCGCTTTTCTAAACGTATTAAAGAATTCATTATCGTCACCCGTGCCGAGTTCCTCAGTTAGTTTTGGGAAGAAGGCAGTCGAAATCGCAACACCAATCAAATTCACTGGCATCTGGTGAAGTGATGAAGCTTGGTTAAACGAACGCACCGCGCCAGCGCCCATACGTGAGGAAAGATTGGTATTTACGATCGCGTTCACATAGTCAATTCCCTGGTCGAGTGAACGAGCTGGGAGTAATTTCAAAATGGTGCGAAAACCCTGATTCTTCCAATTGATTTTGAAATTATAATCAAAGCCAAGACCGAACAAGCCAATTAACGAAACGATGAGCTGCATCACGGCACCAAGAATCACGCCGAGCGCGACACCCATAATGCCGCCTTCAAAAATCTGCACGCCGAACAAATTTATTCCACCCGTGAACCAAGTAATACCAATGATAATACCAATATTATATATAGCCGGTGCAAACGCATAGAACACGAACCGACCGACCGCCTGCTGAATGGAAGTCAGAACCGTCGCAATACTAAATAGGAACGGATTAATCGCAATCACACGTGTCATATTAATGGCAAGAATCATGCCCGACTCATCAAGCCCTGGGCTCACGACATAACGAATGAGTGGCTCGGCAAAAATCATAATTAGAATACTGGCTGTAAGTGTAAGCAGTGCTAGTAAATTCGTTAAACTGGCGGAAAGTTCCCAGGCCGATTTTTTGTTACCAGTCGCGAGACGCTGGTTAAAGACTGGGATAAATGACACCGCAAGTGCGCCAGATGTCAAAATGAAAAACATGAAATCCGGAATCGTAAATGCGGCTGTGTAAGCATCAATACCGGTTGGATAAGTACCTAGATAATAAGAGTTCAAAAGACGATCACGGAACAAACCAAGTAGCGCCGAAATAAGCGTGGAACTGGCCAGAACGATAGCCGCAGCCTTGACGGACATCTTCATATTTGCAAGCTGCACCACGGACTTAAAACGGAACTTTTTCATGTTTATTATTATAACATGTGCTACAATAAATATATGGCTAAAAAGAAAAGAGTGGACGTTATTTTGCCATCTAGCAAGCCTAGAACACCAAATCAAAAAAGGCCAGACGAAACCGTCAGAAAATCAGCTGATAATACGAATAAAGTCAAGATTCGTATTAATGATTTAAATGACAAAGAAGTCACGAAAGTGCCTGAAGAAAAAGCTACAGTAAAGGTTTCTGACGTGAAGCCGACTGTCAAACCGGTTGCGAAGGGGCCGGTCGTAAAAGCTGTAGTAAAAACCCCTGAAGTTAAAGCCCCTGAGACCAAAACCCAGGAAGCTAAGGTTCAGGAAGAAACTAAAGAAGATAAGGTGTCCGAGGAGATGGCGAAAGCAAAGAAATCTAAAAAGTTGAAGCAGTCAAAACCAAAGAATAGTTTGGGCTTTTTTGCTAGGTGGCGCGAACGCCGCAAAGCTAAAAAGGAAGCTGAAGCTCGCCGTAAGGCAGAAGATCTTGCATCATTACCTAAGGAACCAATTAAGAGATTCTTCGCGAGATTACACCCGAAGCGTGTTTTCCGTTGGTGGTTCTCGTGGCGTGGCCAAAAAGCCATTCTCAAATTCATTGGTACTTGTTTCCTACTCTTAGTTATCTTCATTGCTGGCCTATTCCTTTATTATAAGAAAGACCTCGATGAAATTCGCCTTGATGAAATGGCGATTTCCGAAACAGTTAACACCTATCTCGACCGTAATGGTGTTTTACTCTGGAAAGATACCGGTAGCGAAAACTATCGTCTCGTCGTGGATAGTGAAGAAATTCCAGAAATCATGAAGCAAGCGACAGTTGCAATTGAGGATAAAAACTTCTACAACCACATCGGCGTTGACCTAGTCGGTCTTACCCGTGCCTTCTTTATGACGGTTACTGGTAAGCAGGTGCAAGGTGGTTCTACTCTCACCCAGCAGCTAATTAAGCAGGTTTACTTTGCCGACGAAGCCGCGAGCTCCAACCGTGGTGGTCTTTCGCGTAAGATCAAAGAGCTTATCCTTGCCATTGAGCTTGAGCGCATGTATTCAAAGGACGAAATCCTCACGATGTATCTCAACCAATCACCATACGGTGGTCGCCGTAACGGTGTTGAGTCTGCTGCCCGTACTTACTTCGGCAAGTCTGTGAAAGATTTGACTCTGGCTGAATGTGCACTTCTTGCTGCTATTCCAAACAACCCAGCCGTGTTTAACCCATATAATGAATATGGCCACGATCAGTTAATTTGGCGCCAACAACACACGCTCGATGTAATGGCCGAACTTGGTTACATTACGACCGAAGAGGCCGAAGAAGCCAAGGCCGTTGACATTCTTGCTACGATTAAGCCGGAATCTAGTCAATATGCCGATATGAAAGCGCCACACTTCGTGCTTGAAGTAAAGAAACAACTTGAAGAGAAATATGGCATCTCTACGATGCGTGCCGGTGGTTGGACGATTATTACCACCCTCGACTGGCGTCTCCAGGACATTGCTCAAGATGCTGTAAACATCGGCATGGAAAAAGCTGCCGTTACGAACCGCACCAACAACATGGCGCTCGTTTCAATCGATGTCGAAACGTCGCAAGTCGTTGCGATGGTCGGCTCCGCCAACTTCAATAACAAGGCCTTCGGCGAGTTGAATGTGACAACGGACTCTCTAATCGAGCCGGGTTCATCTATTAAGCCGATTCTCGACTATGCACCGCTCTTCATGCAGCGCGATGGTATCAACTATGGCCCAGGTACGATTTTGAAAGATGAAAACATCGATAAACTCTATTGTAATGGCGCCGTCAGAAACTGTATGACGAACGCAACGAACACCTTCTATGGTAACGTTTCGATTCGCTTCTCGCTCGGTCACTCTTTGAACATCGCCGCTGTAAAAGCCCTATATATTAATGGTATCGACAATTCTTTGAAAGTTGCCCATGCCCTTGGCGACGAAGCCTATTGTAAGAATCGTAGTGGCTATGGTCTCTCTATCGCCATCGGCTCTGGTTGTGGTGTCCACATGGTCGAGCACGCGAACGCCTACGCTTCCCTTGCTCGTGGTGGTTCCTACAAACCACTTTCCTACGTGCTAGAAGTGAAGAATTCGACCGGTGACACCATCGAGAAATGGACCGATTCTCCAGCTACTCGCGTAGTTGATGAACAAGTCGCCTATATGGTTTCGAGCATTCTTAACGACCGTGGCGCTCGTTGGGCCAACAGCACCACCGGCTTCTTAATTCCAAACGTTTGGACTGCCACGAAGACTGGTACTACCACGACCGCTAGCTCTACCACAGTAAAGGACTCCCTCATTGAGAGCTATTCACCTGCCCTTTCAACCTTTGTTTGGAACGGTAACGCCGATGGTTCCGGCTTCGCGGTCGGTTCCGGTGATCCAGTGAGATTTGCCGTTCAACGCTACATGGATAGAGCTCACAACGAGGTCTATATCCCAGAAGGTAAATATGTTGCCAACCAAGCCATCGCGCAGCCAGCCGGCATCAAGCGTTTGACCGTCAATGGTAAGAACGATATTTGGCCGAGCTGGTACGACCCCAGTAAGAACTCGGGTGTCACTAAAGAAACGTTAGTCTTTAACCGCTACAACTACAAACTTGCTTCATCTTGTACGCAAGAAGCCTTCAAGATTGGCATCGAAGTGAACAAGGTCATGGATCCAATCACGAAGAAGGAATCCTACAACGTTCCAGAACCATACAATAATGAAGTCAGTGATACCTGTGATTACACACCGCCTTCCGTCTCACTCTCGACGTCCGGCAACCAAATCATTGCCACTATTCGTCGCGGTTCGAACGCAATCGTCGGTTACACGCTTTATGTGGATGGCGTTGAAAACAACGCAATCTCCGTGGGTTCAAATGGCGTCATTGGCGGCTACACCTTAAATGGCACCGAAAAGTCACTCAAAATTATGATCTCCGATAACGTCGGCTACACTGCAGTAGCAACCCTACAAATCGACCAAAGTTCCGGCGAATAAGTTACTTCTTGTTCACGGGTCTCGCGAAGATCATCTTACCGGCAGGAGTTTCGTAGAATTTCACAAATTCTACGATAATCTCCTTGCCGATTTTGTTAGCGGCATTTTCTACCACCACCATCGTGCCATCGTCTAAATGACCGACACCCTGGCCACGATTAGAACCTTTTTCCAGGATTTTAATCTTGATTTTCTCGCCTGGCAAGAATTCATTTCTCAGTGCGAGCGCAAGTTCGTTTACATTTAGAGTCTCAATCTTCTCGGCTTTTGCAACTTTAATTAAATTATAATCAAGGGTTAAAATTGCACCCTTAGTTTCCTTCGCGATTTTTAATAATTCTTCGTCGACTTTTTTGTAGCGTCCGCCATTATCTAGGATCTCGGTGTTTACATTCACGACGCGCTCGAGTTCAGCGACTGTTTCAAGGCCAGCTCTCGCTCTTGCGCGCTTATCGGAATCTTTACCATCGGCAAGGAGTTGCATTTCGAGTAGTACACTTTTTAAAACGATTAAATCGCCATCAAGGAAACCGCTTCTCGCGATATTTAAAATGCGTCCGTCAATTAGCACCGACGTATCGACATAGATTTTACGTTTACTATTAAAAGTTGGTTTGTATTTACGTAATACAAGAACGGTAGTCTCAGCGAGAATCGCGAGTACTACAATCAAAATAAATAATTCCATAATACAGATATAATAACATAATTTTTTATTTAATCAAATCTTCGCCGAAGAAGACGGCATGCTCGTGATTAGCATCAAGGACGTCTTGGTATTTGTTTGCTAGGCGATTCTGCCAGAGTGCCGCTGCAATATCATAGGCAATATCATATCTTGAAGCCACGTTTCTACGGAGCATTTCAAACGGTGTCGTCGTAGAGCCTTCTTCGTTAAAGCCGTGTACACGTAGTCTCCTACGTTCGGTATAATTCTCGAGAATGTTTTCTAGCGTCTCTGGATAACCGTGGAAGTTGGCCACAATTGGAATTCCCTCGAGGAACAATTCATCGAATTTATCGTGCGATAATTTGTTGTCGGTTGTGCCAATTGCGCGGTAAGACAGTGCATTAATGCCCACAAAACGCATTTTGAGTTTCGGCATATCTGCGCGGAGGATCTTCATCGCTTCGAGCGTTTCGTGTGTAGCGATATCGCCAGCAGCGGTGAGGATAATGTCTGGATTTTCATCCGAAGCGAAACGATATATCGACGCGCCGGAATTATCAAACAGGTATCTGGCGTGATGCGAATCAATGTAACGTGGCCTTGGATTCTTATTAAATGTTGTAAGATTTACAACATCTCTTGAACCGAGCATGAAGTGGAAGGCCGCTTCGGCTGCCACATCGTCCACTGGAAAAATACAGTTACAAAGGTCAGACGGATGGCTAAGTAATGTCGAAATCAGCGCTGGCGATTGGTGCGTAAAGCCATTATGATCCTGGCGCCAACAAGTCGAAGTCGAAAGCAGATTTACAGCCGGCATCGGCTCACGCCACGGACAAGCCTTGGATTGTTTAATAAACTTAATTTGTTGCAAAAGTTGCGCTGTTATCACCGGGAAGAAAGCTTCGTAGCTTCCCATCATGGCCTGCTCGCCATTGGCAAGATGCCCGGTCATTACCGAGAACAACACGTTTTCAGATAACATTTCGATAATGCGGCCGTGGTCGCTTTCCGGCAAATCCCAATTCTTTTTGATAAGGTCGCCCCACGCACGTTCTTCAATTTCGAACACGGCGTCAAAGCGATTCGAAGTGGTTTCATCCGGCGAGAAGAAATAGAAGTACGGATTATTAATGAATTGTTGCTTCAACAAATCACCAATCCGCTCGGCCGGTGAATAGTAATCTTTACCTGGGAATTCGACAAAATCTACCGCGTTCATATCTTAATTCCCTCTTCCTTAGTAAACAGTTCATGTATTCCATACGATGCGAGCCAGAATTCGAGTTCCTTTAACTCCTTCTCGTCAGTTGCTGGTTTCTTCAGTGGAATTTGGTGTGCGTTGTGATAGCGATTCGGACCACCAGCACCCTTTTCGGTTTCAAGAATATAAAATGGTGATTCAACTTCTTTTTCGAGTGCATTTTGAAACTCTTCTGGCTCATCGCCATGAATCCAGACTGGCGTGAAACCAAACCCACGAATGAGCTCATTTAATTCCCGTTCAGATCGGCGGGCATAAATCGATGGTGCCGAAATTTTGTAGCCATTTAGATGTAAAATCGGTAGCACGCGGCCGTTAATATCACTAGTTAACAAATCGCGGAGGTTTAGCGATGCGAGCGCCGTAGCGGTTTCGAGTTCACCATCACCAATTAAGACCGCCAAGGTTTTCTCCGGATGTCCTAAAGCCATGCCATAGGCATTTGCGAGTGCATAACCGAGCTCACCGCCTTCTGTAATTACGCCCGGTGTCATCGGGCTGGCATGCGATGGAAAGCCGTCTGGCCACGAAAACTTCTTACAGACATAGGCGAGGCCATCATAATCAAGCGTTGCCTTCTCGTCAACCTTAGCCAGTTCACCATCAATAAATAAATTGGCTTGAAGTGCTGGAAAGCCATGCCCTGGTCCCAAAATAAAACTAAAATTAGCGTTGCCCTTAAAGAAACTCCGAAGGTTAGCGTACGCTACATTAATTCCGTGGCAGGTACCCCAGTGACCGAGCAATCTCGGTTTAATGTCTTCATGCTTCAAACGATGTTCCAAAAGAAAATTATCACGTAGATAAAGTTGAGCCACTGACAAATAATCACAAAAACGAATCCTTTTGTTGATTCTTTCGAGCGTTTTAATGTCAGCATGCCCACTCATACTAGTAATTATAGCATAAACGCAATAGTTTTTTAGCCGATGTATTCTTTGATTTTATTAATCTCGTCACGAATGAGCGCGGCGCGCTCAAATTCAAGGTTAGCAGCGGCAAGTTGCATTTCGGAAGTTAATTGTTTAACAAGATTCGGGAGCTCGTCTTTCGGAATACGCTTTATATCGAGTTTATTCTCAGCTTGTTTCTCCGGGATAATCGCCCTCAATCCGAGCGATACATCCTTTTTAATCGAAGTTGGTGTGATGTGATGTTTCTCGTTGTATTCCTTCTGAATCTCACGACGACGGTTTGTCTCAGAAATCGCCTTTTCCATGCTTTCTGTAATGAAATTGGCGTACATAATAACTTTACCTTCTACGTGGCGCGCAGCACGGCCAATCGTTTGAATAAGCGCCGATTCGGAACGTAGAAACCCTTCCTTATCCGCATCAAGAATCGCGACAAGCGACACCTCCGGAAGATCCAAGCCTTCACGAAGCAGATTAATACCGACCAGCACATCATAAACACCTTCACGCAAATCCCGGAGGATGTCGCCGCGCTCCAATGTGTCCACATCGGAATGAATGTAGGCAGTTTTCACGCCTCGTTCTTTGAGGTGGTCGGTCAAATCTTCCGCCATCCGCTTCGTTAAAGTCGTGATGAGCGTCCTCTGCCCCTTGGCAATGCGCTTATCAATCTCTTCCATGAGATCATCAATCTGGCCATCGCTACTACGGACTTCAATCTCTGGATCAAGCAAGCCAGTTGGGCGAATCACTTGCTCGGCTGGTTTTGGCGAGTTCTCAAGTTCGTACTCACCCGGCGTCGCCGAAACATAAATCGCCTGGTTCACATGCTTCTGAAACTCACCATAAGTGAGTGGACGGTTATCCAGCGCGCTTGGCAACCTAAAACCATATTCTACGAGCGTCATTTTGCGGGCGTGGTCCCCATTATACATACCCCGCACTTGCGGCAAAGTCATGTGCGACTCATCAACAATCAAAAGAAAATCATCCGGGAAGAAATCAAGTAAAGTGGAAGGCGGTTCGCCAGCCTTACGGCCCTCTAGATGCCGAGAATAGTTTTCAATTCCCTTCACAAAGCCAGTTTCACGGAGCATTTCTAAATCATATTTAGTGCGCTGCGATAAACGCTCGGCTTCGAGATATTTCTCGTGCTCGCGGAAATAGGCCAAACGTTCTTTAAACTCGGCCTCTATGGCCTTTAAAGCGCCTTCTAGTTGCTCTTTCGGCGTCGCATAGTGTGTGTTTGGGAAAATGTGAATATGGTCCGGTTTTTCGCGAATTTCAAACGTTAGCGGGTCGACAATCTTCACGTCTTCCAAAGCATCGAAACCAAATTCAAAACGGTAAGCATACTCACCATTGGCCGGATATAAATCAATCGTGTCGCCCATTACGCGGAAATTACCACGCTCAAAAGCAAGGTCGTTGCGGTGATACTGCATCCCCACCAGAGTTCGAATAAAGCCAACCTGATCTAAAGTATTCTTGTCGCTGTCCATCCAAACACCTTTTTCCTGCCAGAGTGGGAGCGACATTTCAGCGTAGTATTCTGGTGAGCCAATGCCGTAAATACAAGAAACTGACGCCACCACAATCACGTCACGGCGCGTTAGTAGCGCTTCGGTTGCGGCGTGGCGGAGTCGGTCAATCTCGTCATTAATTGCCGAGTCTTTCTCGATATAAGTATCGGTCGAAGCGATGTAGGCTTCTGGCTGGTAATAATCAAAGTAAGATACGAAATAATGGACTTCGTTCTCTGGGAAAAAGTCGCGAAATTCCGAATAAAGTTGTGCAGCAAGCGTTTTATTATGTGCCAAAATCAAAGTCGGACGCTGAACGTTCTGGATAATATTAGCCATCGTAAAGGTCTTGCCAGAGCCAGTCACGCCTAGGAGCGTCTGTTCTTTCACGCCCGCCAAAATCCCATCCGTGAGCTGCTTAATCGCACTCGGCTGATCTCCAGTCGGCTGGAACTTCGATACTAACTTAAATTTAGGCATAATCTAATTATATCACTCGGATTTGCGAAGTGTTGGAAACGGTACCGCTTCACGACCTGGCACACCTTCAAGCAACCAGAAATTGCGTTCGGAATTACCCCAACCACAAGCTGGTGGCATACCATATTCAAGCATTTCGACAAAGTCCATATCAAGCATCTGAGCCTCTTCATCACCAGCATCACGGGCGGCTTGTTGCTCCTTGAAGCGCTCTAATTGGTCTAGCGGATCATTTAATTCCGAGAAGCCATTCCCCATTTCGGTACCGGCAATCACTGGGTGGAATCTCTCCGTTACCAGCGGATTCTCGGTTGATTTTTTCGCGAGTGGCGATAAGCTGAGTGGCTCCTCAATTAGCCAGAACGGACCAGCGGAAGTTTTACGAATTAGTTTCCAAACGTGATCGATGAGATGCGGAGTAGTCATATCAAAATCCGACTCAACGCCATTATCTTTTAGAATCTGGATGAGTTGCTCACGATTTGGATTAAAGACATCAACGCCATATTTCTCACGTAGTAAATCGGCATATTTAACACGTGGCCATTCGCAGTCTAAATCGATATCAAAACCGTTAACACGGAACTTCAAAGTTCCCCAAGTTTCCATAGCGACATATTTCATCATTTCTTCATAGAATTTAATACCGTCTTCGTAATTCTCGTAGGCGGCATAAGCTTCAAAAGCGATATGTTCTGGCAAATGTTCATCATCAACACCTTCGTTACGGAAGCGCGGACCAATGTCATAAACCTTTTCAAATCCACCACCAAGTAGGCGCTTTAATGGTAATTCGTGCGAAATCCGGAGGTAAAAATCTTCGTCGAGGGCATTCATATGTGTCACAAATGGCGTAGCATCGGCACCACCAGTGGTGTGCTCTAATACTGGCACGTTAATCTCAATAAAGCCATGTTTGTTCATAAAATCGCGGGTTGCCTGCCAGAATTTCGAACGGCGTACTAGTCTCTCGCGTACTTCAGGATTTACATTCATATCAACATAGCGACGACGATAGCGTTCTTCCTTGTTGGTGAATTTTTCTGGCAGCGGACGAAGCGACTTAGTTAGAAGCCTCACATAATTCGAGAATACCGAAATTTCACCAGTCTGAGATTTATCGACTTTACCAGTGACTTCCACAAAATCACCTAAATCGAGTAACCTAATATCTTTGACGCCAAAGAAGCCGTCACGGCCTTCGTCTTCGGCCTTCATAAAAATCTGAACTTCACCAGAATAATCGCGAACCTTCAAGAAGACTAGCTTACCAAACGAGCGAATCGCCACGATGCGACCAACTATAGTCACTTCCTGACCTTGTTTTTCCTCAAAATGATTTATCACTTCGGAAATCTTAGTGTTACGAAAACTCTTCGCTGGGTACGGATCGATGCCCCGCGCTTTAATTTCCTCTAATTTTTTTAATCTCTCGTTTCGATAATCCTCAAGTAACATACTATATATTATAGCATATTATTTGATTTCTTCTAGTTTCACAGATTTGCCGTTAAAGTCAAATGAATCACCGGCCTTTTTACCCATCACGGCTTTGCCGATTGGTGATTCGTTGGAAATTTTACCTTCGAGTGGGTTGGCCTCAGTCGCACCAACTAGTGTGTAAGTCACCTTACGGCCACCCATATCAAGTACGATGGTTGAACCAAGTGCTACACTATCACGCTTCGTAGCCTTAATAATCTTCGCATTTTTCAAAATATCTTGAATCTCGAGAATACGAGTCTCGGCCATCTTTTGTTCATTGCGAGCAGAGCTATATTCTTCGTTTTCGGAAAGGTCACCAAAAGCACGAGCAGTAGCAATCTTCTCTGCAATTACAGGTCGATTCTTAATTAATTCATTAAGCTCAGCTTCAAGTTCTTTTTTTCCGGCAGCAGTAATACTTATACTTTTCTTAATCATTTTAGTGAAACTCCACTTTAATCAATTATAAAGTTTACAGGAAAATGCTTATTAAGTCAATATTATAATTCAGAAATTTTTACGAGTTTACTCTCGCCGGTTCTTCTATCGGTTACCTCAGCAGAATCCTCCGCCAAAGTCTTATCGGAAATTACGATACGATAAGGCATGCCCATCAGTTCAGCATCGGCAAATTTTTCACCTGGGCGGAGATCTCGGTCATCAAAGAGAACTTCGCCTGGATGGCTCTTATAAAATTCCTCGGCCTTCTTCATGCCATTCTCGCCGATACCAATCAAATGATACTTAAATGGCGCAACACTTTCTGGCCAGACTAGACCCTTGTCATCAGCATATTTCTCGACAATTACGCCCATTACGCGGGACACGCCAATGCCATAGCAACCCATGTAAACGACTTGTTGGGAATTCTGCTCATCAGAATACTTAAGACCAAGTGGTTCAGAGTATTTAAACTTGAGTTTAAAGATATTGCCAACCTCAGCAGCAGTTGTTTGCTGCAACTCTTCTTCCTTGACGCCAAGGTCGTTCAAAGTTTCAGGATTCAGGACTTCCTTATTTAATACGACAGACTTATCCGCATTATAATAAACATCATCCTCGCCTACTGGTAAGAAGGTTTGGAATTCGTGCGAGTACTTCGAGAAAATGCCACCTGAAGCGAACGTTTCAAACGTATCTTCACCGAGACCAAGTCTTTCGTAAATCTTCTTGTAAGCAACTTCGACTTCAGCATAAAACTTATCGAGGTCTTCTTCATTAGTATGGAAGCTGTAGAGATCTTTCATTAAGAATTCGCGACCACGAAGAATTCCGGACTTCGCACGGAGCTCGTTCCTGAACTTCGTCTGGAATTGATATACAGAAAGCGGTAAATCTTTGTAACTAGAGATATAAGTCTTCATGAGATTAACGATTGGCTCTTCGTGGGTTGGCGCGAGACCAAGTTCGCCGCCACTAGCGAGATTCGTCTTAAACCAAATATCAACGGCTTGATCCGAAAAACGCCCGGTTTTTTCCCAAGGTTCTGGGTTCTGGAGTGCAGTCATCTGGAGTTCTTCGCAACCGAGTTTATTTAATTCATCACGAATGATATTCTTAATATTTTCTATCACGCGAATGCCGAGTGGCAAAAAATCATAAACACCAGCCATCTCTTTGTGGATGTAGCCTGCACGCGTGAGTAAAGCGCCGTTTTTAGCGGTTTCGTCTTTTGGTGCTTCCCTTAAAGTTTTTACAAAAGTCTTTGATAATCTCATAATAGATTAATTATACCACACCTATAACATAGATAAGGTAAAAGGCAACGCCGTTCTTAATCATGTGCGTCAGCATGCCAGCGTAAATTGTCCCAGTGATTTCACGCATTGCGCAGAGCACAATCGAAAGCGCAAAGACATTCACGCCCACGTTCCATTGGAGATGCACTAAACCAAATAACAAAGAAGTGATAAATGACGAAAGAATGATTCCCCAGATTTCGCTGATTGGGCCGTTTAGTTTCTCGCGGAGTTTTCCGTAAAGCCAACCGCGGAAGATGATTTCCTCGGCGATTGGCGCAATAATGACGAGTGTCAGAAAGCCGAGAATCCGATCAAAACCCGGCGCTAGCACGCTGTAACTTAACTCTTGCGCCTGGTTTGCATTGAACCACGGGAATTTACTAAAGATAAAGACAAGCAGAGCGGCGAGGAGTAGCGACACAATAAAACCAACTGGTCCCAGCCCGACATCCGTCCAAGTTGGCAGACCTTCGAGCCCGAGTTCCTTCCTAATTTCAGCCGGAGTTTCAACCTGTTTCTTTTTTCGTCTATTCTTGATTAGTAGCGGCACGAAAACGGTAATAATGAATGCTAGAACATAAACTATGGCTGAATAAACCGAAGTCCAGACTGGCAGATTGAAACGCGAAGAACCGAGTAGTGCCAGCATAATGTAACCAACGATAAGTTGGGTTGCAATTACGACAGCAAACACAAAGATGCACATTCCCACAATGGTTAGAATTAGCTCGCCCACTCCACGCTTTTTCGTCATCGGAAGAACCTCGTGATATCAAGTACGGTTACGACTAGCATCAAAAGAATCAATACGATAAAAGCACGCGAAACGATTCTCTCTTCAATCTCTTTGGTGAGTTTCTTGTGTCTTAAACGATAAATTGCAATAAGTAGCCATCTACCACCATCCAGCGCTGGAATCGGCAGCACATTCATACAAGCGAGCGAGATTGAGATTAAAGCGGCGAGGAAGGCAAGATTGGCCGGACCAGCCGAAGTGAATGCTGGGAACAAGACACCGATGATACCAACTGGGCCCGAGACGGATTCGCCGACTTCGGAAATTGCTTGCTGTCCGCTCTCGCGCACATTTGAATCAAAGCTGAAGAGCGAACCTACGCCCCGCACTAGATTCCAGAGCAAATCGCCAATACCGTGGAAGGTTTCTGCGGTAATTTGGGCCGTTAAGCCAACGCCAACGAGTGGTGCTGACCAAGTTGAATATCTCATCATTTGTGAACTTTCCATCGACACACCAAGGAGATAGTCGCTTCCTTCCGGATTTAGCACTGCAACTAGTTCTAGTGTCTCAGCACCCTCGGCACATTCACAAGAATCCTTATCGCAAGTTGGTTTTTTAATACAATCATCATCTACACCACGCATTATTTGATAGTTCACAGCCTGTCCAGCTTTTGTATTGTTATAACTGGTTAGATCGCTAGCGTACTTTACTGCATTACCATCCACGGAGAGCAAGTAATCACCCGTCTTGAATCCGGCCACATCGGCCGGCGAACCTTCCGCTACCACTGCGACTTTAATTGGCACCCATTCGGTGCGCGTATCGTCGGCAATCGTAAACTGATTATCTAGAAATTCTGGCATCCCAGCCCAAGCGAGGATTGTAAAAATCACAATCCCGGTTAGCCAGTTCATTGCGACGCCACCAAACAGAATCTTCGTCTTCTTCCAGAAGCTGACGCTCCCAAAGGTCCCCTTTCTGGTCTCGGCATCCGATTCCCCATCCATCTGGCAGAAGCCACCAATCGGTAGCCAGTTCAAGCTAAAAATCAAACCTTCCTGTGGCTTGCCCCACTCTTTTTTCGGCAGTCGTTTCCATTTTTTGGTTTTTGGATCCTTAACCCAAGCAATCGCTTTGGGCGGGAAGCCAATTCCAAATTCCAGTACCCTTACGCCATTCCGTCTTGCCATGATAAAATGGCCAAACTCATGGAGTGTAACTAAAGTCATTAATACTAAAAGACCAACAATTACGCCTACAAAAATATCCATATTTCTATTATAGCATTACTTACCGAAACGACGGTTACGTTTTTCGTATTCTTCTAAGATTATTTTAATGTCGTCGTAGCTCATTTCTGGGAAGTATTTCTTAATGAAATAGAACTCCGCATAAGAGGCACGCCACAGCATAAACCCAGAGATTCTTTCTTCGCCGCTCGTCCTTACGACCATGTCGATATTTGGGATTTCCGGATGATAGAGGTGCTTCCGAATCGTATCTGGCGTAATCTCTTTATCGACTTCGTTTGCAATCGTCGCCGCGTCGGCAATTTCCTGCTCGCCGCCGTAATTAAAACAGAAACAAACCGTAATGCCGGTGCAATCAGCAGTTAGTTTTTCTGCTTCTTCAATAGCGCTAGCTAGCTTTGGTGGCACATTCCTCTTGGAGCCGAGGATAATCATCTTGCTGTTGTTTTTCTTCAACTTCTCAGCGTATTTTGGAATTTTCGTCTCGGCGAGCTTCATTATGTAGCTCACTTCATCTTTTGAGCGACCCCAGTTCTCAGTGCTAAAGACATAAAAAGTTATATATTTGATGCCAGCATCTCTTGCACCAATCACCATTTGCTCAATTGAATCGAGACCCCGGCGGTGACCCTCAATGGTTGGTAAACCGCGTTCTTTTGCCCACCGGCGATTACCGTCGGCAATTACGCCTAAATGTTCTAACATAGTATTCCTACAATTTCATGATTTCGTCAGACTTGTTTTTGAATTCAGCATCAATCTTGTCTGAGAATTCTTTTGTGATATCATCAATCTCTTTTTCAGCGCGTTTCTTTATATCTTCACCCATCTCGGTGGCAACCTTCACGGCTTTGCGAGCGTCTTCACGAACGTTGCGGATAGCGACCTTAGCTTGCTCAACTTTTTGGGAAGCATTCTTTACAATTTCCTTGCGACGTTCCTCGGTGAGAG
>CAMJXP010000006.1 GCA_946409745.1 uncultured Candidatus Saccharibacteria bacterium | reverse complement strand
GATCAACTTTAATTCCTAGGCTTTCGTCACTCGCCGTGTAATTAGTGTAGAATCTGGTGAAGTCGTAGTCACTGTTTACTTCTACGTAAACAACTGGAAGCTCTTTCACGATTTCGCTAATTTGCTCAGCAGTTACTTCCTCAGAAGATGTAGTGTCGATACACTTAGCGGCATCACTTGAACCAAGTTCATCAACTACCGCATTTACGAAGCTCGCGGCCTTTTCGGAGTCAACACCAAGCTTGTAAAGTGGGTCATTCTTCTTGGAAATCTTGAGACTATCAGTTGAAGAGGTGACGAACTTGTTGTTTTGATAAATGCCACCAAGATCAATCTTGGTGCCACTGGTGTCTTTCATTGCTTCGATGAGACATTGTGCAGTTTCGTTCGTCGAACCGCTTGGGAGACCGCTAGTGGCATCGGTAAGCGACATCGAAATCCACTTCCCACCAAGCATATTGATGACAGAAGCAATCATGAGTGAATACTGAGCCGTCGCATCATCTTCGTCAATATCGGTAGTATCGACTTCTTTGTCGGTAGTCGCCTTCAAATAGAGTTTCTTATCGACTAGCATCTCGCTTGCTTTGATAGTAATCTCGTCAGTGGATGAGAATGCCACACCGAGAGTCACATCACCAGAACTCTTGCCGGTTTCTACATCGTAGCCAGCATCAATGGTCGCATCAATGGTCTTGAATGGAATACTTGTGCTTCCAGCCGTTACTTCAACGGTACCCTTGGTGCCAAGCTTCTTTGGACCTTCGGTGCTAGAAAGCAATTTAACAATTGCCTTGGAGACAGCATCTTTGTCGCCACCGCCATTACCACCACCGTTGCCATTGCCAAATGGATTCAGGATGAGGATGGCTGCCACTGCACCACCAATAATTGCTAGAACTAGAATCACAATGAGGACGATAAGTCCGGTTTTCTTCTTTTTAACTGGCTCTACTACAGTGCCGGCCGGTTCTTCTGAAACAGGGGCCGGAGCATTATCTGCTGGGGCTTCTGCTGCCGGAGCCGGAGCTTCTGCGGGAGCTTCCACTGGAGCTGGTTCGACTGGCGCCGTATCGGTTTTAGCCTCATCAGCTGGAGCTGGATTGAGGGGATTTGGTGTTCCCTCAGGATTTTCGTTCATATAAAAAACTCCTTACTTTTAATACTTATATTTATTTTAACATAAGTTAAATAATTGGTATATAATATTTTTATGGATAATTCGACAATTTCTAATATTAAAGCAAGACAAGTTTTAGATTCACGTGGTAACCCAACCGTAGAAGCGGAAGTTTTTCTCGAAAATGGTGGTTATGGGCGCGCCATTGTGCCATCCGGCGCTTCGACCGGTTCCGGCGAGGCTCTGGAACTTCGTGATGATGATAAATCCCGCTACGGCGGTAAAGGTGTTCTAAAAGCCGTCTGGAATGTAAATTCCAAGATTAAAGACGTACTTGTTGGCAATACTTCTGACCCACGCACCGTTGATGAAATGATGCTAGAACTTGATGGTACTAAGAATAAATCTGATCTCGGCGCCAATGCGATTCTCGCCGTTTCCCTTGCGACCGCGAAAGCCAATGCCCGTGCCAACAAAGTGCCATTTTATAAATACATTGCTTACCTTGCTGATACTGAAGATGAAATGTCGATTCCAATGCCAATGATGAACGTAATGAACGGTGGCGAGCATGCTTCCTGGGCCACGGATTTCCAAGAATACATGATTATCCCACGTGGCGCCGGCAATATTGCCGATGCGGTTCGCATGGGTGCCGAAGTTTTCCATGCGCTTAAGAATGTATTAAAAGATCGTGGCTATCCAACCACTGTTGGTGACGAAGGTGGGTATGCACCAAAAGTTAGAGACGGCAATAATGAGCCACTCGAATGTATCAAACTCGCCGTCGAGAAGGCTGGCTATAAATTCGGCGATGATATTGCGATTGCCATGGACATCGCTGCCAGTGAATTCTATGACAAAGACCACTATGTATTAAAGACCAACGGTGACTGGAAGACTGCCGAAGACATGATTAACTGGTACGACTGGATTATTAACAATTATCCAGTGATTTCGATTGAAGATGGTCTTGCCGAAGACGACTGGACCAACTGGAAAATCATGACCGAGCGTATGGGTGATCGCATTCAGCTCGTGGGTGACGATTTGTTTGTGACGAACACTGAGCTTCTCGCCCGTGGTATCAAAGAAGGCGTTGCAAATGCAATTCTGATTAAGCCAAACCAAATCGGCACGCTTTCTGAAACGATTGACGCTGTTTTAATGGCGAAAAAAGCCGGCTACAAGACCGTAATGTCACACCGTTCCGGTGAAACTGAAGATGTTTCAATCGCGCACCTCGCTGTTGGTCTTGGCACCGGCCAAATCAAAACTGGTTCCCTCTCTCGTAGTGAACGCATCGCAAAATACAACGAGCTTATCCGCATCGCCGACACGAACTCAAAGCTTGGACTTTCAAAGTAACAAAATAACACCCATTGGGGTCGCGTCCGGTCAGCCCATCGCCATGGGTGACCGGCGCTAAATCCTCGCGCTGCCGCGCTCCGGACTACCCCAATTGAGTGTTATTTTTGTTACTATTTTAAAGCCGAAGCTTCGCGGAAACCATCGTAGAAATTCTCGGAAATCTTCGGGTGACCAATCTTATTGGCGGCCTTTACTACTTCTTTGACATCATCCGTGATCTTAAAGATCTTAGGATCCTTTTCGTTAATGAGCCCCATCGTAATCATTTGTTTAATGATGCGATCAAACGCTTTCCAGTAGGATTCACCGATTAAGAACACCGGCATTTTTGGCATTTTTGATTCTTGCATCAAACATAAAATTTCAGAGATTTCATCCATCGTGCCGAAACCGCCCGGGAAGAAGACGAAGACTTTTGAGGCCATTGCGAGCGAAACTTTGCGGGCGAAAAAGTATTCAAAAGTAATACAGTCTGTTAGATATGGATTTGGGAACTGTTCGTGCTTCAAAGTGATATTTAAACCAACCGTCCGGCCACCAATTTCGTAAGCGCCGTGCGAAGCGGCTTCCATGATTCCGGGACCACCACCAGTGACTACGGCGTGCCCGTTTTTAGCCAGAAGCCCACCGAGCTCATAAGCCATTTTGCAGTATTTATTATCCTGCGGTAATCTTGCAGAACCAAAAATTGTCACGCCTTGTGGGAACGATCGGACGATTTGAAGCCCCATCGTTAAATCCTTAGCGTAGGCGTTGGCTCGCTCAAGGTCAGCAATTGATAGTTTTTTCAGTATTTCTTCTTCATTCGGTAACATATTTTTCCTTTTTATAATTTTTGAATTGGCATTGGATGTAATTCTTCAGTTCCAGTTAGTATACCACGATTCGCGCCAATTTTGCGGACCACGGACGTGGAATTTGCCGAAGCGAAAATCAGCGATTGCCTAAACGAATGCCCGGAGATATAGTGGGCGAGGAAACCTGAGCCAAATGCATCGCCAGCCCCCGTAGCGTCTTTAATTCTGGAATCTTCATAAATACCAAAGCGATAAATCTCACCGGTATCTTTTTTACCGGCAATACCGCCCATCGGGCCGTCCGTAATAATTACGGTTGGGACATATTGATTTAAATGATACATTAATTCAGTTAATAGTACGCCTGGCACAATCTTGGATGCCTCAGATTTATTAACATTCAAAATATCAACATCCTCGAGTAAGCCAATCAATTTCTCTTTTTGTGCGAGTTCCTTCACACCTGGATTAAACATGATTTTCGTGCCGAGCTCTTTGGCTTTCACGAAGAAACGAAGGAGTGTATCCATGTCGCCGCGCAGTGTCGTAACATAGAGCCAATCCGGCTGAATCAGTTCCAAATCTTTTTCGTTGAAATTGTCGAAGGTTTCACTCGCACCGCGATAAGTCAGAATCGTGCGTTCACCACCCTTTGAATCGAGTAAAATCACGGATGTGCCGGTGCACTTTCTGGTTACAAAATTCACATAGGAGTTATCAATTTCTTCACGGTCGAGTACGCGTAAAATCGCTTCGCCCGCCGAGTCATGGGCGATGTTCCCGATAAAAATCGCTTCATGGCCGTGACGTGAAAAAGTGATGGCCGAATTGATACCACCACCGCCAACTTCATAACTAAGCGAATCAATATCGACTTTTGAGCCTACGAGAACGTTGCCAAAGATCGCATCGCTACCAATGGTGGTTGGCGCTAAATCATCGTGATCGATGAGATAGATATCTTGCAATGCTGAGCCCAGCGAAACAATCCGCGCCATTAGAGCACTACCCCACTTTTATCAATTTCGGCAACGAGTTGATTAAACATGTCGGCCGGGTTTTCCGCCTGCGAAATCGCCGAACCAACGTTAATCACGTCGAGATCGCAGTGTGCAAGTGCACGAATATTCGAAATGTTTGCACCGCCATCCCAACCAATTTCAATTTCTGGTTTGATGTTGCGGATTAATTGAATCTTCTCCATTTGCATGAGATCCGCCGGCGAGCCTTGTACGCCGAGTTGCCCCGCAAAGACCAAACAATGGTCGGCTGCTTCAATGTATTGTTGCACGGCGCCTGGGTAAGTAGATGGTAGCAGCGCCACGCCACAATGAATATCCATCGACTTTAATTGCTCAAAAATCGGTAACAAATTCTCGCTTGCTTCGGCATGAAAAATCACCATGGATGGCGTGAGCTTGGCAATCGTATCCATATATTCAGATGGTTTTGAAACCATCATATGTAGATCAGTGATCCAGTTTTTTGGCCACCAAATATTGGTAATATCGAGCGTCGTAGTTGGCGCAAATACTCCGTCACATAAATCAATTTGCACGCGACGAGTGAAGACGTTGATACGTTCGGCTTGGTCGCGAAAATCTTTTTTATTGTCGACTAAAATTGTTGGGATAATCGTTACTTCCCTAATCATAATCTTCCCTTTCGTCTAAACGATTAATGCGGCGGACCCGCCGTTCGAAACTTTCAAAATTAGTTTGAAGGAATGTCCTTACAATGTTTTCCATTTCTTCATCATTCGTCATGAAATGCGCGGAGAGACATAATATATTAGCATCGTCGTGCTCGCGGGCGAGTTGGGCTGATTCTGCACAATGACAATGTGCGGCGCGGATACCTTTAAAACGATTTGCCTGCGCCGTGACACCGTGTGCTGAATCACAAATTAAAATCCCAAACGAACCGAGGTTTTCGCGGACTTCCTTGGCAACTGCTACGGCCGGATCGTTAAAGTCGTCGCCCTCGTTATATTCGTAGGCACCTTTATCGATAGCATTAAAACCATTAGCCTTCAAAAACTGGGTCAAGTGGTTTTTCTTTTCGAATCCTCGATAGTCTGCTCCGATGTAGACGTCCATTAATTCTCCCCACCGAAATCAACTGTGAGTTCAACGAGACGATTTGAATAGCCCCACTCGTTGTCATACCAAGCGACGACTTTAATCATATTGCCTCCAACCACATCAATGAGTGGTAAATCAACGATACAGGAACGCGGATCGCCGATAAAATCGGATGAAACGAGTTCTTCTTCGGTCACACCAATGATACCTTGGTAATACTGTTCGTCGGCAATCTTCTTGAAGAAGGCGACAAGCTCTTCTTTAGTTGTGTTGCGCTTAATTACAGCAGTAATATCCGAAAGTGAAACTACTGGAGTCGGGACACGGACAGAAAGCCCATTGAATTTACCTTGCAAACTTGGAATCGTAAGTGCGGCCGCCTTTGATGCACCGGTTGTGGTTGGTACGATGTTCTCCGCTGCAGAACGTGCTTCGCGAAGATCCTTAGCTGGAGCATCAAGAATGCGCTGTGAACCAGTGTAGGAGTGCACGGTGGTCATCATCGCTTTCTCGATACCAAATTCGTCTTCAAGTACCTTCATGATTGGCGCGATACAGTTAGTCGTACAAGATGCATTCGAAAGGATTAAATCATCTGGCGTGACGGCTTCTTCGTTCACACCGAGCACGATGGTCTTAGCACCTTCGCCCTTGGCTGGCGCCGAAATTACCACGCGCTTCGCACCGGCATCAATGTGCGCCTTGGCATCTTCTGGCTTTGTGAAGAAACCAGTGGATTCAATCACGACATCCACGCCGAGATTTGCCCATGGTAAATTGTGTGGATCTTTTTCGGCATAAACCGGAATTTCTTTGCCGTCGACAATAATTGCATGTTCGTTTGAAGATACTTCTTGGTCATAAGTTCCGTAAGAAGAATCATATTTGAGAAGGTGAGCTAGGGTTGCGGCATCAGTAATGTCGTTAATTGCTACCACCTCAGCATCTTTCCGTCCTTGCAAAATCTTGAACGCATTCCGACCAATTCTGCCAAAACCATTAATTGCTACTTTTACCATTATACCTCCTATATACTTACGCTTATTGTACCACGTTACTCGCTAATAAGCAACAAAAAATACCCATTGGGGTCGCGTCCGGTCAGCCCGTCGCCACGGGTGACCGGCGCTAAATCCTCGCGCTGCCGCGCTCCGGACTACCCCAAGTGGGTATTTTTCTGTTGCTTATATTAACGAGCAAAGTGTGCGAATGCGCGGTTTGCTTCGGCCATGCGGTGACAATCTTCTTTCTTCTTGAAGGCGGCACCGGTTTCGTTGTAAGCATCTACGATTTCAGCTTCGAGACGCTTTGCGTATGGCATACCACTGCGTGCACGTGCAGCTTGGACGAGCCAAGTGAATGCAAAGTGCATTTGGCGGTGACCAGCAATTGGGAATGGAATCTGGTAGTTAGCACCACCAACGCGGCGAGACTTCACCTCGAAATCTGGCGAAACGTTAGCGATAGCTTTCTCGAGAACTTCCACTGGGTTTTCTGATTTCAATTTCTTAGCAGCACCTTCGATTGCAGAGTAAACTGCACGCTCAGCTACTTGCTTCTTGCCATCAAGCATCGACTTATTGATGAGTCTTTGAACCATGATGGATTGATACTTGCGATCTGGAGAAACTTTGCGCTCCAAAGATTTGGTAGTTTTACGTGGCATAATTACTTACCCTCCTTCTTGGCACCGTATTTCGAACGGCCTTGCTTGCGACCATTAACGCCTTGAAGATCAAGCGTACCACGGACAATGTGATAACGCACACCTGGAAGATCTGGCACACGACCACCACGAACGAGCACCACAGCGTGCTCCTGGAGGTTGTGGCCTTCGCCACCAATGTATGCCCAAACTTCCTGACCATTGGTAAGGCGCACACGAGCAACTTTACGCATAGCTGAGTTTGGTTTCTTTGGAGTCTTGGTAGTAACTTTGATACAAACACCACGCTTAAGTGGCGCAGCTTTCTCATAGCGCTTAGTCTTCAGAGTATTGATAATTGAACCAAGTGCTGGAGATTTCGATTTCTTCGCATTTTTCTTGCGAGGCTTGCGAATCAACTGATTAATAGTTGGCATTAAAATTATCCTATGATTATAGATTAATATTATATTTTGCCCCGTTTACAAGTACAGCAATAGTAAACGAGATGAAACTCTTTAAGTGATTATACCATATCTGTTTTAAAAAGTCTATAAGAAAAGGAAAAATCGCCCCAGTTGGGGCGATTTTGTTTTAGTCAATCCAAGAAGGCTCTGTTAGGAGATTCAGAATCTGTTCAACCTCGACGATGTCGTCGAAGCAAATTTCGACTTCCTTCAAATCTTCCGCCATTCTGGAAAGCACGAAGACAATAATGTCGACGCCATCTTCATCGTAGATTGCAAATCTGACATTTTGATTGTCGTCAATCTGCGCGTGGATGTAATACCAACGATCGTCGTTGCCGAAGCACCTGACAATGGAGTCAGTCTCGCACATCCCTAGTTCCTCTTCCTCGGCCAAGTCACGAAAGTACTCGAAATCCTCGGAGACGAATGCGTCCAATTTAGATAGAATCTTCTCCTGACTGGCATCTGAAGCGTATGTGCCTTTGAATTCAGTCATGCTCGGATTGAATGAATAAATTTTTGCATTATCCATACCATTTTTCCCCCTGAAAATAGATTTTTGTGGACTAAAACTTAAGGTACAACCCACATAAGTCTATTATAGCATAGATTACACAAAAAGTCAATACTTACCCCAGTTAAAACTGGTTATTTGTTGGCTTTGGCGAGTTTATCAATGGCCGCTTCAATCGTGAGACGGTTCTTGATGTCCTGCTTCACGGCTGGATCTTTGAGATTCTTTAAGGCTTCAGGAGATTTACGATAAACATCTTTTAGTTCGGCGATTTTAGCTTCAACGAGCTTGTCGTCCACAGTGACTTTCTCGGTTACGGCGAGAGTTTGTAAGCAAAGTGAAGCTTTGACATTCTCTTCAGCAACTTTCTTGGCTTGTTTTTCCCAAGATTCCATCGTTTCGCCACCGCGCTTCAAATAATCTTCGGCACTCATGCCTTGTGACTGAGCATTGCGCTCCAAATTGTCGCGGATGCCGTGCATCTGGTCGTTCACGAGAATTTCCGGAATATCCCCAATTTTCGACTTCTTGACGAGTGCTTTAATGAGATCGTCTTTGAACTTGTTATCAAGTCTCTCTTCAGTTTGAATGGCGAGATTCTTCTTGATGTCTTCCTTTAAGGCCTTCAAATCTTTGAATGGGCCAACTTTTTTGGCGAGCTCATCGTCGATTTTTGGCTCAGTTACCTCATTGACTTGCTTTAAGAGCACGCCAAAAACGGTTTTAACACCAGCGAGATCTTCTACGCCGTAATCCTTCGGGAAAGTGAGCTCGAGATCGAATTTATCGCCTGGTTCGTGACCAACGATGCCATCCTCAAAGCCTGAAATAAAGTTGCCAGAACCGAGAAGTAACGGATAATTATCGGCGGAGCCGCCTGGAAAAGCGACGCCGTCTTTCTTACCAACGAAATCAATAATTACTTCGTCACCGAGTTTAGCGGCACGCTTGATGGCTTTCTTTTCAGAAAATGATTTAGCGATATTGTCAAGTACACCCTTGATGTCTTTTTCTTCGATCTTAGCCGTCTCGCGCTTCACGCCGAGATTCTTCCAATCGCCGAGCGTCACTTCTGGCACAACTTCCACGGTTGCGACATATTCGAGCATTTCGCCTGGGACGAATTTCGTGATGCTGATTTCTGGGCGAAGAAGTGGCATTTGCTTTTCTTGCTCGAAAGCAGACACTACGGTCATGCGGACCGAAAGATCCATCGTTTTAGCATCTAAATCGTTCTCTGGAATGAACTTCTTGGCGACTTCCATCGGAACTTTGCCTTTTCTGAAACCTTCGACGCGAACTTCTTTAGCGAGTTCTTCGATTGCAAGGTCCTGGGCCTTCTTTAAATCATCAGCGTCAAGAGTCGCAGTTAACTCAACGCGTGAACCACCGAGCTTTTTCAGCTTTGTTTTCATGTTATCTCCTAATAATTTTGTATATTATAACAAAGTTTTGCCTGAACCGGTAGTGCGGAAGTGGGTGAGCGTAAATCTTGGATCGGCGCCAAGCTTCACTCCCGGGTTCATAATTCCCTGCGGGTCAAAAATGTCTTTGATTGCAGCATAGAGATTCTTCTCGTCTTCTGAGAGATTCATATTTGAAACGAGTGCTTTTACACGGCCTTCTGGCGCACCACCGGAAATCGAGCCACCTTCGCGGTTAATGATGAAGTTGGCAGCACGGATAAAGGCCACAGCGTTCTTTAAGAATTTTGCATCCTCGACGTCAAATTTCGGGCGGAGATTATAACACTCGGCCGAGTACGAGCCATAAAGCGCGAGATCAAGTTTCAAACTCTTCTCAATCACTTTAAGATCTTCCAAGAATTGGCCGAGTTTTTCGGCTGGCAAATAGAAATTGGTCGCGAGCGGCACACGTTCGCCGGCCTTCACCTGATTTAGATAACTCGTGAGTGAATTTTCGAATTCATCCAACATCTTTTGGTTCTTCTGCGATTCCACGATTACTTGCGCATTGCGCGGCAAAGTCTTCTTCATGTTGCTAACTTTGTTCAGTCTCGTGTTTAGGCGCTTGTCAAATTTTACAAACACCACGAACCCACCTTCTTCGTATTTATCGGTATTAATACCGAGTTTCTTGCCAGATTCTTCGGCGGCTTTCGCAACTTTGATGTCGTAAAAATTGAGTTCGAGTGGCTGGAGCGGCTTCATTGTGTCCATGAAACTCTTGGCCGTTTCGTACTTTTCAAAGGTCGCCACCACACGCCCAGTCTTCGACTCGATTGGTACTGCTCTTAAAATCACTTCCGTAATAATGCCAAGTGTACCTTGAGCGCCAAAATAAAGTGGCATGAGATCAAAGGATTTTTTGCGAAGTGCCATACCGACTTTGGCATAGCCACGGGTTTCGTTCTTGTTCTTGCGAATTTCGTCAATCAACTTCTCGTTCTTCTTATAAAGCGCATTGAGTTTCTTGTAAATGGCGCCTTCGGAAGTTTTTTCCTGCGCGATTCTCTCTACGCTTCTGGCGCTTAGATAATCAGTCTGAATAGCATCGCCAGTTGGCAGAACTACTTCAATGCGTTCGACAAAATGCGTTATACTACCATATTTACCAGCATAAACGTCGGACGGGCAGTTTGAAATCAAACTCCCAATCGTGTCGTTCTCGTGGCCACCTACTGGCAGTGTGAGACCATTAATCGAAAGGGCGGTATTTAACTCTTTTAGTGTAATGCCGGCCTGCACGCGCACTAATCTTTCGCGCTTGTCAGACTCTAAGAGCTTATTCATCTTTTCCATTGAAACAATGAGTCCATTCGAAAGCCCGGCACCAGTTTCATCGAGGCCAGAACCCCAAACCGTGACCGGCAACTTAATGCCTTTTTCGGATAGTTGGTTTACAAAACGCATCAGTTTGCGCACATCTTCAGTTGATTCCGGTAACGAGACTGCCTTTGGTTTAATCTTTAGAACGGAGCGATCCGTTGCATATAACTCCAATATTTCTGGCGAATCAAAAGTATTGCCAATAGTAAGCTGATTTAAGTACCTCGCTATTTTGCCCATCTTGCTTATGATTATAGCACAAAATTTTTTAAATTTACAATAAAAAAATCCCCCACATACGTGAGGGATTCCCGTCCAAGGACGGTGCGAGAGAGTTACGGCCAGACTTTGACGCCTGGGTACTTGAACCGCTTAATGCGGCGCTTCAAGTTGTCCCGGAGCTTCATCTCCTTCTGCATCAGAGTGGTGATGTTGCCATTGCTGGCCCGCTCGGGGATAGTAATGGGCGGAACCCGGGAGAGCTTGCCTGTATCGCCAAGCTCGATGAGTTCCCTCTGGAGTGCCAGGCGATCCTGCAGAATCTCCTGGAGAAGAGGGTAGGGTTTCCGCCAGACCATGCCGACAAAGTGGATCTCGCGTCTGACACCGTCGCCGCCGGAGGCTCCGAGTTTCCCGGATAAAAGGCGACGCAAACGATGCGTCATTAGCTCACCATCATCGGTCACGATGGGATAGACCAGGCGTTTCGCCCTGCCGTTTTCTGTGATTTCCACCACAACACTTCTCTCGTCAGTCTTCATAATGTACGTACCCCCTTTAGATAATACAAAGGGCCGAGAGAGGCCCTTCGCCATTACTTATTGTAGCATATTTTTAGAAAAAACGCAAGTAATTAGTCTTTTTTGTCGTCTTCTAACTCTTTTTTCAGTTGCTCTTGCTCTTCTTTGGCTTTCTTCGCACGACGAAAACCGCCAAATAAATCCGCATATTGTTTAACATGGAGCGCTTCGCCAACGCCAGGGATTTTTCTGGCTTCGTCATACGCCTTTTGATGAATTGAGGCGCGAGTTGGGAGTACAGCACGCTTTACGTTATCAGCAGCAGTCGACATCACACCTTCTGCCACGGCCTCGGCCATGCTTTGATCTTGCTCTTTTTTCGCTTTGTCGTCGAGTGGCTTGACCGCGCCAGCGGTTGCAAGTTCGGTAAATAAATCCATGTATTCTTGGTTTAATGGACTCGCTGCAAACTTCGCTTCGAAATCAGCGGAGTCTTTGCAGGTCTTGCCAAGTTCCTCAATTTTCTTAAACAAATCATCGATCTTCTTCTTGAATTTATCGTTCACATTAAAACTATTAAAAATAGTGTCTCTTCTACTATCAATGCTAATTTTTACGTATTGGTCCATAAAACTCCTTTATCTAATAATAGCATCACTTGTCGTTAATCGGGAGAACTTTAATTAGCGGTGAATATAAATCAAAATCCGGGTCAATTTTAAAATCTTTCATCGAAGCGGTGTCGGAAAACTTTATGTCTTTGTAATCACGTAGAATCACAATCGGCGTCGCTTCACTTGATTCGCCCATGATTGCAACCGCCATGCTAGTAAGCGGGTCAATTTTATCAATTTGCGTGACATGCATCGCGCGACCAAACAAATCTTCTTTGCCACGAATATCCTCAAGTGGTTCCACGCCGGCAAGACCAATCGCAATACCAGTTACGCCCCAACGTAGCGGCGTAGTGTGTGAATCAGTTGCCACAACGCCGAGATTTCTAATCCCAGTTCGAGCCATCAACTGCTTGCGAATCTTTTGGCAGGTTTCATCCGGATTTTTTGGCCACAAAACATAGTAACCATTGGCATTCGACTCATCAATACCGCCGCTCGGAATCAAAATATTCTGGTTCACGGTCAGGTTAACGTGAAAATCGCCAGTATTATTGACATACGGTAAATAGCGCTCAACTTCAGCTTTGATCAAATCGGTTTTGTCGTGCTCAGCCACCTTAAAGCAGCGCCCTTCCGAAATCCCGAGTACCTTTGACGAGATAAAAACTATATCGCCATCCTTAATCTCGAGTGAATCCAAAATGTCCGAGATATCATCCTTCGGTGGGTGAATAATCCTGGTCTTAACCGGCAAAAACTCAATCTTCATTTAATAGTCCTCGTCGTCAAAATCTTCTTCGCCCGAAAAATAGGCGTTCTCATATAGGTCGCGTTGCTCGTCGGTCAATTCATCCACGTCAATCGAGGAGCCGTAGCTAGAATAAGTCGGAAGATGCATGTCTTTGTCGATATTACCATCATCAAAACCAGCCGCCTCAACCTCAAAATCATCATACTTGCTCATACCTAAATTATACCACTAAAAAAGGCTCCAGTTTTCTGGAGCCGGTGGAAGATTAATAAATGCAGAGTTCTTCGGTTTCATCGGGAGTTTCAATCGAAACGTAGGCGATAATTGATTCCGGATCCTCATCATCGTAACCGATGGTAATAGAATAGGTCTCAATGATCTCGCCAGGCTCATACACGTAATCGGTGCCGTTCATCTTGCCATCCTCACTAAGGATATCAATCCGAATCGTGATGTACTCTTCAGCACCAGACGCTTCGAGTAAAGAATCGAACGGAATCTGTTCCTCGAGCGAACCCAGTCGTGAGATAAACCAGCAAAGGCACATGCCGTCATCGATATCGAGACGGATGCGATTCGGCTGCCGAATCTTCTCTCCTTCCTCGAGTAGTGAAGGCCGGCCAAACGCCTCTTCGGCGAGTACCGTAAAGAGTGGCGCAAATTGCCGATCCTTGTCGTTGCCGTCAGTCGTATAGGTAACTTCAAAACGGCCATCCGGTCCGTCCCAGTCGCCAATCCGACTGCTAATCTCCACGCAGATTGGGAAAAACTCTCCTTTATTCTCGTAATCTTCCATAAAAGTTTTAATGTACATAGACTTTACCCCGCTTTGTCTAAACTCGGCCGAAGCCTGTTGCGATATTATAGCACAATTAGTTTAAAAGTCAATTTTAAGAGTTCTAAGGTCAAGAATCCGCGTCGCAAACTCGATTACCTTGTCTGGTATATGAACCGCTAGATTGACAAATACAATGATTATGCTAAAATATAAGTAGAACAGCCAAAAGCTGTTACTACTTTTTTAGGAGGTTAGGATGAACCAACCTAGAACCTTAGAAGTACCATTAACGGTGCATGGCTATAAGCTAAAACTCGACACCAATCGCTGCGATTGTATGGACTGTAAACATCCGCACTGGCATCTTTGGAACCGCGATCGTAAGATCGGCACTATTACGGCCGAAGGCGTCTGGAAAGAAATTTCATACGACATCAAAAAGTCCGTTCGCGACGAGGTCGAGCAACTCACCCACCTTTATGCCGATCGCATTCGCGAAGACTACCGCTACAATCTAAGTGTCAGCAACACCGGGTACTAATCAAAAAGCCGCGTAACATACGCGGCATTTTTCTATTCCGATAAATGAAGCTTTTCAGTAAATTTATAGAGCCCTTGGATATGGTTTTCTAACACATAGTAGTGCCGCACATAAAACCCAGTCAGAATCGCGAGCAGCGCCGTCAGAATATAAAGTGGAATCATTTCCTTGCCAAAATGGTACGTAACTTCGGCCCAAGCTGTGATAAACAAGAACGTTACCGAAATCAATGCAAAGAATAAAGTCACAATCAAATGGATTAACCTTTCGTGCTGGAAATTCGCTACCATCTCGCGGTGATACTCGGCCAATTTAGCTCGTTCGGCTGGAGTTTTCGCCTCTTTTTCGAGTTTTTCAATCTTTTTTTCGTAGTCGTGCAACTTCTTTTCCATAACCTCATTATAACACAACCGAAATAAGCATATATATTTACAAAATTAACAAAATATGGTATAATTAAAGATAGACAAATTGCATTTTTAATGCAAAAAATAGTACTTTAGGAGGTTTAGATGAGTAATTCTGAAGCATTCGAAACTGCGTATAGGATGACGTTTTACTTGGTAGTGTTAATTATGATTGTTATGCTGGTTCCGCGGCTCGTTCGAGCCAAAATTAGCGCACTCTGCATCGCCTGGGTAGTCTTCTCGATTTTTCTGATGGGCTCTAGCTATGTCAGTATCGTGCCCTATCTAGTACCAGAACTGGCAAAACAAATGTCATCGTTATCCCCTGCTGAGCAAATTAATGCCATCAAAGGTGCTGCCCACGTCGTCGCTATCAACGCAATTCCTAGTCTTTTCTTCTGGCACGGTGGTGCACCTTACCGGGAGTTACCAGAGGAGGTGATTAAAACTCTACCGGAAGACTATCCTTCGCCAGCAGTTATCGCCGAAAAACGCGAAGTTTGGCAGAAAACCTGTTACAAATGCGTCTTTATCGATTTGATGATTTGTTTGCTCGGTTTTATCGCAATCAAAATGATGTAATTTGTCTTACCGCCCCTAAAAGGGGCGGCTTTTTAATCTTCGCTATAAGTACCAACGCGGATGTACATATCGGTGAGAGTGCCTTTTAGGAGCCTCATCACATCGGTGCCGTTGGCTGCGACCGCACCACCGAACCAAACCTTGGTTTCGAAGTATTGTGGGTTTGAAATGTCTTGAAGTTGGGTGAGGGCGGCACCGTCATAGGCATACCACATCTTACCTTGTTTTCTCACGATACGGACCTCGTGGATGCCAGAAGCGGCTTCGGAGTGGTTGGCACCAACATTATTGAATTTCTCCGTGAGGTCGAGATTATCACCGGATTTCCTCAATACAAACCCTGGATATTTTTCGCCACTGTTTTCCTTCTTGGAGTTGACAATAGTAGCCTGCGATTGCGGCTGCGCACTTGAATTGTAATCAACGATAAGGACACCGATTTCAAAATCTTTGGCATAGGTTGTTGCATCGACGAAGAGTTGGACATTAGTATCGATATACTTCTTGTTTGAGTAGTCTGAACAACCGTCACCGGAGATATTGCTTGAGTAGTTAAAGATACAGGCATCGGTTTGCGACCAGACGATTGGGAAGGCACTTGTATCGCCAATCCATTTAGCATAGAGTATCATATCTTGGTCGATAATGGTCGATTCGTCTACTTCTTGTCTGAGTGTAGAATCCTTGTACCAACCGAAGAACTTGTAGTTTGTCTTAGTGGCAGACACAAGCTGATCACCGATTGCGGTATTCTGTTCAACATCTACATATGCTTCTTCGCTAGTACCACCATTTGCATTGTAAGTGACTCTGTAGGTTGGGATTGGGAGATCTTCCACAGAGACTTCAAATGTCTTTGTCGTATTTGAAATAGTACCAGTAATCGTGATTGTAACCGTACCCTCGTCAACGCCGGAAATTTCGCCGGTAGTCGAGTTGACAGTCGCGATGGTGGTATCGCTAGATGAAAAGGTATATGGCTCAAGTTCGGCTGCATTGGAAACCGTAGGCGTATATGAGGAACCCACAAGAACCATAATTTCGGATTCTTGAATCGTCGCAAACGATGCATATTTGCCCCAATGTGCATAGTAATCTACATTCCCTGACGGAGTAGTCGTGCCACCAACAACTGCAGTGCCGCCAGTAGGTTCGGTGTACCAACCAAGTAAGGCATAGTTCGTTTGGGTAGTGGTCGGCAGCGGTGATGGCACTGGGTCACCAGCATCGATAGTCGACTCGGCTACATAAGTACCGCCAAGTGTATTCCAAGTGATAGTGTATTCGGTAGCGCTACTATCGTATTGTTCGACCATCGAAAGTGGTACTTCGATAGTTGGACGTGGGGCGTTAGCGGTTGTATTAGACGTGACGGCTCTAGTCGAAGTGTGAAGCCTTCTGGTAACATTATCGATAGTCTGAAGCCAGATGCCATCGCGCCTTGCTGTCGTAGAGAAGTTGGATTGTTCCATCGCCCACGTACAGAGGCCATTGGTGCCAAGATTGGATGTCTGGCCACAGGCCGTGTCAAGCTCTGTATGAGTCATGAAGCGGGCAACTTTTCCATCAAATGCTCCGCTAAACGAAACTAAGCTTGGGTTGGTCCATTCTGCACTGGTCGGGAGCAAACTGAGCGAGTGATTATAGGTGTAATCGGCATTTTCTACGTTCTTGTAATAGGTCATCACCGCATTGCTACCATTAGTGGTGACATAGTAGAATCTTTCGGTTTCCTCATCAAAGTAGCCATCAGCATTGATGTCGCAGTTATAGGCATCGCCACCAGTCATCGTGCTAGACGAAACTATATTACCATAATAGATTGGATCACCATTAGCATACCCGGCAGCATAACAACCACCAGTTGTACGTTCGCAGGTCTCAGTATGCTTGTTCCTTGCAATCTTACAGATATATTGTGCTTCAACCCAGTGTGCATAATAAATGGTATCATCAGCCGTGATTGGTGTCATGTCGTTAAGTTTAGTGCCACTACCATTTGTACCGGTGTACCAACCTTCGAATGTGTAGTTCAGTTTGACAGTAGACGGAATCTCTGTGATATAGCCGTTTTCGATAACTAATTTATCACCAACCGAAGAGCCGCCCTGTGCATCAAAGTGAACAGTATAAACATCGCCATCCACTACGTTCACGGTAATCGTCCTGGTGAGGCTAGATACTGTGCCGGTCATCGTAATCGTGGCTGTGCCTACACCAACACCAGTAACCTCACCGGTAGTTGCGTTTACAGTTGCAACTGAAGTATCACTTGAACTAAATGTGTACGCTTCGATTTCTGCCGCATTGAGGATGACGATATCGTCCGTGCCATTTAGCCCGAGCGGGATTATATCATTTTCGATATTTGCCATTGATACATTCTTTTTCCAATGAGCATAATAAGTGGTATTACCGGTTGGTACCGTAGCGGTGGTGACATTGGTGCCACCAGAAGCACTGGTCCACCAACCATCAAGAACGTGATCGGCCATGACTACGTCAGCCGGGAATTCACCAATCGGATCGCCAGATCTGACAAGATAATTCAACTGTTGTACGCCAATACCACCAGCGGATGCGTTAGCCACACCACCATTTGTATTATATGTAAGAGTATAGAACATATTCGCTGGGACTTCACCCAATCTGATATACATATTACTAAGTGTTGCAGTGAGGTAATTCTTAGCATCTGTACACCCCTCAGTACAGTCTACGTCATCCGGGAATGCACCAAACCAAGTGGAAAGACCAAATTGCTGCGAAAAGCTACTAATGTCTTGAAGTTGAATTAACGGACCATTATTGATACCATAATAGATCATGTTATTAACCCTAGCTATATATATATCCGTTACTGAGCTTGCGGTAACCGTTGTTTCTTTTTGACTAGAATCGAATTTTGATGAAATGAGAATTGAATCGGAATCTCGTTTAACAACTATGCCAGGCGACCCGCCGATATTGGCTGAAGATGAAAGCCTATCACTGACAAAGGTTGCACCAGAATTGCCACTTCCCTGTCCACTTTGGTTATACGAATCGATAGTGAAATGAATCTCGTAATCATTCTGGTAGTTAGTCGAGCTATAAAGCGCAATTCCGGTATCGATAAACCTATCGTTTGCATAATCCGTACATTCAGAGCCGGTAATATTGCCACCAGTGTTGCCGTGGAATTCGCAAGCTCCCATTTGGCTCCAAACTACTGGGAATGTGGTCGGAATCCAGTGGGCATAATATGTAGCATCGCCAGTAATGGTGTCGGTCGGATCAAGCTTTTCAGAAGCAATATAGTTAGTGTTAGGATACCAGCCCTCAAGATCATCAGTAGAGCTTACAAGGTATGGCAATGTTCCATATTCTGTCCCATATGCTCTATTGCTCCAAACGATATTGCTCTCATTATTGCCAGGGATAAATGTAATTGTGTAAGAATTCACTGTCCAAATTGCATAAAGCACAATATTTGAGCCGTCTGCGGTCTGATCGATTTCATAAGTGTCGCCGGCCGTATAGGTTGTGCCAGAACAGGTATGGTTTCCTGTAGTAGGGTTTACGGTTGTTGCTACATCGCACCAACCACCGAAGGCATAACCACTGCGGGTCGGGGTGGCATTACTGAGCGTCGCGATACTATGAGCGACATCGGTATTACCGGCGAGTTCGACAATCTGTGGGTTCGGTGTAGGCATCGATGAAACGCCGTCCGAGGCGTTCGGGTTATAGGTGATATTGTAAACCGTTGGGTTTGCTACTGCGCGGAGGATGTAAGTGTAGGTGTAAGTGCCTTCCGGAATATCAAAGTCGACTTTTGCGCCAAAGCTCATAGTGTAGTTATTGGCGGTAGCATTAGCCGTAGTTGTGACATCGAGTACATCACCACCGGCGGACGGTGCTGGGAGATAATTGGAAGTATTGGTGATGATAGATGTCTCGCCCTGTTCAGTCTGCTGATATTTACTCGGCTTGTAGCCCCATTTGTTCTTGTAGGCCGCACCAGAGACAAAATCGCTGTACGATATGATCGAGCTAATTGAGGTAATCGCTTCTTCGCCAAAGAGCATACTAGATGAACTCTGCGACGCTACCGAAAGCGTGTAACCGGAGAAGTTGTTGGTACTGACAGAAATCTGCGCATTCTCCGAGGCGCCAAAAGTACCAGCAAGGGACGGATTGATGCTAACTGCCAGGCTACTAGAGGTAACCGTCATCGAAAGTGTGCTGGCCGTAGCGGTCGCATTTACCGGTTTTGTGCAAGAGACAATCGAAAAACCAAGCCCAATTAACAGGGACAGAGTGCAAATCTTTAATCGCAAGTTCTGAGCGGAAGATTTCCTTCTTCGCTCCCTCAGAACAACGCGACTAAACTCTAGTCGAGTTCCTCCAAACACTCTCATTACATAACCATAATAACACGAAAAAGCATTTACGTGTTAAAAAAGCACTAAAATTATGCAACTTTTTTCCACAATTTTTTGCGAAAAAAAATCATGTTTTTTGATAATAAAAAATGGCGTAAATAATAGAGTATTTGCGCCAATATTATAGATACTATTTTATGAAAAAAGGAGTTAGGAAAAGCTTCTTTTCAGACGGGCTCTCTTCTTTATGAATTATGTAGAGGCCAAGATTGTATTTTGTAATTGTTTTGTCATCGACGACCTCTGTGCTCGAATTGATATACCAAAGCGGATCTTCGTTTTTGTCCAGCCTTTGCATATCTAGAAGTCCTATCACGGTCTCAAACAATACAAATAAAAATATCAGGACTAATATGGTGTTAAAAGTATATTTAAACGCCTTTTTGCCTGATTTTTTTGATTTTACCTCATCTTCCATTTCGCACCCATTTTGTCATTCTGGTGCCCGAGACAGGACTTGAACCTGCACACCATATGGCATATGCTCCTAAGGCATACGTGTATACCAATTTCACCACTCGGGCTCGCATCAGAATTATAACATACTCAGAGAAAAAAATAAATCCGGCTTCGAGGCCGGATCTATTTTTAATTACGCATTACGCTTTTTAGACATTACGTAAGCGGTAGCGCTTGCTGTCAGTAAGCCAAGCACGGCTGCGAGATAGAGACCATCCTCAGGACCCGTCTTCGGGAGATTGGAGGTCGTAGAAGTCGTAGGAGTTGTGGTAGTCGTCGTGGTTGGTTTGGTTGAAACCGTACCGACCTTAGACGTGCTGGTCTCTTCTTTCTTATCGTCTTCAGTCTTTGAATCACTTTCAGACTTATTATCGTCAGAATTGTTATCTTTAGAACTATCGACAATCGAGAAGGTAGAATTATCAGTACCACCAACATTCTTTTTAGACTTGTTGGTTGCGACAATGATGATAGCCGCAATGAGTAACAAGATAAGAACCATCGCCACTGCAACAATAGTGATGATCTTACGACGTTCAGCTTTCTCTAAATCGGTGTTCGTATAATACATATAAAACTCCTTATGCCTCTAATTATACCACACTTTGATAAAAAATACAAGAGCATTTTAATAAAATTGCCAAAACAGCAATAAAATGGTTATGTTTTAATATTATCTCTGATAAATCGAAATTGTTGCTCCGGCGTACTGATTCGATTTCCAGAGCCTTAATCCTGACAATTCTGGCGCTTCGCCCGGGTGCGATAAGACAAAAATGCCATTTTCGCCCACAAATTTCACTAGGTGCAGTACTTCCTCTAAATCGAATTTATCGTATGGCGGATCGGCGAGAACTAGATTATATTCCTGATCGTCGCTATATTTAGAGACTGGGCACACTTCTACAGTTCCGTCTACGCCAAGTGTTTTAAGGTTGGTTTTAATTACCTCGGCGGCAGCACGATTTTTCTCGATAAATACCGCATAAGCGGCCCCACGCGAAATCGCTTCGAGCCCCAGCGCTCCGGAGCCAGCAAAAGCGTCTAATACTTCAAAATCGCGCAGATTGTTTCCAATCATATTAAAGAGCGCAATGCGTTCTCTGGCGCCCATCGGATGCGTGCCCTCTCCCGGCGTCATCAGGCGTCTACCTTTATAGAATCCGGCTGTAATATAGACTGCTTCCCCGTTTCTTAGACCCATTTTGCTCCTTAATTTAGTGTGGTTAGTTGCTGGTATTTCGAAATCCCAGCTCTTAGTTCTTCGTATTTTAACATATTTCCGTCATTTTTCAAGAAATCCATCACGTCGGTTTGGGCTTTATGAATGAGTTTCGTATCTGTTAAGGTGGCAATTCTTAGGTCCAACGCGCCGTGTTGCAAGGAGCCATAAATCTCGCCTGGGCCCCGGAGTTTTAGATCGACTTCCGCAAGGTAGAAGCCATCGGTCGACTTTTCGAGTTCCATTAGCCGCCTCGACGGGCCTTTGTCCTCGCTCGTAATCAGATAGCAGTACGATTTCGCGCTGCCACGCCCCACGCGACCGCGGAGTTGGTGGAGTTGCGCCAAGCCATAATTCTCGGCATCTTCAATCACCATGAGCGTCGCATTTGGTACGTTCACGCCCACTTCTACCACCGTGGTTGAGACTAAAATATCGATTTTACCGCTCGCAAAGCGTTCCATAATTTCATCCTTTTCAGCCGGCTTCATCCGCCCATGCAAGAACTCGATTCGAAAATCTGGAAACAATTTTTTTAGTTTCTCGGCACGCGATTTTACCGAGGTCGTTTCGGTTTTTGGGTTATCGTCAATCGCCTTACAAATCCAATAGATTTGCTGCCCGGCCTTCACTGTTTGAACCATATGTGGATAGAGTTTTTCGCGCATGCTAATTTCTGGTAAAATCGCTGTTTCGATTGGTTGTCGCCCTTTTGGTAGTTCATTTAGAATCGAAACGTCAAGATCGCCAAACACGGTGAGTTGAAGCGACCGCGGAATCGGTGTCGCCGTCATTGCCAGAAGATGTGGCGCGAGCCCATCCGGGGATTTTAGCATCAATTTCTGCCTTTGCTCCACGCCAAACCGATGTTGCTCATCAATAATCACGAGCCCCAAATTCTTAAATTCCGTGTCATCGGTAAGAAGCGCGTGCGTGCCAATTACGAAATCAATTTCACCGTCTATAATCTTCTTCTTGAGAGTATCTTTCTCTTTAGTTGCGCCAATTAGAAGCGTAGTTTTAATACCAAATTGTTTCAGCAAATCCCTCAATCCTTCGTAGTGCTGGGTTGCCAGAATCGCCGTTGGCGCAAGTAGTGCTACCTGCTCACCGGTCGATATAGCCTCGAACGCCGCCATCGCCGCCACCATCGTTTTGCCCGAGCCCACATCGCCCTGGAGTAACCGATTCATCGGTGTATCCTTTTCCATATCCTGGAAGATTTCCCACGCGGATTTACGTTGTGCGTTGGTCAATTTAAAGGGTAACTTGCTCACAAAATCCCGAACTCTAGTGACATTAAATGGTATTGGTGTAGCACGGAGTTTTTCGTTTTCTTCGCGGTTTAATCTCGCCGCTAGAATCAGCTCGAATAGCTCCTCATAAGCCAAATAATTTCGCCCACTCGTCGCTTCCGCCACACTCTCCGGAAAATGTACCTTATACAAGGCTTCTTTACGCGTTCCGGCGACCACGGTTGGTAGCAAATCTGGGATCTCACTGAATCTCTCTCTAGAATTATTCATTAGCCGCTTAAAATCATTTGATTTCACCGACCCATGCGCCACATAAATCGGTGCGAGCCCCGAGCCGACATCGACATCCGAGACTAAAATCGCCGACGGCGAAGTAATCTGATAGCGGTTGTTTTTTAGTTCGTAAACCCCCGAAAAATAGTACTCTTTTTCCGGATCGAACTGGCGCATCCGGTAACTCTGATTAAACCAAACCACCCGCACTGAACCAGAGCCGTCGCTTACCACCCCCTCTGTAATCGATAAGTGTCTTCTTCGTGATGGCCGATTTGACAAAGAATCGATTTTTCCCCGAATCACCACCTTCCCTGGCCGCACCGCCGAAATACTGGTTGGTGCAGCGAAATTCTCATAATCGCGAGGTAGATTATAAAAGAAATCCCGGACGGTCTTAATCCCGGCTTTTTTCAGGACTTCCGCTGTTTTTGGTCCAATTCCCTTCAAACTCTCAACTGAATCGGTCAGTAGCATACTTCTATTATACCTCAGATTGACATTTTAGCATAAGTGTGGTATAATAA
>CAMJXP010000005.1 GCA_946409745.1 uncultured Candidatus Saccharibacteria bacterium | reverse complement strand
CTGTAGGTGCTGCTGGGGTAGTATTAACAGGGGTGGTAACAGGGGTAGGGGATTGCATAACAGGGGAAGCATCGATGGCCTTTTTACCGGCCTTTCTACGGGATTTTCGGTCCTTCCCCTTCCCTTTACTCGGTTCTGGGGCTTTCGGGGCCTCTACGGGCCGTTTTTCAGCTTCAGGAGCCTTTTCCTGCTTCGGTTCTTCCTTCGGTTTTACAGTTTCCTGCTTTTTTTCGACCTTCTGCTGTACCATCTTAGCTAGATCTTTTAAGCCCAGTCTTTCTTTACCTTCAGCGGCGTTCGGGCTGAGGTTTTGGCGACGGAAATCTTCTTGTGGCGTAGCTGGTTTCCTTAAGTTCGGTTTTTGTTCGGGTTTAAGTACAATAGTGTTGGTCGGCATGGATGGGGCATCGGTGACCATTTGGCGGGAAACCGGAGCAAACACCGGCGCTTCATTTTGGCGGCCGGAATCTGATAATTCCCTCTTATACTTCTCGGATTGCTCAATCGTTTCACGAATCTCTGCCTCCACATCATAGCGTGGACGGGCATAGTTGGCTCTCGAATGTTCGACAATCTCGTTGAAATTATCCTTTGGTGTATCTGGGATCTGCAGGGTTGTAGCAGAGAAGGCTGGCACCTTTTCGCCGTTAATAATCATTGAAATCACGAAGTTACGGTTGTTGAGTTGTAATAGGTCAGAAGCCTCGAAAATCGGCTCAAATTGCTTGGAAAGAATCGGTGCATCATCAGCGGAAACACGGAATGAAATCGTGGTACCGACGTTGCCAAACACGGCATCGCGAACCGACTCGGTCATCTGAGCGACGTATTGGTTCGCCACGGTCAGGTTAAGGCCATACTTACGTGCTTCAGAGAGAATTACGGCAAACGAATCAGTGGCAAAGTTTTGGAACTCATCCACGTAGAGATAGAATGGACGGCGATCCTTAACATCCGGGATATCCGAGCGGCTCATCGCAGCGAGCTGAACCTTAGTCACGAGGAAGGCACCGAGAATACCGGCATTATCTTCACCAATTAGGCCTTTTGAAAGATTTACAACGAGAATCTTTCCTTCGTCCATAATCTTTCGAATATCAAAGGAAGACTTTGGCTGGCCGATAATATTACGGATGATTGGGTTAGCGGTAAAGGCACCGACCTTGTTTAGAACTGGCGCAATCGATTCATTGACCTGCTTTTCGTTCCATTGGCCAAACTCGTGCTTCCAGAACTGAAGCACGGTCACATCATGACAGTATTCCAAAGTTTCTTTACGAAAATCCTTATCTGTTAACATCCTCGAGATGTCAAGGAGCGTAGTTTCTGGGCGATCGAGCAATGCGAGCAACGTATAGCGAAGAATATGCTCAAGCCTTGGGCCCCAAGAATCGCCAAACATCCGCTTCAAAACGCCAATTACTTCGGAACAAATATTTGGTTTCTTGGCTGGATCGGAAATCTCGAGTGGGTTAAAGGCGACCGGGAAAGCGGTATCGGCCGGATTGAAGTAAACAACGTCCTTTATGCGTGATTCTGGCACGAATTTCAGGTTGTCAATCGCAAAATCACCATGCGGATCAATAATACAATAGCCCTGGTTATAGAAGAGGTCCGAGAGCGCCATGAGCTCAAGCAGGCCAGATTTACCAGCACCGGTTTGGCCAATAATATAAACGTGACGTGAACGGTCACGACGAATCAAGCCAAACTGATGATTAATACCACGGAAGTTAGTGAGACCAAAGGCGGAAATATTTTCGTCGTTCTCCATCTCGCCAGTTAAGACTGGGAGTTTAGCTGGTGGTTCCGCGGTCTTTGAGCTGGCCCACACGATATTTGGTGTCTCGACGGAAGTATGTGGCAAATGATAAACCGAAGCGAGTTCTGAGATATTTAGAATAAAGCCATTATCCGCGAATGAGCGCATTTTATAGGCGGCCAGTTCGTCTCTGCTAAAGGTTCCACCAACCTGCTTGAAACCATTTAAGTTTGTGGAATTAAACTGCTTAAATGTACCGACAAGCGCCTGCATATTGAGTTTTGCGTCAATGTCGCTCTGGCCAAGATATGCCAAGCGAATCTTTACTTCGTAGCCGAGCTTCGTGGCCTTCTCTTCTGCCTTACTGATCTGGGTTTTGGCGCGGTCCGAGAGTTCCACTTTTACATCCGAGCCAGTGCCACCGGCAGGCGGACGGAATAAAGCGCCTAGAATTTCCACTACATAAGTCCAGTCAAAATTAAAACCAAACGCAGTCTTCTTCCCGGCTTTTACGCCCTTGACCCATTTGTCGGTCGTGGATTTATGCCAATCATCTGGAATCGGACGGGCGAGAATTTGAATCCACATTTCTTCGGTCTTCTCCGGACTGAGCTTGGCGAGCGTGCCCGTAATACCCGCGAGCGGATCAACTTCAAACGATTCGAAGGTTTTAATTGGCAGTGCCGAGTTATCTACTAAAGTTAATTCGGCTGTATAACTAACTGGATATTTAGAACGGGCATCCACATAATCTTCATTCATTTTATAAATCTGGACGGACGGGTACTGCGAATAAATCTGCCCTTCTACAAAGCTCTGCAAGACTTTCGGCACCCAGACGTAAAAACGAATCTGCCCTGCCGTTGAGACAATTTCAAATGACAAATGTTCCTGCACGCCACCGGAGTTCTTAAGTTCCTGTTTATCACGGAGAATACCATGTAGAGATGCAAATAACTGCTCGGCCGCGAGCTCTTTCTTGTCGTTCGTGCGTGGTATTTCGAGCATTAAAAGCACGGAATCGACATTCAAAACTTTCAGAGTATTTAATTTTTTATAATTTCGATAAGTAAAATAAGCCAAGATCGCAACCGCGGGAATCCAAAACATCGGCGTTAAAATAAAGTGTATGACTTGATCCATATGCTTATTTTAGCATATATTACGCTAAAGTATAAGAGTTCTTATCAACTTTCTTAAATAATTTTTTATTCTGAAGGTTTAAGAGAATCGTAGTTTCTTTGACTTTGCGAACGCGAAGCACCTGTTTCACAATCTCTTCACGGGTGAGTGGGCCTTCGGCCTTCTCGAGAATTGAGATAATAATTTCAGAAATCGTTCCCTTCTTGTAACCCCAAGAAGACAGTGCATAAATACCACGACCAATCAATACGAAGCGAGAATCTTTGATGAGCTCGTTGTGGATGGCCTGAACAGTCACGTTTTTGCGCTTGAAATTTGAATCAGCAATTTCTTTAGCAATCTCGGAGAAGTGCATTGGCTCCTTTTTGGCTTCGAGAATCACGAAAATCTTATCGCGGATGTTTTTCGGGTTTACAGTTGGCCATTTAGCAAGTCCCCAGAGTCCATTTAGCGTTGCTAACAGCTTAGAAATTGACGCAATTGCTTTAATATGGTCAGGATGCTCATAATCTAGTTTATTGTCAAGCTCATCCAATGTCATCGGCGCTTTATTCTCGCGGATCACTTTCACAATCTCGTCAGCCTTGTTTCTGATGGTCTTTTCGTCACCGTATTCAGCGATGCCAACAGCAGCATAGTACTTGTCGTTCTCTTCTACAACAGAGAGCGCCTTTGAGAAAGTCGCAATGAAATAAATACCAGTCTTTTCCGATGCGGTCGCTGGACGACCATAAACCTTGTCAGCTAAATCAGATAGTCTAGCGACACGACCGGTTTCAGTAAGATTTCTAATTAAGATCTTTTCAGCAGCTTGGAGTTCAGGGATTTGGTTGTCTTCTGCGGAAATTTGAAGACGGATTAAAATGGCTTTTTCGAGTTGGCGAACACGCTCACGTGTAATTGATAACATTTCGCCGATTTGTTCAAGTGTTTCTTTGTTTCCGTTTAAGCCGAAGCGGCGGGAAATAATTTCTCTTTCGCGTTTCTGCTCGATAATTTTCAAGCTTCCGGAGATTGCTTTTTTGAGGGTTTCCGCATTTTGGTCCATCAGTAATTCCTTTAATCCATCCCTGTTAATTGTGTTAATAATGCTTATAATAACATAGTTTTCATTAAATGTCAACTACGAAATTTTTATTTATAAATATTATTGTATCACATTTTTTACATTTGTGAAAAAAAATTCTAGAAGCATAACAATTATGCTAAAAATATGGTGAAATTAAGCTTTTTTAGCCGACTTTTTGGCGGTCTTTTTCGCGGTCGTTTTCTTGGCCGTTCTGCCACCACGGACGCCCCGGCGGGTCGCCTTTGGCTTATTCATTAGGAGCTCCTCGGCTTCCGCGCGAGTGAGCTTCTTTGGATCCATCTCTTTCGGTACTTTGACATTATTACGTCTACCTGGCCCCTTTACATAAGGTCCATACGCACCATTGATAATCATAATATCGTCCCAATCGGCGATAATGGAATCGACTTTCGCCTGGTAAAGCGGTAAAACTTCTTCAAACGTTACGGTATAAGGGTCGTGTTCTTTCATCGGAATATTATATTTACCACCCTTAAGATACGGACCAAACGGACCGTTTGCCGCAATCAGCTCATTGCCGTCCGGTGCTTTACCGAGTACGCGTGGGAGCGTTGGGAGGGCGAGTTGTTTAATCGCCTGCTCAAGCGTTACGGTCTTAACCGATTTTCGTTTCGGGAGTGGTGCAAAGCGCGGCTTCTCGCCAGCTTCCTTCTCGTTGTCACCGAGTTGGATAAATCCACCATTCTTGCCGACTTTGGCATAAATCGGCTTGCCGGTTTCTGGGTCGTGTCCCAGTAATTTTGCATTATTATAGCGTTCTACGCCCTGTGCAACTAGTACGGTATCACGGAACGGACCGTAGAAATCTCGGAGCATCTTCACGCGCTCCAATTTGGCCTCCGCCACAAGGTCGAGGTCTTTTTCGATGTTCGCGGTAAACTTATAATCAACGATATTCTTGAAATTATCCACGAGGAAGCTTGCCACTAGTTCGCCGATTGGCGTTGGGATAAGCTTGCCTTTATTAGCGCCAAATTTTTCAGAAACAACCTCGCGGGTGATTTGGCCGTTTTCCGCCCGGAGCTCGATAATATCACGGTTCGAACCTTCGCTTTCGCCCTTTACCACATAGCCACGCACCTGAATTGCAGTCATAATCGTGGCATAAGTAGACGGACGACCGATGCCGAGCTCTTCGAGTTTCTTTACGAGTGAACCTTCCGTGTACCTCGCCGGCGCTTTTGAATAGTTCTGGCGCGCGTAGAGGCCTAAATTAGCCACTTTGTCGCCACGAACGAGTTTCGGTAGCTCTAAGTCGCGGGACTTGCCGTAAACGCGTAAAAAGCCGTCAAACACGACTACTTCGCCCTTCGCGACGAATGGTTCGTTTTTGCCTTCAAGTTTAATCGTCGTTTTCGCCACTTTGGCGTTTGCCATCTGAGTTGCGAGCGTTCTCGCCCAAATCAACTGGTACAATTTCTTCTCATAATCATTCTTACCAGCCGAAGTTCTCGTAATACTGGTTGGACGGATGGCTTCGTGTGCTTCCTGCGCGGATGCATCTTTCGTCTTAAATGCACGGACTTTCAGATAATTCTTTCCAAAAGTGCCTTCAATGTATTTTGCCATCTCGGCCACGGCTTGGCGCGACAAATTCAACGAATCGGTTCTATGATAAGTGATTAAACCGGCCTGGTATAACCCTTGCGCCGCATTCATGGTCGTGCGGGACGAAAATCCGAGCTTAGCGTTTGCTTCAATCTGAAGTGCTGCAGTCGTAAATGGTACTGGACCGGCTTTCACACCCTCTTCTTCATCCATTTCGGTCACTGTAAATTCCGCATCCTTCAGTTTTTCGAGTAAAGCGGTCGCTTCTTCTTCCGTATCTGGCGCTTTGCCATCATAAGTTGCTTCGAATTCGGCATTTTTCTTGAATTTGCCGGTCACTTTGTAATTAAATTTCGATTCAAACTTCTCAATTTCTTTTTCGCGCTCGACAATCAGCCTGAGAGCTGGGCTCTGGACGCGTCCAGCGGAAATTGCGCCTGGTACCTTCTTACGGACCATATCAGAAAGATCATAACCTACCAGCATATCAAGCGTCTGACGCGCTTGCTGCGACGCCACCATGTCCATATCAACAGCGCGTGGATTCTTAATCGCCTCTTCAAGTGCCGACTTTGTAATTTCATGGAAGGTAATTCTCGCCGTGTTCTTCGGAAGGCCTAGAACCTCTAAGAGATGCCAAGAAATCGACTCTCCTTCACGGTCTTCATCGGTTGCGAGCCAGATTTTATCGGCGGCTTTCACTTCTTTTTTCAGTTCCGAAATAATGTTTTTGTGTTCCGGATCAATCTCATAAGTCACTTCAAAAGTCGATTTGTCAACCTTAGTATCCTTACGAATGTGCCCTACACTAGCTAGCACCTTAAAATCACCACCGAGATATTTCTCGATAGTGTGGGCTTTGGCCGGGCTCTCTACGATCACTAAATTTTTAGACATATAATAATATCATATCACACGCCGTCAACCATAAGTGATTTATGTTAAAATAAAACTATGGCGAAATTAGACCCGTCGAAAATCTATTTTACTCCGTCAAAAATGACCAAAGAAGAGCGGAGCGTCGCTGCTAAAAAATACCGTACTGCCAGTAAACTCAAGAATAAACGCACCGTAGCGATTATTATTTGTTGCGTTCTCGCCGTCGCCGCAATCCCAACGATTACGATTCTATATCATAAATACCGTTTCGACACCACTTTTGAGGCGCTTGGCTTACCAGACTACAGTGATAGATTAACTTCCTCCATTAACCAAGATCCCATTCAAATTGATGTCAGTGGCAAGGAATATGGTTCTCTAAATGGTATCAAAGCCACGTTTAAATACCTCGCCTATTACGATATTACTGGGGTCGTGACTAGTGTGCACGACTATTTCGGCTTCGGCTTCTTTGACACCTATGTCCCGCGCGATGTCTGCCTCGCTTGGGGCGATCTTCAAGACAGTCTTAGCGACCCTGATATTTCCTATCGGCAGTACGACCGTAAATGTTATCTATCCTTCCAAAACTTCGAGGTCGAGGATATTAGTAAATATTATAATGGCGCCTTCCGAAATAAATATTCCGACTTTAAGATGTCTAATAATCATCTCATCCCGGCAACTAGAGAGGTTCGCGATCAAATTCTCGGCTTCCGCCGTGGCGAAACCGTTCGTCTCGTTGGCTATCTTGTCAGTATGTATTCGGATCGCCCAGGCGAACCCGTCTATACTTCCAGTCTTCGCCGTGACGACGGTGGTAATGGTGCCTGCGAAATAATGTTTGTGACAAAAGTGGAGAAAAAATAAGATCAAAAAAGCCTCAGGTAAGGGTGGGCATCACCTGAGGCTATTTTGGCCCTCTAACGCTTCTCTATGATACCGGGAGAACCCCGGAAGCGCGACCCACCTCACACAAATTGGGGCCCGCCGGTTAGAGGGATTGCTATGCCTTCGAAGACTCCCTTTCAAAGTGGAGGTAATACTTATAAAACTTTAAACCATTAAGAAATCTAAAGCCCGAAAGGGTTTCAAAAGCACGCAATTTCTGCTACACTATAGGAAGTATAGCTGAAATTATAACTTATTTAGGTGCGGTGTAGGACATTTTTGTGCCCTAACTGTCTATGATTATATCACACAGGAGATAATATGTCAACACTTTTTTCACACTTTTTTGAAAAAATCAACCAAATTGCACCCCTAGAAGCAAAATATACAGAGGTGTTGGGTACTATTGCGGTTATGCCTAAAATGTTGTATTATTATGGCAAAATCCCGCAAAAACGTACTAAAACGGTCGCCATTGTGGGCTCCAGACACAATACCAGATACGGTGAAGAGGTCGCTTATCAGCTAGGGTACACGCTCGCAAAGCACGGCGTCATCGTGATCTCTGGCCTAGCCTATGGGATTGATTCGATTGGCCACCAGGCCGCGCTAGATGCTGGAGGTACGACAATCGCTATTCTCGGTACGCCAATCGATGAAATCTACCCCAGAAATCATAGGAAACTCGCTACGGAGATTATCGAGACTGGTGGCGCCATTATTAGCGAATACGCCCCTGGCACCAAAGTCTACCCAAAAACGAGTTTTCTTGAGCGAAATCGTATCATCTCTGGGCTCTCCGATATCGTGGTGGTAGTTGAGGCGGCTGAAAGATCCGGTTCTCTAAATACCGCGACGCACGCCCTCGAACAAGGCAAGGAAGTGTTTGCTGTCCCTGGTAACATCACGAGTCCTTATTCACAGGGGTGCAATAAACTGATTCGCCAGGGTGCTTTTCCATATACTGAGCCGGATGACATTTTGAGAGAACTCTTCCCAGAAGAATTCCTTGCTCGTAAAAAGAAATGCCACCTAAAAGGCGATACTGATGTCGAAACTTTAATCCTGAATTCCCTGGCCGGTGGTCTTCGCTCTGGTGAAGAAATTATGACGAGCACCAAGCTTCCGCCGGAGGTATTTAACCAATCTGTGACGTTACTCGAAATCAAAGGTCGCATCCGCGCCCTCGGGGCGAATGCCTGGGCTCTTAATTAGATCTTTTCGGCTACTTCTCTTAAAATCTCCGGTAATTTTTCTTTTTCTTCCGGAGTGAATTTCGAAAGCACAAAATCAACATCACCAATCTTATTGCGGAGCTCATCATTCCCTGTACCGATACGAAGTCTCGGGAATTCATCAGTACCTAGATGCGAAATAATTGATTTTAGACCGTTATTTCCCCCAGCCGAGCCGTTTGCGCGGTAGCGAATCTTACCAAATTCCAGGTTAAAATCGTCACAAATCACCAGGATGTCCGAAAGCTTAAGCTTATGGTAGCGGAAAAACTCATAAACCGAGCGGCCGCTCTCGTTGTAGTAATCCTGTGGCTTAAGAAAGATATACTCTTCGCCATTTACGGTCTCTTTCGCATAAATTGCCCCGAATTTCGGCTTTTCGGCCCACTTGAAGCCATTTAGTTTAAAATAAAAATCCAGCGCCAAAAAACCCGAATTATGGCGAGTAAAATTGTACTGATTGCCCGGATTGCCGAGGCCAACAACTAGTTTCATATCTATATTATACCATGAAAAAGGCCCTACATACGTAGGGCCCGAGGGTGAGGGGGTATTTGCTAAGTTTATTCGACAGGCGCTTTCGCCTTCTGGCGTTCGGCAATCTCTCGAATAAGCGGGTGACGAATGACTTCTTCTTCAACAAAACAGGTTTGTGCGACCCTGGTACTGCCGAGGAGAAGCCTCTGCGCATAGACTAGACCATTATTAGTCTGATCAAGGTAGGGTGCGTGGATTTGTTCCACGTCGCCAGTGATAATGATTTTGCCTTCGGCACCGAGACGCTTAATCAGAGTATCCATCTGAGTGGCGTTCTGGTCCTGGGCTTCATCATAGATTGCCAGCTCGTACGCGAAATCGCGTCCTCTAGCCGACTCGACCGGGATATTGGAAAACCAGTTGTCCCAAATCAAATCGACTTGTTCTTTGAGCCGGACCTTAATCGAACGTTTATCTGGAGCGTCATCATCTGCATCATCCGAACAGTTGCCGTTTTTACCGTTTTTACCATTCTTGCATGCAGCACGCGCAGCTTTGCCGGTACCAAACTTGCGTAGGTTTTCGAGCTCTTTCCTGAATTTCTGATTATCGCTCAGGAGGAAGTTCCTCAGCGCATTTTTGATTGGCTGGACGTCCGGGTCCATCTTATCGTTCAAATCTCCAGGTAGAGCGCCAATGTTGCTTCGGCCTTCGCACGGTACCACGGTGACACCGATGTACTGTCCGTCTTTGCAGGCCATGTATCCGTAAATCGTCGGCATATAGGTTTTGCCCGAGCCAGCTGGCCCAGTGCAGACCACCGCCGAAAACTGCGGATTGTTGAGGCACTCTGCATAAATTGCTTGACCGGGATTATCGAGCCCAATCGGGAAATCGCTCGCATACTTCAGCGGGACGATGCCGTCTTCATCGAAGTCGTATCGACCCACATAGGTAAAGTAAGGATCCTCTTTGGGGTAGAACCCGGGCGGATAATCGTTCTCGTCTTCGAGCCTCATGACAAGGAACTCGTTGGCGATCAGTTTCGGCGTATCGGCCGGCATATGCTCTTCAAAGAATTCGCGCGACATAAATCTGGCACTTAAGAATTCCATGAAAACATCTTTCGGCACGACGATATCACGCCGTCCAGTGTAAGCTTCCGGATACTTGTAGCCATAACGGCTAGTTTGTATCCCCCGTTCTCTGGCTCTGATGGCCAGGCCATTGTCGTTCGTAAGGAGTACCACGTTGTTAAACATAGTTTCCCTTACTACTTGCTTGTCTGCAGTGCCGTCCACTTGGAGTCCAAGGTCTATCATCGCAGCCGCAATGGAAGTCAGGATGATTTGTCCGTCCATGTCGTTTTCAGCGGGATTAAACGGAAGACATCTCCGAAAATCCTTGTGCACGGGCAGAATGTAGATTTCCTGCTTGTCATTGTTCAGCGTGGTTGCGACAGACATCCCGTAACTGCAGTCCATTGGGTGGATCTCCGTTTCCGAGAGAGCTCTGAGCCGACGAAGGGCTACGCGCGCGGCTTTTCCGCGGTCGGTCTTCTCCTTCTTAAAGCTCGAAAGTTCTCGCACAACTACGGAAGGGATCACAATGCGCGCTTCAGAGAGGTCGATTGTCGGTTCGGCCGGCTGACGCCCGCCATTTCCAGGGATGATATCAACATAGTCTACGAGGATGTTGGTATCAAGGACATAGATGGGTCTTTCCGCCATAAAACAATACCTCCTTTTTAAAGTACGAAAATACGAAATAGGAAATTTTGCTTTCACGGATGTGAAAAACCTATTTCGCTTAAAATACCCCCACTTATTATTATTTTATCACTTTTCCCTATTTTTCGCCATCACTTTTGTCGTTTCGAAACGAAAACATGATTGGCGTCCCAATAAATGGGTACTTTTCGCGGATTTTACGTTCCAAAAAACGTTTCCAAGACCAGTGTAAGAGTCCGAGGTCGTGGCCGTGCACCACAAACCAAGGTGGGCAAGTATCGGTTTGCACGATGTATTTTGGCTTCGGACGGGTGTTTTTGAGCCCAGCCGGCGCGTGCTCTAGAATGGCCTCGTTCAGGATTTTATTGAGGTCAGAAGTCTTGATTTCGGTCTTACGATTTTCGGAAACCTGGAGGGCAAGCTCAAAGAGCTGGGTAACATTTTCGCCCGTTTCGGAACTAGTTAAAACTACCGGCGCATAAGGGAGGAAGTTAAAGTCTTTTTCCAGTCCGTCGATTAAGAAATCGGCGGCGGTACGGTTTTTGATGTTCTCATCGCCGAAATAATTGGTCGGGGTGGCATTTTCGAGTAGATCGGACTTCGTCACCACGATAATAATTCCCTTACCGGCCCCAATAATCTGGCCGGCGAGTGATTGATCGAGTTTCGAATGTGGCTCCGTAGCATCAACGAGTAAAGCACAGACATCGGCCTCTTCAATCGCGGCGAGCGTACGAATAGCGGAGAATTTCTCAATCCCTACTTCGCGTTTGCCTGGCTTTCGAAGACCGGCCGTGTCGAGAATTTCAATTTCTTTGCCCTTATATTTCACATTTACACGGTTTACATCGCGCGTCGTACCCTGACGGGAACTTACAATCGCTTGCTGTTTCTTGCCGAGGGTATTAAATAGGCTAGATTTGCCAACATTCGGACGGCCAATCAGGGCCAGCTTAATCTTATCGCTCTTTTCTTCTTGGATTCTTTCGTTTGGGAGCGCGGCGAGAAACTTATTTATTCCCTCTCCGGTCGTCGCGGAGACGTAAAAGATGTTTTCCGGAGCAATGCCGAGCGCTCTAAACTCGTTAATCTCGAGCGATTCGCCGAGGTCACACTTATTTAAGACCAGATAAACCGTTTTCTTCGAGCGGAGAGCGTCTTTTGCGATGCGGGCATCCTTATGGTCGAAATATTTAGTCGAATCAAGTGTTACGAGAATCACATCCGCGGTATCGATTGCGTCATTAATCTGCTCCTGAATTGAAGCTTCAAAATCATCGGATGGATCCTTAAGACCAGCCGTGTCAATCAAAATAAAACGGTTATCGATATTTGCCATCACGTTGTCACGCGTGGTGCCCTCTTCGCGGGCGACAATGGCGATGTTTTTATGCGCCATACGGTTTAAAATACTCGATTTACCGGCGTTAGTTTGGCCAATTAATGCTACAATCGGTAAGTTTTTCATAAACATTATTATACTATAAAAAACCGCCTTTTGCAAGGCGGTATGACCTAGAAAACATGTCTTGAATGGCGCTTGGCGGAGCGTTCGTGGTAGTCCCAAAAATTGCATTCATCGTTCCATTTTATAATGGTGTAATTAATGATATCATCCTCGGAATCGCCACCGCTAAAGATTTTTTCGCGTTTACAATTGTCGCACTGGATTTTGGCGAAAAATTCGCCGTCTTTCTCCCACGACCAGACGGTAATGTCTTTGCCGTGACAGCCACAGCAGTTAGAAATCCTAGGTCTAAGAAGTAAATTACGAAGCCTGTTGAGCACGCTCATATTCTATCCCTCCTAACAAGATAAAACTATAGCTTCATCTATTATTATAGCACAAGTTCGATGAAATGTCAATGTCTACTCATTGAAAACGGTTATTGTATTATTCAAATTAATAATATACAATATAAGTATAAATGAAGGTCTAAACAATGAAAAAAACTATCGCAGGATTAGCTATTAGTACCACTATAGTGACACTTTGTTCATCCGCTGCTTTTGCAACAAAGGTTTATATTAACGACCTACAAAAAGTATGCGCATGGCAATACCCAGGAACTACTGCTATACTATCTGGGACATCTGTGTATAATTGGAAATGCAAAACGTCCAGCAATCAGTTTCTAGACTTAAATATTTACGGATATTGCCAATATAAATACGGTTCAACAGCAAATACTAGCTTTGACGATTATGCTCTGCCATATAGTTGGTACTGCTATTATTAAAATTATGATCGAAATAAAAAATGTTTCAAAAAGATTTGGCGCAAAAACTATCCTTGAAGATGTGTCGTTGATAATTAGTGATGGAGAGAAAATCTCCATTACTGGTCAAACTGGTTGTGGTAAGAGTACTCTGCTCAACATCATTTCTGGCCTTGATTCTCCAGATTCTGGTACAGTAAAAATCGACAATGAATACATATCTAATCTAGCCCAAAACCAACGCGCCAGGATTCGTGCCGACAAAATCGGTTTCGTTTTTCAGTCGTTTTATTTGCAACGGCATTTAACCGTGCTTGAGAACGTCAAAATACCTAGTTTCGTTAATAAAAAGTGTTCAGAGATAGAATATGATAAGCGTGCCCGACTTCTATTGGAGTTGGTAGGACTTAGGGATAGGGTTGATTCTATGCCATATATTCTTTCCGGTGGAGAAATGCAACGTGTTGCCATCGCGCGCGCACTCGTAAATCTTCCAAAATACATTTTTGCAGATGAGCCAACTGGTAACCTAGATCGAAACGCCGCACAAGCAGTAATAAACTTGCTATTAGAACTCCAGTCTCGTTTCGGATGTACATTGATTATAGTCACGCATGATCCGGCTATTGCTGGACAAATGAGCAGGCATATTTCAATGGCTGAGGGGAGGTTAACGGATGAGAATTAAACATGCATTTATTCTAGCCAAGACGAAATTTCGTATTCGCAGAGTGCGCTTGTTCATTGGCATTATCACCTCAGGGTTGCTATTTGGTTTGACGGCGGCCCTCATTTCAATGATGTTTAATCTAAAAAACGGGATAAAGCCATATTTGGATTATGGTATCAATAATAAATATCTTGTAGAGGCACGAAATATGCAGTTTTCGATCATGTCGAATAATGATTTACTTATGAAACGCGCATTGGAAATTTACGAACAAAACAAAAAGAATGGCCTATACTCTGACGAAGAAATCATTTTTGAATATCCAATAGAAAAATATACAGATGGAACATCTGATATTAAAATGGGCACTAAAGCATCAACGGCAGCTATTATTGAGGCCGCAATGACCCAGAACAATTATAACCTAGAGGACGCCGAAAAACTATCAGAACAAGCTGGCGCCAAAGATTTAAACCATTATAGTGCGACCTTACACCCTAGTAATGGCGGCGCTCTTACGCCTATTTCGACAGACGGCGAAGAAGAACTAAAAACCATCATTAATAGCAATCTGAATGATATAGTTTTGCCTAGGTTTAGCAACCCAGTCTTGGCTATTAAGGATAGTTTATATAGTTTATATTTAGATGCTGGCGTAAATGTAGACGACTCGGAAATACCAGTAATTATAGATGAAACTCTATGGCGGAAAGTTGGTCAAAAGACAATCCAATTCTGCTATCGCGATGCAAAGGCGGTTGCCTACATCAAAGCAGCATTGAAAGGAGAAGAGGGTATTGTTTTACCAAGTGAAACATGTATGCACCCAAATAATATAGAAGGGTTCGCAAAGCTAATTACCTTTCGGGTTGTTGGTGTCTTCCCCAACAGAGTATTCTCGGATACTCACAGTAACATTTCTGATCTCATACGAAGCATAGCGAGCAGTGGACTCCCAGAAGGTGTAATTATTCCATATGAAAGAATAACGGACAAACAAAAAGAATTAGTGAAAGAATTTTTTACCGCTGAAAAAGATTTAAATAGTTATATGTATAACAAAGACACATTTATTTTTGAATTCAACACGGCAAACCAAGCTAAAGAATTTCTGGATAATTATAATTGTGATAGTGTTATTTGCCAAATCGATAAACCATTCGTCCTAACAGAATCAAGCAATAGTGCAATTCTGGTATCAGATATATTTGATAAGACAAAAATAATCATCAGTTTTGTCCTCATTGTTGTGACTTTTCTTTGCGCTATTATTCTAATGACGACAATCGGCAGAATACTCTCCGACTCTCGAACTGAAAATGCTATATTTACAGCTATTGGTTACACTAAAGGAAATATCCTGCAGATTTACCTTGTATATACGCTAATATATTCTTTTAGTGTTGGGGTATTAACTGGCATAATCGGTATCGCTATTCCGTTTTTAGCCCAGCTAATAGCTGGTGATAAAATATCTAGCGTTATGAACGGGTTATTCCATACTCCTTCAACATATTCCATGGATATTGGCTCGCCGACTGTCTTTGTCCCAATTGTGATAGCTGGCATTATTCTTGTTTCAACTATTTGCGCAACGCTGGTAATTGTTTTGAAAGCCAATCACGATACCATTAAAGAGCTTCGTAGAATAAATTAAGTCTCATTTTCAATCAGTCTTTTTCGGAAGACTACTTAGCCACATATTTGCCGATTCCACTTCGGCGAGCGAACTTGGTGATAGACGCGTGCTTCGCACGCTAGGAATCACCTGCGATTTCTCAAAAAAGACAACTTTCGTTGTCTTTTTAATTCGAAATCTTGGTGATTCCGGCGGGAGTCGAACCCGCGATTTTCTGGATGAGAACCAGACGTCCTAGACCACTAGACGACGGAACCGTGTCATTATCATAGCACATTTTTCTCTAATATTCAATAGCACCGTAGGTTGGGACAGCCTCAATAATCGTTTGCCCAGTGGCAAGTTTCACTTCCCTGCCATTTGCATCGTTGAATTTAATCTGGTCAGTTGTAGTTGGCTTGCTCCAACCGCCCTTAATCACAGTACCATTCTGGAAGATGTAAGCCTGACCGGAACCAATCGCCGTGATATCTTCGTGATAGTTATCAGCCGCCTTATGTTCTTCCACAACCATCGCTACCACCACGGATGGGGTGAGACCGGCGGTTTTTTGGCAGATTTTTTCCGGATCCACCTTGCCATTATCCCCTTCTGGGCAGGTCAGAATCTCGTTGATATTATTATTTTCATAAGTACGGGCATATTTATTCGTCTCTTTGTTGTAAGTGTAGACCACGTTGTAGGTTGGGAGTGCGCCGAAGCGAATCACGATACTAGCCGCCTTTGGTTTTACTTCAGAAGTATTCGCAACGGCTGGCTTATAGATCACGAGTTTTTCGGCCACAGTTTCATCCACGCGGGCCTTGTCGGACTCTTCTGGGGTCATTCTGGCGAAACCATTCACGGACGACGTCGTGTAGCCATAATCGCTCGCAAATTGCGTGAGTAATGTACCGCTCGTAAAGAGATTGTTCCAACGCCTAGTGCCAGACTGTCCACGATACATATAGGTATTACTTTCGGTCAAATCCTTGTAGCCACCATTGCGAACCGCAGCGAGCGCATCATCCGCACCACCGGCGTGCACAATCGTACAATCAAACGGTGTATCCCATTGCAAATAGTAAAGACGGAGTGAACGAATCGGCCCAATCACGCTGGCGCCTGGATTCTGGTAAATCGCGGCAAACCTCGTAATGCCGGCTTCGGCAATCGCTTCAAAAATCACACCAGCTTTATCGAGTGATGCTTGTGGACGTGCACCATCAGTGCCATTTGGTGTCTGAATACAAAAAGTCGGGGTGTTTTTCTCGGCTTTAGTTGCTAATTCTAACCCAGTCAAATCGCTATAAATCTTTTCGCTCGTTGATGATGAAGGGATAGTCGGAAATTCAATTTCGGCTAAAGTCTCGGACGGAAGTAAAAATGACACGACAGCACAGGTGATGCCACCTAAGATGCCGAAAATTCCGCAAACCAAAAGGACCACCCAGGTCTTCGATGGTTTGTCGGTATCAAGAACAATATCAGACTTTTCCTTAGCCATTAACCTCATTTTAGCACATATCAAGCTTATGCTTCAAGAGCGAATCTAAATCGCCGCTGCGGCACGGTTGAGGCGAGCAAGTGAAGTCTCGCGGCCGAGCGTATCAAGAGTAAGGTTAAGTGCCGGGCTAAATGGTGCAAACGATAAAGCAATTCTAATCAGCGAGAAGAGTTCAGCTGGTTTTTTGCCGGTCTTTTCGAGCAAGTTGTTTAGTACTTCTTGCAAACTATCCGCATTCCAATCTTCAAGTGCCGTGAGTTCACGAATCGAAGTCTTTAATAAATCTTCGAGCTCCGCTTCGGACATTTTTTTAAGGAATTTGTTCTCGACAATCATCTTCACATCTACTTCTGGATCCTTGAAGAAATAAGTCGTCATGGTTTTTAGATCAGACAAAACTTTCAAACGGTCATAAATAATCGAGAGTACTTTTACGCGATACTCTTCTGGAAACTCTTCGGCTTCGGCTGGCCAGAAGTGGGTCGTGCGGTCATACAAAGCTCTCGCGCCCTGTTCGTCAAAGATGCGACGAATCCACTGGCCGTTCATCCATAATAGTTTCGTTTCGTCATAACGGGCGCCAGAATTCTGGATGCGATCGAGCGAAAAGCTTTTGATGAGTTCTTCCTTCGTGTAGATTTCTTGTTCCGTGCCGTCATTCCAACCCAGGCAGGCGAGGTAATTCAGCATCGCTTCTGGAAGCACGCCATCATCACGGTATTCCGTCGCCGACTTCGCGCCGTCGCGTTTACCGAGTTTCTTATTCCCCGTTGGTGCGAGGATATGTGGCAAAGAAACGAGTACTGGACGCTCCAAACCAAACGCTTCGTAAAGCGCCAAATAATTTGGTGTGCTGGAAAGATATTCAACGCCCCGCATCACGTGCGTCACGCCCATTTCGGCATCATCCACAATGTGCGCGAAATTATAAGTCGGATAACCATCTTTTTTAATCAGAATAATATCATCGAGAACTTCCGGACCGGTGTGCATGTCGCCCATTACGGCATCCGTCCAACTGTATTCCTTTGGTTCAGTTTTGAAACGAATCGGCATGCCTGGTTCCCACTTTGGTGGGTTTTCCGGACGGAAATTACGATAAAGAAATGGCACTTTTTCTTGCTCACATTTCTTGCGGTATTCATCAATCTTCTCGGCTGGCGTCGGATCAGCATAAGCACGGCCAGAGTCTAGGAGTTTCTGAACCCATTTCATGTAGATATCGAGGCGCTCACTCTGGAAATACGGCTCACTTGGGCCTCCTACAATCGGGCCTTCATCCCAATCAAGCCCAAGCCACTTCAAAGTATCTTCGATGAGCTCGGTTGCACCTTCCACATAGCGCTCGCGGTCAGTATCCTCAATTCTCAGAATCATCTTCCCGCCGGACTGACGAGCGACGAGATAAGGGTAAATCGCTGAGCGAACATTACCAATATGAATATAACCAGTTGGGCTGGGTGCAAAACGAGTAATAGCTTTTTCCATGAATCATATTATATCACTTTTAGAGTGACACAGCAATTGACTTAATCTGTTTTTTGGTCAATGTATTGACTGGAGCTTTGATCTTGTAAACAATTCCACCATTCACCCAAGCCGCATCCGACGAGCTGATGTAAATCGTAAGGCCTTGCTCGCGCACAGAGGTATAATCATCACCATATTCATAACGCACAAAGTTATTGAGTAGAGCATTGGAATCCCAAGAAGATTTTTCTTCAATCAAAATAAAGCCCTTTGCTTCGTCTTCACTATGTTTAAAGACCATAGTAACTTTTCCATCTTCGGAAGTGATGTTAGAAATGCTGTATTCGCGTGGTACAAATGTTGGATACGTAGCCTCAATACCAGATTGCATAGCGGCTACTTTAAGTGAAATGTTCGGCGCGTTTAGATTTACGAAATAAACGATTGCGAACACGCAAACGGCGGCACAAGCCATTGCGAGAAGTACTCGCTTAAAGCCAAAATGAATTCTAGTTGATTCTCTTTCTTGTTTTTTAGTTCTGGAAGCCGTTGCGAGAGCCTTTTCAATCGCGGTCTCTTTCATTTGCTGAGCAGTTTCCTTTTGTACTACTGGCTGCTCTTTCTTAGCGGCCATTCTTTGTTGCATTCTCTGGGTCGCAATCTGCATCAAATGACGCTGTCTTTGCTGCTGAATTCGTTCAACCTGCATCCTGCGAGCTTGCATTTGTTGCTGTTGAGTCATCTCGGCCTGTGATTTCTGCATCTGCTGGGATTGCATTTGCCCCGACTGCATCTGCTGGGATTGTGTCTGTATCTGCTGCTGAACCTGTGATTGTTGCTTTTGCTGTGATTGTTGCATCTGCTGTTGGCTCATCTGGGCTTCTTGACTGTATTGTGGTCTACTCGACTGAATCTGGCTAGTTTGCTTGACAGAAATCTGCCTTGCCTGTGGCTGGCTCGAAGAACGATTTACCACCATCTCTGAAGTTCTTGAAATAATCGAACCATCTCTCACCGGGCGGGCAACTCTTTTTCGGTCAATCGTAGTAGACGCTCTAGGTTTCCTAGACGCTGATGCCGCACTTGATTGTTGGTTTGAGTTGGTCATAATACCTCGCTTAAGTTCCTAAAATAATCATACATAACAATTATGCAAATTGCAAGTGCTAAAAACGAAATTTTGTTTATGGTATAATATATACATGGACTACGAAAAACGCGCTAAGCGTCAAAGCCTCCGCATCATTTTTTCTGAATTTGTTATGTTTCTGGCCGTTGTAAGTATGGTGGTGGTTCTCGGTTTTGTGGTATCCGGTTATTGGATTAATGGTGATCTCAAAGTTGAACGTCAAGGCATGCTTCAAATCAATTCCATCCCGACCGGTTTAAACATCACAATTGACGACGAATTACTCCGTTTTCAGCGTACGAATTCCAGTAAAATTTTGAGCAGTGGCGAACACACCGTTTTGTTATCAAAAGAAGGTTATGACACCTGGACTAAGACCGTCACGATTCGTGAAGGTCTACTCTATCGTTTGAATTATCCGTATTTGTTTAGACAAGAGCGCGAAAAAGAAGATGTTTACGATGCCACTGGCACGACTTTTGCGACCGTTTCGCCGAACCGCAACTTAATTCTTTTAATTAACAAGACTACTAATTGGACGTTAATTAATCTAGATAGCACTACAATCAAACCAATTGCGGTTGATATTTCGAAAGCCTTTTCTAGTGTTAGCCTCGCTACTGGTGCCGCGTCAGGCTTGTTTACAGGTGAAATCTTGGCTACCGAATGGGATAATGCCAACGAACACATTCTTTTTAAAGTGAAAAATGGCGAAAATATCGAGTGGGTGCTCCTAAACGTTCGTAATGCCATAAAAAGCGTGAATCTCACACGCGAGTTTGCTTCGAATTTCGAAGATGTTCGCATTCTTGATAGCTCTGCATCAAACCTACTTGCGATGCGTAATGGTAACCTCCATAAAATTGATGTCGAATCGCGCCAAATCTCCGCGATTTTAGCAAGCGGCGTCATCCATTACGATTATTACGACAATGAAATCATTTATTCTACGAAAGAAAAGATTAATCTCTTAAAACTCGGCGACGAAAAAGCCACACCAATCGAAGAACTCGAGGCCCCAGCCACGCTCCTTCTTAGCAAGTTTTATGAAGACAAATACATTACTGTGATTCGCGATCTCGAAGTGATTGTCTACAAAAAAGACGACTTAACGGAAGTCGCTCGTGCTGACCTGAGTTTTGCTCCAAATTATTACAAAGTCGGTCATGATGGCGATTTTATCTTCCTAAGAAATGGCAGCCAACTTGCTACCTTTGATATGGAGGCTTTGGCGCTCAAAGAATGGTCGCCAGAATCTGAAAAATTCGGTTGGATCACAAACTATATGATTTACACTGTTAAGAATAACGAGCTCATTGTCTACGATTATGATGGTTTAAACCGTCGTTCAATTTCTACGAATGTTTCCGCACATTTCCCAGTCACCATTACCAATAATCGTTGGATGTATTACTTCAACGATGATGGTTTAGTGCGTGAATGGTTAATTCCTAGATAATTATTGTCCAGTAAACCAATTCCATAATCCTTCAAAGAAGGATGGTTCGTTGGATGGCAGTGCCGTGCTCTCGTCGATGGCTGGGATATCTTGACCGGATTCTTGGCTGGCACCTTCGTAGCTTGGCGAAATCTGCTCACCGGTCACGAGTAAACGATATCTCGAAGTACCAAGTGGTGTACAAGTGACGAGTGTAATGAGTGGCTTATCGGTTTGTACCACAAGTGCCGCTACGTTAGTCGGCTCAACCACTTCCTTTTTAGTTACACGGTAAGTGTAACGCACGGAATTGTAATTTACATAAATCAAATCACCGTCTTCAAGCCTCTCGAGACCGGAGAAAATGTATTTATAAGGGTTCGAGCTATAAACATCGCCCGCGGAGTGGCCAGTCAAGATGAAGTTCCCGATTTCACCCGGATAGGCGCTCGCGCCGGCAATGCGGTAGTGAGCCACGCCGTTATTCATCGCCTGCATAATACCAGAAAGTGGTACGTTATAGCGCACCGGCACATCTACATTAAGCTTTGGAATGATTAGTCTAGGATCGGCCGAAACAGTTTGTGTAATCGTTGGATCAATCGCTTCAATTTCTGATGCCGGCACATTTCCTGGTGACATGTAAGCCATAATCGGGGCGAAAATCAGACGATTATATTGCAAGAACAAAATCACGAGCGCAACGGTGAGACCAGCAAATAATGGGATAAACTTGCGCATACGACGCGATTTCTTCGCGTTTTCCGTTGCCTTTTTACGAATTTTAATGCGAAGGCTACTATCCTTCTCACTCGCTTTACTCTTTGATAAAATCTCCTCTTCTTCGGCTTTATCACGGGCCTCGCGAAGCTTTTCCTTCGCGATGTAATCACGCGCGGCATTCGAGTAATACTGACTGTAATATTTTTGATAATAATCCTGCCAAGCAGAGTGATATTTTTTCCAAGATTCAGAATTAATTTTCTGTGGAACCGGTTGATCCTTCAAATGTTGACCCGGCTGCGCTTTTGCGGCATTGGCTTCCTCGGCTTTTTTCTGGGCCTGCGCAGTATAAGCCGCCAAAACTTTCTTTCTGGCGAGTTGTGCGGCTGCTTGCCTGCTGAGGTCACTCGAAGACTGCCCACCGGTATCTGGATTCATAGTAAAATTATAGCATAAATACCTAAAATGTGTTAAAATAATCACCAAGGGCGAGTGGCGGAACTGGTAGACGCGCTAGACTCAAAATCTGGTGGTAGTAATACCGTGGGGGTTCGATTCCCCCCTCGCCCACCAAAAAAACGACCAGTTGGTCGTCTTTTTTATTGTACGTATTCAGTATATCCCGCTCGCACCAGTCTTTTATACGCATCCCAAACATCATCCGGAATGTCGACCGGTACTTGGAAACCGGCTTCGGCATAGGTTTTCATCCTCTGCAGATCACCGACCATCACATTGATCTCGCGCTCCAGATCTTCGTCCGAAATATACTCTTCAAGTGGGATCTTTTTTACCGCGACGCGCCAATCTACTTCCGGCCATTGTTTTCTCGCCGTGGCGAGCGCACGCTTCGCCATGTATGGCTTACAAATGATAATCCCGGAATTAACTTTAATTCCCTCTTTTTCAAGCAAGGCTCTCGTCAAAGTAAAATTCTCGCCCGTATTCGTGGCGTTTTTCTCAATCAGAATCTTCTCCTTTGGCACGCCCATTTCAATGCATTTTTTTGCAAAAACCTTACCCTCTTCTTCATTCCAAATCTCACGCGTGATTTTGCCAAACCCGCCACTACAAACAATGAGCGGTGCCATTTTCTCGGTGAATAACTCAGACGCTAGAACCGGCACCATTAAATCATGACTACCTAGTACGAGTAAAAAATCCGCTTTTTCGGTCGGCTGAATGTGCCCAGAAAGATAATCGTAAATGATTTTCGCATCGGCTAGAATTCGCGCGTTCATAAAACTATTATATCAAGATGTGATATGATAAAACTATGAAAATTGCGATTTTTTCTGATTGCTACCTTGATCTTACCGGCGGCATCGTGTCCGTCATTAACATTGAAAAAGCTGAACTCGAAAAACGTGGTCACACTGTAGAAGTTTTTTCGAGTGCTTACCCGCATACTGATGCAGAAATTGCCGAACTCGCCAAGAAAAACATCTTTCCAGTGCCAAGTTGTAAACACTTTGGCCGCGGCGCCACGCCGATTGCACGTCGTCCAAAAATCGTGGAACGTTGGCTCTTAAAAAACCATCCTGAGATTAAAGATTTTGATATTTTTTATGTTCACTACGAAGCCGGCTGTTCGATTGCTGGGCTTAGACTTGCGAAAAAACTTCATATTCCAGCCGTGCAAGTGATGCACGGTCGTGAAGACATGGGCGAAGAAAATCTGATTCCAAAAGGCCTTCGTACTTTTGTGGCGAGAAACCTAAATCGTTTTCATTCCTGGTACCTACCGCACGCAAAAAAGGTCACTCGTGATAATTATTTAGCAACTAGTATTGCTAAATCCAAAATGTGGACCATGATGGTAAATCACGCGAACTACGCGAACATCATCATTACTCCATCCGAGCATTTCAAAAAGAAACTCATGCACTATGGCGTCACGAAAAAAATCGTAGCCCTTCACCACGGCTTATCTTCCGAAAAAGTGAAGATTAATGTGAAGCCAAGAAGCCTAAATCCAGGCGAAACTTTAAACATCATTTGGCATTCTCGGATTTCCGGCGAAAAACGCCCAATGGCCTTTCTCGAAGCACTCGATATTTTGCAAACTAAATATCAAAAAACTAATTATTTCCTTGATGCCTACGGTCCCGGCCCAGATTTAGAGCGCGCCAAAAAGTACGCGAAGGCACATCACCTCAAAGTTAAATTTTATGGTCCAAAACCCTTTGATGAGATTTGGAAAACTATGGGTAAAGCCCACCTTGATGTTTTAGTTTCTTATAACTATGATACTTTTGGCATGACTTTAATTGAAGCCGAAGCCGCTGGCATTCCGTCATTCTTCGTTGATAAAGACATGGAAGAAATCTTGCCGAAAGACAGCTACGTTTTAGCGGATGGTCCGTCACCAGAAGAAATGGCAAAAGCCCTGAATGATTTGCTTGACCATCCGGAACGCATCGCCAAAATGAGCGAGATTCTCATTAAAAACCGTGATAAACTCGATATTAAGCACAAGATTGATCAACTAGAAACTATTTTTAAGGAGCTAAAGAAATGAAAAAATATCTCGCCGACATTCTGACCTTTACCAGAATTATTCTCGCAATTATCCTAATTGTAATTGCCGTGATTCCAAACGATTCCAAGGATTTAAACTGTATCGCCTTCTCGCTCTTTGTGATTGGCGAACTGACGGACGCCTTTGACGGAACTTGCGCCTCGAAATGGCCATTTCCAAAAGGCAAAGCCCCGAAATATCGTAAATATGCTGCCGTTTACGATATGGCGGCCGACATTATGCTCGCCGGTGGCCTTTGTTTATTCTTCTTAAACAAAATTAATCTCGCACTTGGTCTTTCAGTCGGTATCGTTTATTCCGTTCTTGCCACTATGCTAGATTTTATTATTTACGGCAAGTTTCTCGGCCACCCAGATACTGCTACTAAGAACTCTCTAATGATCAAAAATTTCGATCTTGCAAAAACCATTGTCTTAACACGACGCAATATTTACCTAGCTTTAATCTTCGCTGCAACCACAGTCACGCTTTACGATTCGTCCTGGCCACTCGAAGTTAAAATCACCATTACGGTCATTGCCTGTGCGATTTGTCTCGCGCTTTGGATTTTCTTAGCGCAACGCCGTCACAACATTTCCCGCGACGCTGTCGACATCGAAAAGAAGCTATCAAAGAAAAACAAATCAACTAAATAAGGCCGCCGTCGTAGCGTTTAAAGCATTATCCGGATTAAATAAATTCATCACGGTGACTTTCGCAGCTAATTCACCATTCCAAATTGAAAGCGGTGTATAGCCAGTCTTGCTAAGTGGAATAACATGAGTAAGTCCATTCTTCGAAACCAAAATTTGGCCATCATGGAGCGTAATAACTGTAACTGGAAAACTCAGCGTAAATTTGTGCAAAATCTCTGATACTTGCATCAAAGATTGGGTTAAAAGCAACACCTTTGGATAGTAAACTGCACGGAGCAACTTTTGGAGCTGCGGCATCGAACTGAATATGATTAGGTTATCATTCATTAATGATTTTTCGGGCTTAAAACCGGCGAGTAAATCCACGCCATCACGCGTAATTACGATTTTACCTTTCGAATCACAAGCGCTCGCAATTGCCTTTTCGGTAATGGAATTTTTCGAGAATTCGCCAATCAATAAATTGTAATCCGCGGCCGAAATCAATTCTTTGAACTGGTCTACATCATCGAATGAGCCGGAATCCGTAGACGGCATATATATTATATTGTCAAATGGTGGTAGTTTTCCCTTCAGAGCGTCCGGCAAAACTACCTTTACGTCAACATGATATTTACTCGTCATGTATTCGGCTATTTTTACACTCATGCGGAAGTTCTGCGAGTTGCCACCAATTAAATTAATCGTTTCCTTCGTTTGTTCGCCGAGATTCCAATAAAGATCCTGGAACGGATTCTCATTAAATTTATGCATGTAGTCCATTAAAACTCCAATTCAATACTAATTGGGCAGTGATCTGAGCCCATTAACGCTTCGTGGATTTCCGCTGACTTCAAATTGTTTTTCAGCACCTTAGAAACAAAGAAATAATCGATCCGCCAACCGACGTTATTTTCACGCGCATGGCCCCAGTGGCTCCACCAAGTGTAGCGAACCTCATCCGGATGTAAACTTCTGAACGTATCAATAAAACCGGCGCTAATCAAATTCGTAATTCCCTGTCTTTCTTCATCCGTAAAACCAGCGGAATGATGGTTCGTTTTTGGGCGCGCAATATCGATTTCTTCGTGCGCAGCATTAAAATCACCACACGTCACAACGGGTTTAGTTTTATCAAGTTCCTTCAGATAATTTAAAAATTCCGGATCCCATTTTTTCTCACGGAGTGACAGCCTTTCTAGTTCATTTTTCGAATTTGGCGTATAGACATTTACGAGATAGAAGCTTTCAAATTCGGCGGTTAAAACGCGACCTTCTGTTAAAGGATTTCCAAATTCATCCGTCATATTAATCTCAGTTGGTAAAACATTTTTGACAGACAATGGTTTTAGTTTCGTAAAGATGGCGGTACCAGAATAGCCAGCGCGTTCGGCTGAATTCCAAAGTTCTTCGTACTCTGGTAAATCGACTTCCGCTTGGCCTTGCTTAGCTTTTGTTTCTTGCAAACAAATAATATCTGGCGCTTCTGATTTAATCATCGCTTGAAGAGCACCCTTATTTAATACTGAGCGGAGCCCATTGACGTTCCAAGAGTAGATTTTCATGCGTACCTCCCTCGTTCAAAATCACGTTTCTTAATCGTTTCGCGTTTGTCGTATTTCTTCTTACCTTTACCTACTGCAATCACGAGTTTAATATGGCGGTCGCCACCAAGTAATTTGACCGGCACAATCGTCGAGCCCGTCACTTTTTCACGGGCGAGACTAGCGATTTGTTTCCGCGTCGCGAGAAGCTTAATATTCCTGGCGGTATCCGCACCGAGTGTCAAATTATTCAGCCATAGTTCATCATTTCGAATCGTCACAAATGAACCTTTTAGTTGCACGTGGTGGTCACGAATTAATCTGACTTCTGGGCCCGTTAAAACCATCCCAGCAACAAGCTCATCGCCGAGCTGATAATCATAATGCGCTCTGCGGTTCACCGTCACTAAATCTGGTTTTTTCTGCTTTCCCATATCATATATATTATATCATAAGGGAGCAACCCACCTCTTTATTTAACTTTGACCTTTTCTTCGCCGATAAGTTCTTTTAATTCTTTCAAAAGTTCATCATTAATTTCAACTTTAAACGGCATTTTGAGCGGACGCTTAGTTTCGCCATCCTTCATTACAAGTACAACATCTTGCATGCCAAGATGAATATCTGCTAGCCTTCTAATTCCCGAAAGGATTTCCGTATTCTCTGGATCTTCAATCAAAATATACAAACGTTCTTTCAATGGGTCCTTTGGCGGTGTCGTAATAACACGTGGCGGTTCAGCTGGCGCTGAATCTTTTTTCGGTCCATAAACTCTTTCCGCCGAAGATTTACCATAACGTTTCTTGCCACCCGCCGCCATTACTGGCGCCGCGAGTTTCGTGCCGGTCGGCTGATAAGCTTCAAGCATTTCGTCCGAGATTAATTCCACTGAATCCGCCGTCACTTTCGCATCGGAAGTTAAATTACCGTCCTTATCGCTCGCATTAATCTTTCCCTGCACTCTTACTACATTGTCGACTACGAGTTTGGCGCCGCATTCTTGGAATACACTTGGGAATACGATGAATTCAGTCTCGGCGGATTTGTTTTCCATTTTGATAAACGCCATTTTGTCGCCTTTTTTCGTCAAGATTGTGCGCACATTTGTAATGATGCCGCCAATCGTCACGACCTTGTTATTATTCTCTGGCGTAATCAAATCATACGGATGCGTTTGCTCGTCAAAATAAACATCATATTTATCGAGTGGATGCGCCGAGAGATAAAGTCCCATTAAATCGCGTTCCCAAAGTAACTGTTCCTTGTCTGAGAATTGGGTTGGCGAAGGTTTAATCTCGACTTCCGGAATTGCGCCTACTTCACCCATCATTGTAAATAAATCGGTTTGTCCGGAGCCCACATCCTTTTGCGTCTTTGCGCCATATGCTTGAATCGCTTCAAGGTTAAATAGTAAATCCGAACGCGAAGCAAACCGGTCAAACGCACCAGTCTTAATCGCCGCTTCCCAAGATTTCTTATTAAACTTAGTCGAGTCAACACGCTTGGCAAAATCACAAATCGATTTAAATGGGCCATTCTTGTCACGTTCTGGAATCACAATATCTTCGACCAGTGCCTTACCCATACTTTTAATACCGGAAAGCCCAAAGCGAATCGTTTTTTCGCCACCAACGATACCAAAATCACCGTAAGACTGGTTAATGTCCGGGCCCAATACTTTTAGCCCCATACGTTTACATTCGGCAATCTCAATGGCAAGGCGGTCAGTCCAACGCATATCAGAAGTCATCAGTGCTGCCATGAAAGCATCCGGGTAGTGTGCCTTTAGGTAGGCTGTCCAATAAGCGATAAGAGCATAACATGCAGCGTGGGACTTATTGAAACAGTAGTTAGCGAAGTCGAGGAGCTGGCTCCAGAATTTTTCGGCGATTTCTTCGGTTGCCCCACCGACTTCAATCGCGCCCTTAATAAATTCCGGCTTCACCTTCTTCATGAGGTCCACTTTTTTCTTACCTACAGCTTTACGGAGCGTATCAGCCTGGCCACCAGTAAATCCACACCATTCCTTGGAAATCTGCATGAACTGTTCCTGGTAAATCAAAATGCCATAAGTATTCTTTAGCGAATTCTCAAGCCCTGGGTGGAGATAAGTAATTGGTTCTTCCCCGTGCTTACGTTTAATAAACGAATCAATAAACTGCATTGGGCCTGGGCGATAAAGTGCCACCATAGCGATAATATCTTCAAAGGTAGAGGCTTTAAGGTCTTTAAGATAGCGCTTCATGCCGGCTGATTCTAGCTGGAATACACCGGTGGTCTCGGCACGCTGAAGTAAAGCATAAGTCTCCGGATCGTCGAGCGGCAAAGCCGACAGATTAATATCATCATGATAAACTTTACGAATCATCCTAAGGGCGTTATTAATAACGGACAAGTTTGAAAGCCCGAGGAAGTCCATTTTAAGAAGCCCTAGTTCCTCGACCTGACCCATTGGGAATTGAGCAGCGATTGGACCTTTGGCTGAAACTTCAAGTGGCAAGAATTTGACGAGGTCATCCGGCGCAATAATTACACCACAAGCGTGTACGCCGTGATTTCTAATCGTTCCTTCTAGTCTTGAAGCGAAATCGATTACTTCTTTCGCGGTTGGATTAGTTTCGTATTCATGTTTCAAATCCGGTACATCTTTAATGGCGTCAGCAAGCTTTACGTGGTGCCCCATCACTGGGTCTGGTACCATTTTAGCAATCCGATCGGCCTCGGCATATGGTACTTCGAGCACACGCGCCACATCGCGCACGGCGTTTTTCGCCATCATCTTACCAAAGGTTGCAATGTTTGATACTCTGCCCTCGCCATACTTTCTGGTACAATATTCAATCACTTCATCGCGTCTAGTATCCTGGATATCGGTATCGATATCTGGCATTGAAATACGGTCTGGGTTCAAAAACCTTTCGAAAAGCAGATCGTATCTCAAAGGATCTAGTTCGGTAATGCGAAGTGCGTAAGCAAGAATCGCGCCAGCTGCAGAACCACGACCTGGCCCATAGACAATACGCTGGCTCTTACCCCAGTTAATAAAATCTTGCACGATTAAGAAATAACCGTTATAGCCCATGTGGTCTACTACCGAAAGCTCATAATCGATACGAGGCAGAATCTTATGTAGTTCATCACGGTCTTTATCGACTTCTTCCAATATTTCCCGACACTTTTTCACTTCAAGCTTTTCTGTGTCTTCGAGCTTATACCCGGCGTAGCGATAGACTAATCCGCGAAAGACCAACTTATCAAGATAAGTCTTTTCATCTTCACCGTCCGGTAGTGGAAACTTTGGAATCAAAATCCGTCCAAGTTGCAAATCTACATTACAACGGTCGGCAATCTTTTTGGTGTTTAATACGGCTTCTGGGCAAGTGTCTTTCCAGTGGTCGATGATTTCTTGCGCCGGTATTACGTGAAGATCGTAATCTTTTAGAGTCATACGGTTCTGATCAGAAAGGTTGGCAGCAGTACCGATACAAAGTAGCACCTCGTGCGCATCCTGATCCTCTTTTTTGAGATAGTGCGCGTCGCAAGTTACGACTAGCGGGATACCAAGTTCCTTAGCATGTGCCATGTGCCAATCATTCACGCGCTTCTGCTCTTCGGAATGCGTGCTGGATTTTGGATGACCATGATCCTGCATCTCAAGATAGAAACGATCACCAAAAACGCCTTTATACCAATTGATTAGTTCAATCGCTCTTTTATCGTCACCGGCACGAATCGCCTCCGAAATCTCGGAGCCCATACAACCAGACAGACAAATGATTCCCTCGTTGTACTTTTCGAGCTCATCGTGATCGGTGCGCGGTTTGTAATACTTACCATATTCTTCAGCATTACTCATGATGCGACAAAGGTTTTCAAAACCTTTGTTGTTCATTGCGATGAGCGTGATATGGAATCTTTGCTTATCGTGCGCCGGGTCACGGTCGGTCATTTTGCGAGCCGCTACATATGATTCGAGACCAAGTAGAGGCTTAATCCCGGCATCGTTACAACATTTATAGAGCTCAACTAAGCCGCTCATGGTACCATGATCGGTCACCGCAACTGCTTCCATCCCGTCATTCTTTACGAAGTCAACTAATTCAGGTATCTTAGTTAACCCATCTAGCAAAGAGTAATGGGTGTGGTTGTGCAGATGCACGAAATCGCTCGGCTTCAGTTCCATGTAGAACTAAGCTTTCTTTTTCTTCTCAGCTTTTTCGACTTTTTCTTCTTTTTTGTCAGCTTCTTTTGGCTCTTTTTCGCACTTGCAGCCATCGCAATCGCAATCAGGGCCACATTCGCACTCACCATCTGGAGCGCATTCTTTTTCAGCTTCTTTGACTTTGTCATGAATGAATTTGCCAGCTACTGCACCAGCAATTGCGCCAAGGGCAGCTCCGAGGAAAAACTTTCCTGCACCGCTGCTACTTTTTTCCGTCTTTTCCTTCGCCATCTTCTTTTTTCTCCTTCTTCGGCTCATCTTTTAACTTTTGATTAATGTACTTGTCCACCAACTTCTCCACTGCGCCGCCAATCGAAGTCATACCCTTTACATTGGATACGACGCCGTTCGCATTGTCGGCAATATCTTGGCCCTTCGCAATCATCTTCTTCGCTTCGTCCACTAGGCCAAAGACTTTTAACATTAATATGATTCCTACGATGAGGAAGATAAATAGAGTAACACTTAGTATTACTACAATAATCCACTCCGCTATATTCATAAACTCTCCTTTTCTAAATTATAACACATTAGTTTTCAGCGACGAATTTTCGTACGGCATCACCATAGTCTGAATATTTGAGCGAATATTCAAGATGTGCTAAGAAATAATTCTTTGGATCACCAGTCGTAATCCATTTGCCTTTGCTTCTGGCGACTACCACATCACCAACCTCGGCGAGTTTCGTAATCGCATCCACCGTCCAAAGTTCACCGTCAAGCCCAGTGTTGGTTGGAACGAGATAGTCAAAGACTTCTGGGGTTAATAGATAACGACCATAGGAAGTCAAATTGCTTGGTGACAAATCTGGAGTTTTTGGTTTTTCAACGATATGGGACAAAGTTCCGTTTTCTTTTAAGGCAATCATGCCGTACTTATTCCAAACTTCTTCCGGCATTTCTTGAGCGGCAATTACAGCTTTGGCATTTTTGTTTTGCTCATAAGTTTCGATCAAAGTTTTTACATCACCTTCACCAAAGA
>CAMJXP010000004.1 GCA_946409745.1 uncultured Candidatus Saccharibacteria bacterium | reverse complement strand
GTTAGGAAACCGAAAAAATGTCTGAAAGTCATTCTGAACTAGAACAAATCATTGCTTACATGAAGTCTCACTGGCCAAGCCAGGTAAAAGAAGAGTGGCAAGTTTCAATCGAAGAATACCCGAAAATCCTCCCACAAGTTTTAAAGGACCTCACTGAAGGCAAAACCAAAGGCAAAAATCTAATTCGTATTGCCGGCCTTTCTGGCTCTGGTAAAACCACTCAACTCCTCCCAGCTACCGAAGCATTTTTTGAGAATAGGGAATTAAAGCCAGTTCTCGTCGCCGCCCGCGTCTTCGTTGAATATCATCCGCATCACGACGAAATCAAGGAATTCTACGGCGAAGAAAACCTTCGTAAAATGACCGATGAGTTCTCGACCATTATGTTATTCTTAGCCATCACCGAACTGATTAAAAACGGCTATGACATTATTTTAGACGTCACTCTTCTCGATCCAGCCATGGAACACATTCTTCAAGAAATGCTCACCGCCGCTAATTATAATCAGATCATCTTAATGATCGCTATCTCCCCAACTGTAACCGAAAAGTTCTTGAGCGGCCGCGCCTGGCGCCACACCAAAGAAACTGAAGCCGAATTCATCCGTGCCACTAAAAAATCCATCGTCTATTATGCCGAAAACCACCCAGACACTCACATTATTCTCTGGAGCGTTTACGATAAACCGCCAATCTTTGACGGCAAGATTAAAGACTGTCTCGATATTTTCGAAGATTATTCGAATCGCACCGAACTCCCGAAAAAAGACGACGACGAACGTCGCGAAGCTAAGATCAATTATCTAAAATCTCTATAATTCCGGCAAATTGATTTCCGGGAAATTTGTGCGGATGTGGTCCGCATATCCGGCATCGATATTTTTCCATGCCTCTTTCATCCGGTCGATATCTGACGTATCAGCAAACTGCGCAAGGAATGCTTCTTCAAATTCTTTTGGCACCGGTCTCGACAAGATTCTTGCCTCGTCCATCTGCGGATTGCCAGTTCCAGCAAAACAGAAATCAATCACGCCAATTACCTTGTCATTCTCATCGAGCAAGATATTACCAAGGTTCAAATCACCATGCACCAATTTATCCTGTTCAGTCAACTTAATGAACTCATGATCCTTATCAATGTGTTCTTTATAGTGCTCGTAATCGAGTTCCTTCAGGAATTCCGAAAGCGGGAACTGTACCTCTTTCGGCGCACCTCTTAGATCAATACCAGATAGCTCCTTAATAAACTTCGCCACATCGTAAGCCGCTCCCGTGAGTGCCGTGTGTGACAGATGGTAAATTCTATCACCCAGCGTATATCCTTCGATTTTCTCATGTACTGAATACGGACGGTGCTTTTTATCGTAATAAAGTTTCATCTGTGGCGTGTAAAAACTAGTCTTTCCATCGACAAAATTACAGACTGCCGCATCTTTCACAATCATCCTCGACCAAAATGGGTTTCTCGGGAACCTAAAAAAATACGACCCTTCATTTGTCGTGACCTCAATTACTATATTTGTCCATCCGGTCAAGATATGTTCGGTTTGTAGGATTTCTTTCTCTGGAAAAGTCTCCGAAATAATCTTATCTAATGGATCCTTGGTAGTAAAAAAACTCACCATATATATATTATATCATGTTATACTTTAGATATGGAAAATGTGAAAATTCTTGCTATTGTGGGCATGAGTGGCAGTGGGAAGTCCGTCGCTGTTGATTATCTGACCGGAAAAGGTTATCCAAAAGTCTATTTTGGTGGCATGATTTATAAAGAAATGGAAAAACGTGGCATTGAGCGCACTGAAGATGGTGAATCTGAGAAAAATTTCCGCGAAATGATCCGCGAGACCGAAGGCAAAGACTGGGTTGTACGTCAAGTGATTGCCGAGACCAAAGATTTAATCGCTGCCGGACAAAAGCGCATCGTTCTCGATGGCGTCTACTCCTGGACCGAATACAAGACTTTGAAGCATGAATTCCCACAATGTCTCACTTTTATCGCCATTGTTGTCGATAAAAAGATTCGTTACAAGCGCGTCGCTGCCCGTCCAGACCGTTCCTTTGACACCGCCGCTATCCGTGAACGCGACCGTTCTGAAATCGAAAACCTCGAGAAAGGTGGCCCAATCGCTGCTGCCGATTACTATGTTTTAAATAATAGTTCCGTCGCCGACGTCGAAAAGCGCATAGATGAAATTTTAAAGGAGATTGAGTTTTGAGCGAAATCGAAAAACTATCGAATGTAGCATACAAAAAAGGGAACTGGCTCCGCTATTCATTTTGGGGCATTGCTGCTCTCTGTGTCATTATCTTGTTCTGTTTCTTCTTTAACACGATGATGAATGGCGATATCTCTGCTGTTGTTCCAGAAGGTTACCGCTTTGCCGTCACTGATAATTATGCCGAAGGTAGTAGCATTCGCACCACCTATTATGTCTACAAAGATCATATCATCACCGAAGACGAGAGTTTTAACAACGGCGAAGTAAACCGTTCACTCTTAATTTATGACAATATCTCCACTTCTACTCTAAACTATGACGAAGAAGATACTACCGAAATCTGCGAGCTCGGCGCCTGTTATCAGCGTCCGAAAGTTCTCGCAGTGATAAAAAGATTAATTTCGCGTAGGGTTGGCCGCGAGTATATAGGATTATAACTATGAAAAGACTAGTTTTAATCGATGGAAAATCGGTTTTCTATCGAGGTTATTTCGCAATGGGCGCCCTCAGCCTTTCCGACGGTACGCCAACCGGTGGCATCTATGGTTTTGCCGCCATCGCCATGGAAATTGTTAAAAAGCTTCACCCAGACAAAGTCGTCGTGGCTTGGGATTCCAAGACCTCCGTCTCAAAGCGTCGCGCTATCTATCCAGATTACAAAGCCGGTCGCGTCAAACCTGGCGACGATTTTTATGCTCAAATCCCTTATTTAAAAGAATTAATCCTAAACCTTGGCTGGAACTTTGTCGAAATCGACGATTACGAAGCCGATGATATCATCGGTACTCTTAGCCTCCATGCCGACAACGCTGGCGACTGGGAAACCTACATCATTTCTTCCGACCTCGATATGCTCCAAATTGTCGACGAAAATACCCACATGTGGCGCATCTTGAAGGGTTTCTCAAACATCGAACAGATTAATGTGAAAGAAGTTGAAGAGAAATATGGCATCAAAAAATCTCAATTTTTAGATCTTAAATCTCTTAAAGGCGATTCCTCTGACAATATCCCAGGCGTCCCTGGTATCGGTGAAAAAACCGCTGTGAAACTCCTAAACGACTACGGCTCACTCGATGGTGTTTACGAGAATTTGGATAAGATTTCTGGCTCTCTAAAAGAAAAGTTAAGCGCCGGGCGTGACTCCGCCTACATGTCTAGAAAACTCGCCAAAATCATGTTCGACGCCCCTATTACTTTGGCCGATATCGACGATTTTGTCTTCAATAAAGAAAAAGTCGTTGCCGGTCTCAAGAAACTTCAATTTAACTCTCTGATTCGCAAAATTGAAAAGGAACATCCATCTGCGCCAACTCCAGAAGCGCCAAAAGCTGCCCCAGTCTTTCCGGAATCCCCAGTTAAACCAGTCGAAGTTCCAAAGGACCTTCCGTTCCTAAGTTACGATATTAAAGGTGAAATGCATCAGTCAAAAGACGCTGCCAAGAGAATTCTAAGTGGCGAGAAATTCTGGGATTTATCCCAAGCGGCCTTTCTCATTAACCCACTCGCTCGCCCAGAGGAAGAAGAGCGAAACCCCGATTTAGTTGCTGAATACCAAACTCAGCTTGAATTCTTCAAAAATACGCCGAAGTTGTATAACGTTTTAACTGAGCTCGATTTGCCACTCATCCCAGTCCTTTATAAGATGGAAGAAAGGGGTATGCTCATCGACCGCGCCTACTTTAGCAACCTAAAAACTGAGTACGAAGCCGAAGTGAAAAAGCTTGAACAAGAAGTTTATTCACTCGCCGGCCGTGAGTTTAATGTAAATTCGCCAATCCAACTTTCCGAGGTTCTCTTTGACTTTCTCCAACTTCCGACCAAGGGCATTAAAAAGACATCGCGTGGCTACTCCACTGGCGCTAAAGAACTCGAAAAATTGAAAGATCTCCATCCGGTCATCGCCAAAATCACCGAATATCGCGAAGCCGCCAAACTTCTTTCGACTTATATTATTCCAATTCCGGAACTCGCTGACAAAAACGACCGCATCCATACGACCTTTACTCAGAATGTCACTGCTACCGGGCGTCTCTCCAGTTTAAACCCGAACCTTCAGAACATCCCAGTCCGTACCGAAGAAGGGAAGCGTATTCGTACCGGTTTCGTCGCACCAGAAGGTAAAGTTCTCGTCTCTGCCGATTACTCTCAGTTCGAGCTTCGTCTCGCTGCCATTCTCTCTGGTGACACTAAACTAATTGACGACTTTAACTCCGGCATCGATATCCATACTAAGACTGCTTCTGAGGCCTTCCATGTGCCATTTGATGAGGTTACCAAGAATCAACGCCGTGCCGCTAAGGTTATCAATTTCGGTATTATCTATGGTATGAGCGTCAAGGGCCTTTCCGATGCTACCGGCATGCCAATCGGAGAAGCCAAGCAATTCATCGACGATTATTTCAAACTCCGTGCCCCAATTAAGCAAAAACTCGAAGCCATCCTGACTCAGGCAAGAGATGCTGGCTATGTTGAAACCTTCTACGGTCGCCGTCGCCCAACTCCAGATGTAAAATCCAGCAACTGGGTGATCCGCCAAGCCGCTGAGCGCGCTGCCGCCAACATGCCAATCCAGGGCACCGAAGCCGATCTCATGAAACGGGCCATGATTAATGTCGATAAAGCCTTGCCAGAAACCGCCGAACTCGTCATGCAAGTCCACGACTCACTCATCGTCGAATGCGACGAAAACGAAGCCGAAAATGTCGCTAAAATCCTTCAAAAAGAAATGGAATCTGTCGCGCCAGAACTCGCGATTAAACTAGCCGTAGAAGTCACTATTGGGAAAAATTGGGGCGAGCTCTAATTGTGGAAAAACTCCACATTTAGTGTCAAAAAGTCCTTGACACCACTATATATAGTGTATATAATGGATTTCAGGTAATGCTTATAACAAATTAAAAGTCTAAACGACAGAAAGAAAACCATGAAGAAAATCATCTACCGAAATCCGAATGATGCCTGCACTTTCGACATCAAGCGTTTCGTGAAATCGCTCGAAAGATATGCCAAAGTCAGCGAAAAAGAAGTCGCTACTGCACTCGAAGATTTCGAACAATATGAAACCATGCACGTCTCCTGCCTTGTTGAAGTTGGCATGAGACTCATCGCCGAGAAAAAGGGCGAAGCAGCTGCTAAAGAATATTTCGAAGAGTACGCCGAATACTTCGATGAAGGCAAATTTGAACGCCTTCGCCGCATCACCGGCTATCTCGTCGGTACGCTTGATCGCTGGAACGATGCTAAAAAAGCCGAAGAGTCTGCCCGTGTGAAGCACTCTGTTAACTCTGCCATCGATGACGCCGAGCGCCTTGCCGCTCTCGAAACTCAAGCGATGGAGCAGAACATCGCCTACGCTCACTGAGGTGTGATATAATACGGGTATGCCAGAGCTACCCGAGGTTGAGACAATCAAACGTGGTCTAAGTAAGTTTATCATTAAGAAGAAGCTTACGAAGACCACGATTTTGTGTGCTAAATCTTTTGTTGGCACCCCAGTTACCGGCACCGTAAAAGCCATTCGCCGCTTCGGCAAGGCTCTCATCATCGACCTCGATAACGGTAAATCCTTGATGATTCATCTTCGTATGACCGGCCAACTGATTTACGATGGTAAAGAACGCTTCGCCGCCGGCCATCCGAGCGATAATTTCATCGACGAGCTCCCAAACAAACAGACCCGCGTCGTCCTTGAATTTGACTATGAGCCGCTCTTCTTTAACGACCAGCGTAAATTCGGCTTCATTAAGGTGATTGATACCAACAAAGTCGAGCAGGACACCTTCATCAAAAAACTCGCTAAAGAACCTTGGCAAATGACGCCAGAAGAGTTTTACGAAAAACTTCAAAAACACAAGAATTCTCCTATTAAGGCCGTCATTCTAGACCAAACCATTATCTGTGGGCTTGGCAACATTTATGCCGATGAAAGTCTGTTTATGTCAGGCATCCACCCTGCCACGAAAGCCGGCGCCCTCACGAAAAAAGAAGCCTCAACTCTTCTTGACATGGCCGCTAAAGCTATGGATACCGCCATCGATTCCGGTGGCTCCACCATGAAAGACTACGTCAAAGCCGACGGCACCAAAGGTGACTACCTTGATAAATTCGCTCAAATCTTTAACCGCACCGGTAAACCATGCCTAGTTTGCGACACCAAGATCGAGAAAATTCGTGTCGCCGGTCGTGGTACCCACATTTGTCCAAACTGCCAGAGGAGGAAAGATGATTAGAATCTTCTACGGCGACGACCGCGTGAAAGCCAATGCCAAGATTAAAAGCCTCCTCGGCGAGAATTACGAGGTTGTCGATGGCGAAAACCTTGACCTTACTGACCTTCCGAACATATTCCTAGGCGCCTCGCTTCTCTCCGACACGAGAAACATCTTAATTCGCGACCTCGCTCAGAGTAAACCCGCCTTCGAGCAACTCACAAATTACCTAAACACTCCGCATAACATCATCTTGCTCGAATCTAAACTCGACACCCGCACTACCGCTTTCAAAGAACTCAAAGATAAAGTCGAAGTCGCCAAGTTCGAACTCCCCGAAGATCCAAATTTTCGCCTCGTTTTTGATATTTATAAAACCGCCAAACGAGACGGCAAAAAAGCCATCAGCCAACTTAGTAAAATTAAACAAGACGAAGATCCAATCATGTTTTTCGGCCTCCTCGCTTCGCAGGCCATTAAAGATTTTAGCTTTAACCAGGGAACAAAGGAAAAACGAGTTCTAAAAGAACTCGCGAAACTAGATCTAGATATGAAATCAGCCAAGGTTGAACCTTGGCTGCTTATCGAATCTTTTTTGCTGAGGCTTTCGTCTTTAAGCTAATTTCACACCAGCTTTTTTAGCGAACTCATGAAGGTTGGCTTTGCGACGTGAAGCAGTATTCTTCTTGAGAAGATCCTTCTTGACGGCTTTATCATATTCAGATTGAGCAGCAGCAAGAGTCTTAGCGCTTGGCTTAGCTTTAAAAGCCTTTACCGCGGCCTTGATATCCTTCTTGATTTCTACATTATGCTCAGTACGCTTATCAGCCTGACGAGCAGCCTTCTTGGCAGATTTAATAATCGGCATTTTTTTCCTATAAATTAAAAATTAATTGCTTCTCCACATTATAACTCTTTTCTCTCTAAAAGTAAAGAGTAGAAAATTTGACAAAAATCTTAAAACGCTTGCACTTAAGTTAAGCTTATGGTAATATGATGATTAGAAAGGTAAAAATGCCTGATCAGGATAACACAAAAACACAGCCAGTTGACTCGCCGACTCCTGTAACCGATCCAGGAGCAGATAATCCGACTCCAATCATCCCGAGTGATGCTATTTCTGATGATGCCGCAACAACTGATGCTCCGGCTGAAGAAGAGAAGAAGGCTGACCCAGTCGACAACTCTGAAACTATCGCTGCTGTAGCTTCTAAAATTGGCGAATCACATAACATTTTGGTTGCGTTATCTTCTGATCCATCCATTGATGAACTTGCTGCCGCCATTGGTCTTTCGCTCTATCTGGACCGCATTGGCAAGCGTGTCACTGCAATCTACTCTGGCAGCACTCCAAATGTTTTGAAATTCTTAAAGCCAGAAGAAACCTTCGAAACTTCCGCTGATATTCTTCAAGATTTCGTGATTGCTTTGAACAAAGAGAAAGCCGATCACCTTCGTTATAAACTCGATGGCGACTACGTCAAAATCTTCATTACTCCGTACCGTTCTCGCATTACTGCCGACGACCTCGAGTTCTCTTATGGCGATTTCAACGTTGACCTCGTCCTCGCACTCGATGTTGCGAACGGTGTTGACCTCGATGATGCACTTCGCGAGCACGGCCGCATTATGCACGATGCTGTGGTCGTTAACGTTACCACTGGCAAACCAGGTAAACTTGGCGAAATCGAATGGAGCGACAAAACTGCCAGTTCCGTCTCCGAAATGCTCGCCGAGCTTCTCTATGGCCTTGGTAAAAATGACCTCCAAAAAGAGGAAGCCACTGCCTTCCTTACCGGTATCGTTGCCTCGACCAACCGTTTTGCTACCGCTTCTACCACTTCTCGCACGATGAAATTGTCCGCCCGTCTCATCGACTCCGGCGCCAATCAGCAACTCGTTTCCAAGAACATCACCTCTGATGTCGACAATCAATTGTTCGGCCTTGGTGGTATGGGCTTTGAAAAATCTGACCGCGACCAAACTAAACTTGATATAAAGCATGGCAACGAAGAAGACGTCGACGAATCTGTCGAAATCGATGCATCTGTTAATGAAAAAGAATCTACACTTCTAAACGACCTTAAAGCGGCCGAAGCCAGCCTTTCTGGTGCTGCCGCCGAAGTTACTCCAGATGATAGCAACAAGCCAGTCGATCTCGACAAAGGCCCAGCTCCAGCCGCCGAAGCTCCAGCCGCCGAAGCTCCAGCCACACCACCAGAAATCAAAACCGAAGCCGCTCCGGCCCCAGTCGAAGAGCCAACTGCTACTGGTACTGAATATGCTGCCAACACTTCTGATGTCCCAGAGCACGAGCAAAGCGTTGAAGAACAATCTGCTGCGAATAATTTCGAAGCAGCCGTTAAACCAGAAAAAGTTATTGGCGTTCCAACTGGTTTCACTCCAGAAACATTGGGAGAGGGAACTAATAAATACGGTCAAATGCTTGAAGATGCCCTCGCCGAAGCGCAAGCCGAACTCTCTGATCCAAATACGATTATTGCTAGCCCATCTGATTTCCCGAATCCAGCCACTGCGGCCGCTCCATTTGCTGCTGCCGCCCCAGAGATTAATGGGGTGCCAGACATCAATTATATGCCACTTCCAGGCGATGAAGTCTTGCCACCACCACCAACTCCACCAATTGATATGAATGCTGCTCCAGCTCCAGCCCAACTTGGCCCACAACCGGCCATGCAAGACCAAATCTATGGCGCCCAGGCCTCTAATCCGGGTGCTTTCCAGATCCCAGGCATGTAAAACTTGCAATTTAGTTAAAAGTACGCTATAATAACGAATACAGTGGAATCGTAGCTCAGTTGGTTAGAGCGCTGCCCTGTCACGGCAGAGGTCGCGAGTTCGAGTCTCGTCGGTTCCGCCATTTTTTGTGCAGCGAAAATCTCATCTCTTGCTATTCTCTATACTCTGTGCTATAATAACTAGCGATATGGCTATTAAAGTTACTAGAAAAGATCAGGGTGAGGCGAACGAGAACATTATTCGTCGTTTCAACCGCAAGGTTCTTCAGAGTGGAGTTATGCCTCTTAAGAAGTCGCAGATGCGTTTTAGCAAACCAATTTCTAAGCGCGAACGCCGCCTTAAGGCTATCATCCGTGAAGCTCGGAAGGCCGAAAAGACCGAACGTATTAAGTTAGGGCTTAAATAAAGAGATACCCCCAGTTATCGGGGGTATTTTTGTGCTATAATATATATAAAGGAGAATTATGATCATTTTATTTGGTTTAGCAGGGTCGGGCAAAGGTACCCAAGGTAAAGCTCTTTCTGAGATTTTCGGTTGGCGTTCACTTTCGGTCGGTCAAGCTATCCGTGACACCGGTGGTTACACGGAAGCCACCAACAAAGGGGAATTAATCCCAGACGAAGACGTGATTAATCTCATGAATCGTCAAATCGAAAAAGCCGAAGCCGAAGGGTTCGACGTGATCCTAGACGGCTATCCACGCACCGCCGCCCAAGCTGAATATATTGTGAACAACATGGCCGAAAAGATCGACGGCGCCATTATTTTGGAAGTTCCAAAAGAAGAATTATTTAACCGCCTGGAGCTTCGTGGTCGTGATGATGACAAAGAAAAATCTAGCATCGAACGTCGTTTTGAAATCTTTGAACAAAATATTTGTTCAATTTTACCTCTGTTAAATCGGGTCAATATTCCAGTTGAGCGCGTAAATGGCGTTGGCAAAATTGAAGACATCACCAATCGTTTAGTCGACGTGATTAAAAAATTTAACCCATCTGCCGTTGAACAAATTAATGATGTAAACGGCGAGGAGCTCGAAAAAAGCTATGGTGAATAAAGACAATTCCACTCCTGAAAAACTCCAAGAAAAGATCACCGCCATGCGTGAAGGCGGTAAGATTCTCGGCAACCTCTTAAGAGATCTCAAGAATTACGTAAAACCCGGCATGACCGGTAAAGAGGTCGATGCTTGGGTGCGCAAGGAAATCGTCGCACGTGGCGCCAAAGTTGCCTACGATATGCTTGACGAAGGATTCCCAGGCGCGATTTGTATCTCTGTTAACGATGAACTCGTCCACGGCGCACCAAAAGATGAACCCTTCGAAGTTGGCGACAAGGTATCCTTTGATCTCGACATCTATTACAAGGGTTATTTTACCGATTCCGCTTTTACGATGCTCGTCGGTGGCGAAGGTTCTCCGGCCGTCAAAAAGATGATTTCTGTTACCGAATCCTCGATGTGGGAGGGAATTGAGCAGGTAAAACCTGGCGTTCATATCGGTACGATTGGCCACGCCGTTGAGCAGGTCCTTCGTAAAGGTCACCTTGGCGTGATTGAGAATTACGTCGGCCACGGCATCGATAAAGAGATGCACTCCGCTCCCGAAGTCCCAAACTATGGCAAAAAAGGCCATGGCTACGTCCTTGTGGAAGGCGACACCATCTGTATCGAACCAATGTCTTGTCTCGGTAAACCAGCCAATCATATCGAAGGCGACGACAACTGGACCGTCAAAATGAACGACGGCTCCATCGGTTGCCACTGTGAGCACACCATCCTCGTAACCAAAGATGGCTACGAAGTTTTGACACTACCTGATTAATTGTGTTACAATAAGCTTATGGATGAAACGAAACGCTTTGTTACAGGCTTAGACGTCGGCACTGAAAACGTCCGCGCTGTAATCGCTTCCATTAACCGGAACGGGGAACTTGCCGTTGTCGGCTACAATGAAAGCAAAACTGCTGGTATGCGTAAAGGTGTCCCAGCCAATCTTACTGGTCCAGCCGAGTCAATCGATCGTATGCTTGGCGAAGCTGAACGCATGGGCGGTTACGAAGTCCGTGATGCCTATGTCTCTATTAATGGTTCTCAGATTCTCTCCACCAAAGTCGAGGGAATGATTGCTATCGGCACAGCCGAGCACGAAGTTAACGGCACTGATCTCGATCGTGTCGAAAGTGTTGCTGTCACCGGACGCATCCCAAATAACCGCGATGTCTTAAGTGTCGTCCCACTCGAGTATGCTCTCGATGGCCAAGCCGGCATCAAGGACCCAATCGGTATGGCTGGTGCCCGTCTCGAAATGCGTGCTAATGTCGTTTCAGCCCTTACTCCAAACTGTGAAAACTTAAAGAAAGCTACTCTTACCGCTGACGTTCGTGCCGAACGCCTCATCCCAGCCGTAGTCGCTGCCGCCAGAGCCGTTTTATCCGAACGCCAAAAAGAAAATGGCGTCGCCGTAGTTGATTTAGGTGCCGCTACGACCTCTGTTGCCGTCTACGAAGAAGGTGACCTCCAATATGTTGGCGTGGTCCCAGCCGGCTCGAACAACATTACGAACGACCTTGCTATCGTTCTTGCCATCGATCCAGAAATGGCCGAAGAGATTAAAACTCGTTTCATTACCGGCAATTTTGGCTCCGACAAGAACGACCTTATCCGTATCGGCAAAGAAGGAAAAGGCGAACGCGTCTTTGAACGTAAAGAAGTTGAAGAAGTTGTAAAAGCTCGTCTCGAAGAAATCTTTGGCGAAATCCGCAAGAAACTGAAAGCCGCCAAATACGATCAGCGTCTCCCGGAGGGAATTGTCCTGACCGGTGGCGGTGCTAAGCTCCGCGACATCGACGTTTTTGCGAAAAAAGCTCTTGAAGCATCCATTAAGATTGGTGTCCCTGGTGGTCTTGGTGGCGTCTCTGAAGCCATCGAAACACCGGAGTATGCCACTGCGGTCGGACTTGCTCTCCTTGCTGCCGAAGATTACCAGCACGACATGCCTGTTTCTAAGAAGTCCGGCAAATCATTCAAACTTGGTCGTAAAGGCCCGGGCCTATTTAAGAAAATTTTCTCCAAATTCTAATCTTATTTTACCCTTGATTTTAAGATTAGAATGGAGTATATTAAAGATATATAAAGCGAGGATATAAAATGCCAGAAATTAAACCGACAGAGGTGGAAAGTAAAGCAAGTATTAAAGTTGTAGGCGTCGGCGGTGCCGGTGGCTCCGCAGTTGAACGCATGAAAGAAGTAGGTCTTACCGGTGTTGAATTTGTTGCAATTAACACTGATGCTCAGGCTCTTCATCATTCATCAGCCGATGTCAAAGTTCACATTGGTAAAGGTTTAGGCGCTGGTGGCGATCCAGAAAAAGGTCGTGAAGCTGCTGAAGAATCCCGCGAAGCTATCGATAACGCTCTCGAAGGTGCCGATATGGTCTTCATTACTCTCGGTGCTGGTGGTGGTACTGGTTCTGGTGCCGGCCCAATCGTTGCCGAAGAGTCACGTAAAAAAGACATTCTCACCGTTGGTGTTGCTACGAAACCATTCACTTTCGAAGGTGCTCGTCGCCGTGCTAACGCTGAAATTGCTATCGATAAGCTTGCTCGCCAAGTTGATGCAATTATCACTATTCCAAACGATCGTCTCTTGCAGACTATCGATCCTCGCACTCCGCTTCTCGAAACCTTCAAAATTGCCGACGATGTTCTTCGCCAAGGCGTCCAAGGTATTTCTGAGCTCATTACCGAGCACTCACTTATCAACCTCGACTTTGCCGATGTTAAATCCATCATGAAAAATGCCGGCTCTGCCCTCATGGGTATTGGCCGTGCTTCTGGCGAAAACCGTGCTGTCATCGCTGCTCAACAAGCCGTTGAATCTCCACTCATCGAAGTCAAAATCGAAGGCGCTCGTGGCGTACTCTTCTCAGTGGCTGGTGGCTACGACATGTCAATGTCTGAAGTCCAAGAAGCTGCTGAAGTTATCACCGGCTCCGTCTCTCCAGATGCGAACATCATCTTTGGTGCTTCCATCCGCCCAGAGCTCGAAGACGAAATCGTCGTCACCGTAGTTGCCACCGGCTTTGATTCCGAATACTTCAACGCTCAAGCCGCTGCGGCTACTACCCCAGAGCCAGAAGTTAAAGAAGCAGCTCCAGCCTTCACTCCAGAAACTCCAGCTGCTGATACCAAAGAATTTGCTGCCGAACCACGTTCCAACATGTGGGATTCTATCAAGAATGAACCAGAACCGGAACCGGTTGCTACTGACGACGAAATGGATGTGCCACCATCCTTGCGTGACCGCTTGAGGAGTAAAAAGAATAAGAAATAAAAGGAGCGAAACATGGACCACAAATTCCGTATTGGAGACAGCAAAGTTCTTGAAAGTCGAGAAACGGTAGATGGCACCATGATTCGTCGCCGCCGTGAAACGCCGGATGGTCGGCGTTTTACTACTTACGAGCGTATTGAAATGCCACCACTTACTGTCTTAAAGCGTAGTGGCAACAAAGAAATCTTTGATCGTGATAAGCTTCTCCTTGCCGTTAAGCGTAGTGTTGGCAAATTCTTCAATTCCGAACTCGAAATCGAAGAGGTCATCAACCGTGTTACCGACATCCTCTATTCCTATGGCACCGAGCAAATCACTTCAAAGCAAATTGGCGAAGCCGTCCTCGATGTCCTCGCCGATGTCAACGAAGTCGCTTACGTCCGTTTCGCCAGCGTCTTCCGTGAGTTTAAAACTCTCGAAGATTTTGAAAACATATTGAAGGAACAAAAAGGGAAGAAATAAATGCGGGTGGTTTGTGTATACCGTGACAACGAGGATTATACTCGCAGCGTCACCGAATGGATTGAGAATATGCGCCGTCAAACCGGCTACGAAATTGAAGAAATGAATCCGGATGAGGATCCAGGCTTTTGCGAAGCTTACGATATCGTTGAATATCCTTCAATCATCGCTATCGACGACAACGGCGCTGTTCGTAATGCCTGGCGTGGTCGCACCCTGCCACTTTTAAACGAGGTCCTCTATTATCTAATCTAAAAAACTATGGATAACATTGCTCAAGATATTTTCGAAAACGTCTGGTTCAAGCGAATTTTTTGGTCGCTCATCGTCATTATCGTGAACACTTTGTTTTATAGCATTGTGTCACATCTGATTTCTCGTCGTGAGAAAAAGAATTCCCGCGTCTTTTCGAATAAAAAGAACCGTACTTATCTCAAGATGCTTAAAAGCATCATCCGCTACGCTCTTGTTATCACTTCCGTTCTTGCCATTATGCGCATTTTCGGCATTGATATCAGTTCGATGCTCGCCGGCGTCGGCATTGTTGGTGTCGTGATTGGTTTTGCCGTCCAAGACGCATTAAAAGACATTATCAAAGGCTTTGATATCATCTCGGACAATTACTATGCCGTTGGCGACATTATTAAGTTTAACGGCCAAACTGGCAAAGTCCTTTCTGTCGGTCTAAAAACCACTAAAATCCAAGACGTCCTTTCTGGTAACATCGTCAGCATCGCTAACCGCAACATCGAACTCGTCGAAGTGATTTCTGGCGACATCTTGATTGATATTCCACTTCCGTATGAGCTCAGTGTCAAAAAAGCCGAAGCCGTTTTGAAAGAAATCGTCACTAAAGTTGAGAAGGATCCAGCCATTACGTCAACTCAGATTCTTGGCCTTACCACGCTCGGCGAATCGGCTCTGATTTACAAAATAAAACTCGCCTCCACCCCTGAACAAAAAGGCCAAGCCCGCCGCGACGCACTTAAAACTATCGTCGAAACTCTCGAAGCCCACAAGATCTCGATTCCATACAACCAGCTCGACGTTCATCAAAAATAATATAAGCATTTTCTTTTCTGTTAAAAATATGCTAAACTAAATCTATTAAAGCGTTATTAGCAGCTATCAACTGCGAGCTGACGGAAGAAAGGGAAACCGATTAGAACCGTTCGTGAATCCGCGTGAGTGATTAATTAAGTGCCGAATTATCGGAAATTGGATGGTACCGCTCTTAGGAGTTCCAATGCGAAAGCATTGGATTTTTTAATAATAAGGAGTCAATATGAAATATAAAGCAGGTGAACGTCGGAAAGCCGCCGTTTACGAAAAAGCCGTCTGCGAATGGTGGAAGAAGAATAAAACCTTCGAAAAATCCGTTGAAAGCCGGCCAGTCGACAAATCTTACGTCTTTTATGACGGCCCTCCGTTTATTACTGGCAACCCACACCACGGTACGCTTCTTAGCTCCATCGTGAAAGATGCCGTGCCACGTTTCTGGACCATGAATGGCTACCGCGTTGAACGTAGGTGGGGTTGGGACTGCCACGGTCTTCCAGCCGAAAACTTCGTTGAGAAGCAACTTGGCATCACCGATCGTCGTGATATCGGCACCAAATGGTCACTTGAAGACTATATTATCAAGGCTCGCGAATCCATGGTCGCGAATTCTGAAACTTGGCGCTCTACCATCGACCGCATTGGCCGTTGGGTGGATTTCGACAATGCTTACCGCACGATGAACAAGGACTTCATGGAATCGGTCTGGTGGGCCTTTAAACAGCTCTACGAGGCCGGCAAGATCTATGAAGGGCGAAAAGTATTAATGTATGATACAAAGTTCGCTACGCCGGTTTCTAAAGCCGAAGTCACGATGGACAACGACGCCTACCAAACCGTCACTGATCCATCTGCCTACGTTAAATTCAAAGTTAAAGATAGTGATGAATATTTCCTCGCTTGGACCACGACTCCTTGGACCTTGCCGGGCAATCTCTATCTCGCCATTAATCCTGATTTAGATTATGGTGTTTATGAAGCAAATGGCGACAAACTGATCGTTGCCCTCGAGCGCGGCAAAATCCTCTTTGAAGGTCAGAAACCACTTAAAGCCATGAAGGGTAAAGCCTTAGTCGGCAAAGCCTACGAACCGATTATTAAAGTCGCCGACGGCCTCTTCGATTTAGGCCTCCGTGGCGACAAGGGAACTGTAGCAAGAAAAGATACCTATACCGTCCTCCCAGGCGATTTCGTTTCCGCCGAAGATGGTACCGGCATTGTCCACTGTGCACCTGCCTATGGTGAAGACGACTTTGCTCTCGCTAGTAGGCACGAAGTCGATTTCGTCGACTGTCTCGATGAAAATGGCTACTATTTGCCAGAAATGGCCGCCGAACTCCATAAACTTGGCGTTCGCGACACCGATGAACACGGCATCCAAGCCTGGGCCGGCAACAAATTCATCGCGAAATGCCTCGAAGACAAGGGAATCATCTGGAAAATCGAATACATTCAACACGAATATCCATTTAACCCACGCTCGAAAGAGCGCATCATGTACCGCGCCTTCCCATCCTGGTTCTTCGATGTAGAAGGCCAAAAGACCATGATGCTCGAAGAAAACGAGAACATCAACTGGTTCCCAGCTCATTTGAAGCACGGCCGTTTCGCTAAAAACATCGAGCAAGCTCCAGACTGGAACCTCTCGCGTGATCGCTTCTGGGCTACCGCTATGCCGGTCTGGAAGGGTGACAAGGGAAGCATTAAAGTCATCGGCTCTTACAAAGAGCTCGAAGAACTCTCTGGTAAGACCTTAAATGATTATCACCGCCCATGGGTCGACGAAATCACCTTCGATATCGACGGCGAGCACTTCACCCGTATCGAAAAAGTTCTCGACTGTTGGTTTGAATCTGGCTCCATGCCGTTTGCTCAGATGCACTACCCGTTCGAAAACAAGGAAAAGTTCGAAGCCAACTACCCGGCCGACTTCATTGTTGAATACGTCGGTCAGGTTCGCGCTTGGTTCTATTATGTCCACACCGTAAACACCGCGCTCGCCGAAATCGGCGCCTTTGGTGACAAAGCCAAAAACGGTGCGAAAAACGCCTACAAGAACGTCATTACTACTGGTACGCTTGCTGGTAACGATGGTCGCAAGATGAGTAAGTCTCTCGGTAATTTCACCGATCCAAATGTCCTCATGGACCAATTCTCAGCCGACTCGCTCAGGTTCTTGCTTTTATCCAGCCCGGTTCTCTCCGGCGAAGACTTCGCTCTGCTCGATAAAGACGTCTCCGACGTCAACCGCAAGCTCGCGATGCTCTGGAACGTTTATGACTTCTTCACGACTTACGCTGCCGTCGACGGCATCGATAGTGACGATTTGAAGCTCGACCCGAAGCATCCGCTCGACCTCTGGATCCTCTCCCGTATGTACCAACTCCGCGACGAAATCACCGAGGGAATGACCGAATACAACATTCCAAAAGCCCTCGAGAACGTCTTACCATTCATCGACGACCTTTCAAACTGGTATGTCCGCCGTTCTCGCCGTCGTTTCTCTAAGAACGACGACACCGCCGACAAGATGCAGGCCTTCGCGACACTCCACTTTGTTCTTATCTACACCGCGAAGATTCTCGCTCCGTTCGTGCCGTTCTTAACCGAAGAGCTCTATCAAAAGATGACCGGGAAATTAGAATCCGTCCACCTCTTAGACTGGCCAGAAGCCGGCGTCATTGACACCGCCATCCTCGATGAAATGGCTCGCACCCGCGCCATCATCACGGATGCTCTCGCCCTTCGTATGCAAAAGTCCGACACCGAGGAGCAAATCAAAGTTCGCCAGCCACTCGCCTCGCTCACTTACACCGGCGACAAGCTCGACGACTTCTACGAACAAATCATCATGGACGAAGTTAACGTCAAAAAGGTTGAATGTGGTAAAGAATTCTTCCTCGACAAGACTTTGACCGACGAACTAAAGAGGGAAGGGCTTGCCCGCGACATCATCCGCGCCGTCCAGTCCGCCCGTAAAAACGCCGGCCTCCAGGTCGATGACCACATCAAACTCTCTATCTCAGTCAATCCACCAGAGGGCTTCGTGGATCTCATCCGTACTGAGGTCCTCGCCGACGACATCAAGAAGAACGAGAACTACGCCCACGACGAAATCGCAAAGATTGCTGGCGAAAACGTCACCATCTCGCTCGAAAAAGTCGCCTAAAACCATAAGCGAAAACGAAAATAGCCCCACTCCGGGGCTATTTTTTAAACCTATTTTTTCAAGAATTTACCCCTATAAATTTGACAAACCCACGAAAAATAAGCATAAACACTATTGACTTTTTTAGCAAAGTGTGCTACAATGAAATTAAGTTAGAAAATAAAATAAACAATCTAACAAATAACAAACAAAAACAAACAAAAAAGGAAAAAATCATGGCGGAAATAATAAAATTACCAAACACGGTCGTTGACTCAGACTGGAAAGATGATGTCGACGTAGACTTCGCCATCTATGGCGGCACCGAAATAAATGAACGTGAATACGTTCCCCAAGCGAAAATCAAAAAAGAAACTATAGAAAGGATCAAGAGTCAGAGAGTAGGCAAGTTTGCCTTATTCACCGCGAAAACAGAACAAAAAGCTGCATAAAATAAGAAGGAATCTTCCAATGTAATATTTAAAATCTAACCATAAATTACTAAAACCGAACACTGTGTTCGGTTTTTTCTTGCCCCGAATTTCTAAAAATCTAAAAAAATCCTTAATTTTGTTTGCCAAAAATAAAAGCTTATGCTAAGATAAAGTCAGAAAGGTCATCATTAATCAAACAAACTTATGCAACAATATTTTATTGAGCGCGATACTTTGGAAAAGTTCGTCAATCCATTGATCGCCCAGAAATACCCAGACGAATCCCCTGAAAAAGTCAACCAAATTCGGGACGAGGCTGTCGAAAAACTCGACGACGCCATCCTCGACGCACTATTTGGCAAACTGTCCAAATCCCAGGTTGCTGAAGTCAACATTATGTTTGACCAAGAAGAGAACGATCCGGATGCTTTCCGTGATTTCTTCAAAAACGCCGGCATCGATGCCGAAGCCGTGATAACCGAAGCTATTAAAAAATTTAGCGAAGAATTTTTAGGAGGTGAAAATGCCTAGTCCAGAAAGCGCGCCGACCGGCGGGGAACCAACCGACGAAAAAGCTCCAGTCGAAGCTCCAGAAACTTCCACCGAAACCGGAACCGACGATTCCGAAGTAATGGGTGAAAAAGAGCGCAAGACTTACGAAGAACGTGGTGAAAAAACTCTTGAGGCCGAAAAGGCCACCGCTGCCGAAAAAGCCACCAAATCTGAGCTTGAAAAAGAACGTGAAAAACTCATGGAAGAAATTCGCATGCTCAAAATGCGCCGTGAGATCCTTATCAAGTATGGCGCCAAGCCAAAATCTGAAAGAGTTAGTGATGACAAACCGGAAGAGACCACTTCCGAATCTGATTCAGCCGCCGCTGCGGCCGCCGCCGCTACTGCCGCCACCGTAGCCGGAGCTGCCACCGGAGCCGAAAAGCCAGCCGGCGAAGCTAAACCAGAGGGAACTGCCGAAGACGAACCGGCCTCCCCAGAAGACATTAAAGAAGTTAAAAAGCGCGCCAAAAAGAATAGTGCCGCCCGTAAATATGCCGCTGGTGTTTGTTTGCTCATCGCTGCTGCCGGTATCGGCCTTGGCATTTGGGGTGCCGCTAAAGGTAACAGAGCCGACGATGCATCTTTGAATGGCACGCCTGCTGTTATCACCGTTGCCAACGAAGCCGGTGAAAGAATGAAAGGCATCTATGATGGCTATGGCGAAAAGGGTATGTACCTCTCTGAACATAAGACCAGCTCTGTGGCCTTCGCTAATGCTACTGAAGTTGCCGAAGTTTGTAACGCTGATGAAGTTGACATGCTCCTTTACACTGCTCACAACCAAGTTGAAAGCTTTGCCGACTATCTCGCCAACCTTCCAGAGGAACTTCAACCAGATGGCTTCAAGGGCCTCAACCTTACTCAGACTGAAGCAAAACTTGAATCACTTAGCCCAGAAGAGTTCACTGCTCTCGAAGGTACCTTCGCCACTATTATGAATAATGCGTTGACGAGAAGAGTTACTTTGAACGGTCGTTATGACAACGCTTACATGCGTGTAAAGAACCCAGGTCAAGATATTGTTCACGAAAACATGGAACTCGTCCGCTGTACGACAAACGAGAACAATCTCGAAGTCACTCAGTTCTACTGGACCGATGCTAGCGGTAGAGAAATTGGTACTATGACCGTTAAGATGACGCCGGTCCGTGATGAAAAGGGCGTTATTGAAAGCTTCAAGGGTTGCGAACAGGTGGTTAATCCAGAAGGTTCAAGCACTATTTATACCGGTATGCCGGAAATCCCAGACCCAGATACTCCAACTCCTCCAGGACCAGATACTCCAACTCCTCCAGGACCAGATACCCCAACTCCTCCAGGACCAGATACTCCAGATCTTACACCGAAGGATCCACAGCAAGAAATCGAACACGCCAGTCCAGACGTCGCTTCACTTGAGCTTGATGAAGATGCCACTCCACCTACAACCTTAGAGCAAGATCAAGCTAACTTCTCTGCGATTGAACAACAAGGGCAAGAAGATGTCACTCGCGCCGCCGAAGCTGAAAGAGTTGCTGCTCAACAAAGTCAGAACGAAGATGCCGCTCGCGCCATCGCTGCCGCTAGAGAACAAACCACCCAGGCTTTGATGAACCAATCTACTCCAGAGCAAGTTGCAAGCGCTGACCGGGCTGAAGCTGCCACTGTCCAGCAAGCCGCTCAAGAACAAGCCGCCCATGCTGTTCAGGAGCAACAAGCTGCCGCTGAAGCCGCCACTCGTCAAGAAGCTGAAAATTATTCTGAAAATGTTGCTAGTCCAGCTGCTGCCGCTGAAGCCGCTGCTCAGGACGCCGCTCAAAATGATGCTAGCCAAGCTGGTCAATCCATGGCGAGCTTTAATGATAGCATAATCGATAATGGCAATTTTTAGAGATAACTAGAAAGGAGAAAAATGAGCCACAAAAATATTAACTCTAAACGCAGTAGGTTGAAGTTAGCTTTAGCTTCCATTCTTGCTGTATTTCTAGCCATTCTTGGCTTGGGTGGGGCGAAAGTTTCGGCCTGGGGACCGTCACGTACAACCTACACCAACGAAAGCCCAGCACCATACGCGACTTTTAACTCTATCACCAACAACGCTGCTGTTGGTGATGAACGTAATTTCGTCCGTGTTCGTGAACTTGGCAGCAATGCCAAATATTCCGACCAGGTCGAAGTCACTCCAGGTAAAGAATACGAAGTATATATTTATTACCACAATAATGCCGCTACCGATACTAATTCCACCGGTCTCGGTTTAGCAACCGCTGCAAAAGTATCTTCGGCTTATCCGACCGTACTTCACACCAGTGAACGGGGAATGATTAGCGGTATTATTACCTGGGATTACGTCGAAAATACTACTGCTACGACTAAGAAAAATGGCAAGGTTTGGGATGAAGCTTATCTCACCACTAAGACTGACGGCGTCGTGATGCGCTACAAAACCGGTACTGCCATCATTCACAACGGTGGTACAACCAACGGTTCTGTGCTCCCTAGGGATTTATTTACGACTGGCGGTACTTATCTTGGCTACAATAAACTAATTGGTAATCTTCCAGGGTGTGCCGAATATTCTGGCTACGTAACCTATACTCTCGTGGCTGAAAAAACCTCTGCTACTCTCGAGAAAAAAGTTTCTCTTGATGGCACGACTTGGTCCGACACTGTTAACGCCAAGCCAGGCGACTTTGTTACCTATAAAGTTAAATTTGAAAACACTGGCAACACCAATCTCACAAACGTTATCTTTAAAGATGTTCATGATAATGGTCTTACCCTTCGTCCGGGTAGCACCAAGATCTTTAACCTCGCCAATCAAAACGGCAAACAAATCGATGATATCATCGATATCAGCGGTTATAATACCGGCGACCTCGCTGCAGGCGCTCTTGTCCAGGTTATTTACCAGGCTCAGGTATCGACCGACAAGACCTACTGCAAAAAGACTCTTAAAAACACTATTACTGCTAGCTACAATTCTAACCAGAATCAAAAGGACAGCGCTAATGTAGTCGTAGTCTGTGAAGAGGATCCAACTCCAGCTCCAACCTGTGAAACCAACCCAGAGCTTCCGGAGTGCAAAAAGCCAGACTGTACTACCAACCCAGAGATGGAAGGCTGCCAAGAGGAAGAGACCTGTAAGACTAATCCAAATCTCCCAGGATGCCAAGAAATCCCATCCACTGGTCCAGTCGAAATCGTGCTTGCCTCCGTTGTAGCAGCCGGTATCTTAGGCGGTGGTCTATACCTCTACAAAACTCGTAAGACTTTGAAGTCCGTCGAAAGTGCCGTTAAGGGTGAAGACAAGGGTAAAGAGAAATAACTCTTGTAAATAACCCCTGAATGTGATAAAATATTCAGAGTAACTTAAAGGATTAATATGAAGAAAGCAGTTATCCTCGTTGGCGGGAAGCAATATCTCGTTGAGGAAAAAGAGACCCTACGGGTGGACCTCCTCCCGGAAGGAATCAAAGAGCTCGAAACTGATGCTTTACTCGTAATTGATGGCGACAAGACTACTGTCGGCACACCTACAGTAAAAGGCGTAAAAGTTTCAGCCAAGGTGAAAGCCGCAGAAGTTAAAGGTGACAAAGTTCGCGTGATCCGCTACCACAGCAAGAAGCGCGTCCACACCGAAACCGGCCATCGCCAAAAGTATTCCGAAATTGAAATCACCAAAATCGGTTAACAAAATAAGCCCTACCAAGGGCTTATTTTTGTGTTATAATAATAAGCAGTATGAGTGTGAAGGTAATATGTGTTACTAACCAAAAAGGCGGCGTAGGGAAGACTACGACGGCCGTCAACCTTTGCTATTACCTCGCTAGAGATAAATTCCGTACTCTGCTCGTTGATTTCGATCCTCAAGGTAATGCTACTTCTGGTCTTGGCATCGATAAGAATAACGAAGCTTTAAAGACCACGATGACCGAAGTTGTCCTCGGCACCGCTAGTCTATCCGAGGCTATTATTAAGACCAACTACAAGAATTTTGATTTAGCTCCGGCCACTCCAGAACTCGCCAATGCTGAAGTCGAGATTACCTCGATGGCCAAAAAGTTTGTCCGCCTCCGTGACGCGATCCGTCAGGTCGCCGAAAACTACGACTATATCGTGATTGATCTTCCACCATCCTTGTCGCTTCTCACCGTTAATGGCATGATTGCGTCAGACTATTTATTATTGCCAGTTCAGACCGAATTCTACGCTCTAGAAGGCGTTGCGCAGCTTCTCGAGTCCATGAAACTCGTCATGAAGCAGGCCAACCCAAAGCTCCGCTTGCTCGGCGTCGTCGCAACGATGTACGACAAACGCACTTCGCTTTCTGCCCAGGTCCTGGCCGAAATCAAGAAATACTTCAAAAATCTTACCTTTAAGACTACCATTCCACGTAACGTTCGCTTAGCCGAGGCTCCAAGCCACGGCGTGCCGGTCGGTGCGTATGATAAATTTAGCAAAGGCGCCAAAGCCTATAAAGAATTTACTAGAGAAGTAGAGGAGAGAACCAAATGAGTATGAAAGGTCTTGGCCGTGGATTTGAATCCCTCATTCCAACCGATTTAGTTGATGATGAATTTGATCCAACTGCCACCGAAGACAAGAAATCGAGTGATTTAAAAGAATTAAAACTCGAAGATATTATTCGCGATGAAGAACAACCACGTCGTGATTTTGATGAAGAAGCGATTAATGCTTTAGCTGCTTCCATTAAAGAACATGGCGTGCTCCAACCAATCGTTGTCACAAAGGAAGACGGCAAATACAAGATTGTCGCTGGCGAACGTCGTTGGCGCGCTTCGAAAGTCGCTGGACTTAAAACTATTCCAGCCATCGTCCGTACGCTTGATTCCCAGAATCGCCTTGAGCTTTCCATCATCGAGAACGCTCAGCGTGAAGATTTGAACGCCATCGAACTCGCGACTGCTTACGCTAAACTCAAGAATCAATTCAACCTCTCGACTGAAGACATCGCCGCCAAGGTTGGTAAAAGCGAAACCACCGTGCTTGGCACCATGCGTCTCTTAAATCTTCCAGACGATGTTAAAAAAATCATGGTCAAAGAAAAACTTACCGAAGGCGTCATGCGTCCGCTCGTTTCCGCTGACGAAAAAACTATTAATAAGATTCTGCCAAAGATTATTAGCGAAGGCTGGACTGCTCGCAAGGTTGAGCGTTTCATGGCTACCAACAAGCCACATTCCTCAACTGTTTTAACTAAAGCTCATCAATATCACAAAGAAGAAGATGCTCTCGAAAAGAAATACGGCTCGGTCGCCAAAGTTACCGGTCGCACCCTTACCTTTAAGTGTAAGAACGACGAAGAATTAAAAAAACTGATTAAATCTCTGTTATAATAGAATTATGAAAGAGAAAGATTCCGCGAGGGTTGAACGCGCGGTAGAGGTCGCCAAAAAGGCCCATGAAGGCCAATTTCGTAAAACTGGCGAACCATATATTATTCATCCTTTGGCTGTCAAAAAAATTCTCGAAGAGTGGGGCATGGATGAAGATACAATTATTGCTGGCATCCTTCACGATACGATTGAAGACACTGATTTAACGCTTGACGATATCCGTAATGAATTCGGTGAATCTGTCGCCTTTCTTGTGGATGGCGTCACGAAGCTTTCTACGGCCCGTACCGGCATGCGTGACATCGACACCTATCTTCCGGAGACCAAAGACAACTTCCTCCGCCTGATGATTGCGCTTGGTGATGATATTCGTGTCCTGATTATTAAGCTCGCTGATCGTCTCCATAATCTTCGCACTCTTTCCGCTCTTCCACCAGAAAAACAAAAGAAAATCGCCAAAGAATCCCTCGAAGTTTTTGCGCCCCTCGCCGACCGTCTCAATATGGGACGCCTCCGCGTCGAGATGGCCGATCTCGCCTTTAAATACGTCGACCCGAAACGCTTTGAAGAACTCAGTAACATCATTGAAAAATACAATAAATCCGCCGAGCGGTCTTTGAAACAAATCGAAAAGGAAATTGGCGATGCTCTGAAAAAAGAGAAGATTAAATTCGAAATCTCCGGCCGCGTTAAATCCGTTTATTCATTACATAAGAAACTCGCGAAGCACAATCAAAACATCAACGAGATTTACGATCTCACCGCCCTTCGCATCATTGTGGACGACGTCACCGACTGTTATCTAACTCTCGGTATCATTCATTCGCTCTATCGCCCGATGGCTGGTCGTATTAAGGATTATATCGCTACGCCAAAGCAGAATGGTTATCAATCCATTCATACTACCGTCATCACGAAAGACAAGCACGTTGTCGAATTTCAGATTCGCACGCGCGAAATGCATGAATACGCCGAACGTGGTCTTGCCGCCAGCTTCTATTACAACGAGCAGAAACTTACCGAGAATTACAAAAAAGGGAAGATCGAACATCTCCCGACCAATCTTCTTTGGATTACCGAACTTCAAATGACCGCCGCCCGTCTTCGCGAAGGTAAAAAAGTCGATTTGAAAAAACTAAAACTCAACTTATTTGCTGATAAGATTTTCGTTTACACGCCAAAAGGTGATATTATCGATCTTCCAAAAGGCTCGCTTCCACTCGATTTTGCTTACCGACTTCATTCCGAAATCGGTGATCACGTAGTTGGTGTAAAGATTAATGGCAAAATGAGTAATCTGAACAAAAAACTTGAGCAGGGTGATATCGTAGAAATTCTCACGTCCAAAAACCAAACACCAAAAGTCTCTTGGCTTGAAAAGATTTTTACCCCTCATGCTCGTCATAAACTACTCCATACTTTGAACGATAATTCTCGGAATAGTACACCGGAACGTCCAATTCCACCAACTAGAAAAAAATAATTGTTCGTTTTCAAAACATTTGTGCTATAATTATTTTTAGCAAAAGGAGGTATTTTGTGAAATCAAAGTATAAGAACATTTTCTTTGTCCTAAGCCTGATTGCTAGTCTGGCTGTTAGCGCATTGATCCCTGTTGCTTGTACATTTGCAGAAGATGTCGTTGGTACTGAAAAAATCAGTAGTGCGAATTACAGTATGCTAATTGCATCTGTTATTCTACTAACTTCAATCTTTCTTACCACCGCGACGATTCGCCGTTTTCTGCATAAATAAAAAGATAGCCCCTCGGGGCTGTTTTTTTGTTCGCAAAAAAATGGAGCCGTTTGCGAAGCTCCGGCGACATTTCCGCTAGGGAATGGAGCCGATGGCAGGGATCGAACCTGTGACCTGCTCGTTACGAATGAGCTGCTCTACCAACTGAGCTACATCGGCACTTTTCATATTATATCACAAATGTGCTATAATAAATACAATTAAGGAGAGAAACATGTCTAAGGTGGATATTATTAAGCGTCCGGTCGAACAGGCTGGCAGTAATATCAAAAGAAGGGCCTGGTCAGCAATTATTGAATCGGCCGTTATTCTTATTATTGGTATTCTCTTCGTTTTCTGGCCAGATGAGATGAAGAAACTTCTTGCTTATCTCGTTGGTGCGTTCTGTATTATTAGAGGTGGCGTCCAAATTATCAGCTACTATATGGTCGAAAAAGGCCAAAATGATTTCTTCAATAATAATCTTTTATATGGTGTTGTCACGGTCATCGTTGGTATTGCCGCACTTTGTATCGGTGAAAAAGTTGCCGATATTTTCCGTATTGTGATTGGTATCATCATTATCTACGAATCACTTGTTCGTATTGATGCGGCCGTTAAACTCCACAATGCCAAAATCAAAGCTTGGCAAGTTTTGCTTGTCATTGCTCTTGCTATGCTCGTGATGGGTATTTTCGTCACCTTCTATTCCGGTGCAATTATGCAACTCTTTGGTTGGATGATGGTCCTAGCCGGCCTTGTTGGTATCGTTGGCGATGTCGTATTTATTAAGCACGTAAATATCATTATCGATAAAATCACCGGCCAGGCTAAAGCTCAAGAAGCGAAAGAAAAATACGCCGACGTCGAGGAAGCTGAAGTTAAAGAAGACTAAAATGAAATACCTCGCGGAAGACATCAAAAAGATTTATCTGCATGAACGCTTCATGTTGGTTTTGATGATCATTAATCTGCTTGGTTCAATTGTTTTATTTATTTACACCATTCTGCATCTCCACGCTGAAAGCGCCATCGTTAAAGTTGGCTATGGTGACATTGGTGGCTATCGCAGTGGTTCCTGGACCGATATGCTCACCTTCCTGATCATTGCTTTCATCCTTGGCATTTTTCATAACATCATCGCTTTCCGCATCTATCACAAACGCGGTGCTGGCATGACTAAATTCTTTTTACTAACTACTAGCTTACTTATTATTGGTGCCTTTATCGTACTCGCTCGCTTAACGGGAGAAGGTTAATGCGAAAGAACCTTGAGATTCCGCAAGGTAAGCGCACTCGCTCTTATCGCTTTTTCGAAATTTTACCGGGCCTTTGTTCTTATGGCGCCATCATTCTTTTGTTTCTTCTGTCTTGGCTATCGCCAGTAATTGGTGCAATTTATTTGTTCACGCTCATTGCGACTACTTTAGTCAAAGCCATCAGCGTCGCCTACCGCGCTGTACAAGGATATAATACGATTAAAACTGCCGAAAAGGTAGACTGGCGTAAACGTGTCGAGGACCTTGCGAATCCTCACGAGGCTTTTGAACGCCTCAGGAATAATGATTCAAAGAGTTATAATTTCGACGAACATATCGAAAACCTTAAGCTCATGGCGGCCATGGCCAAAGAATATCCAAATCCCGAAAAAATCTATCACGCCGTGATTGTTACTGCCTACGACGAAGGATATGAAATCATTCAACCGTCCATTATGGCCATTTCCAAAAACACTTTTCCAAACGAACGCATCATTGTAGTTTTAGCCTATGAAGAGCGTGGCGGGGAAGCAATTGAACAAACTGCGAAAAGACTCCGTGCCGAATTTAAGACTACTTTTAAAGATTTTCTCATTGTGAAACATCCGGATGGCTTACCGGGCGAAATCGTTGGTAAAGGCCCAAACTTAACTTATGCCGGTGAACGCCTCGCTGAATACGTCAAGAACAAACATCTCCCAGTCGAGAATGTCATTGTAACCTCACTTGATAGTGACAACCAAATGGGCGAGAAGTATCTCGATGCCGTCGCCTACGAATTTATTGTTCATCCGAATCGCCAACGCTTAAGCTACCAGCCAGTCTCACTCTTTATGAACAACATTTGGGATGCTCCGGCGCCAACTCGTGTCGTCGCCGTGTCGAACTCCTTCTTTAATGTGATTACGACCATGCGCCCACACGTTTTACGTAACTTTGCTTCGCATTCGCAGCCACTTCAAGCGCTCGAAGCCATGCATTTTTGGAGCAAACGCACTATTGTTGAAGACGGCCACCAATATTGGCGCAGTCTTTTCTTCTTTAGTGGTGACTACACAGTATTACCGATTCGTATTCCGATTTACCAAGATGCCGTCGTCGATGAAACCTTCCTAAAAACCGTCAAAGCCCAATTCGTCCAGGTTCGTCGTTGGTATTATGGCGCTTCGGACGTCGCCTATGTTGGCACTAAACTCTTTACGAAAAGAGAACATCGCATCATGCCGTTTTGGCAACTCTTCCCGAAATTCTGGCGCCTACTGGATAGTCATGTCACCCTTGCTATTCTTGCACCAATCGTCGCCTTTGGCGGTTGGATACCGATGATTATGAATATTTCTTCTCACGATATGGTTGCCTACAATCTTCCAAACATCGTCAGCATCGTTGAAACCTTTGCTTCAATTGGCCTTATCGTTACTGTTCTCATTTCTCTTAAAATGCTTCCAAAACGTCCCGAAAAGTATCGAAAAAGCAAGAGTATCTCGATGCTTTTACAGTGGATCCTGATGCCAGTCACCTCCATCATTTATCAGTCGCTCGCGGCTTTCTATGCCCAAACTCGTCTGATGCTCGGTAAATATATGGAAAAGTTCGATGTTACTAAAAAAGTTAAAAAATAAGGAGAAACATGCCCAAAGTCTACTACATCAAAAAAATCACCCCCGAAAATCTCATCAAGATTTATGAAGCTCTCGGTGTCAAACTTCCCGGTAAAGTAGGGGTCAAGGTTTCTACCGGCGAAGACGGCGCTAAAGGCTATCTAAAAGCTGATCTCATCGCTCCGTTCGTTAAGAGTTTAAATGGTACCATCGTTGAGTGTAACACCGCCTATCCTGGCAAGCGCAACACCGCTAAGGACCATATCGAGGTGGCTAAGAACCACGGCTTCACTAGTTTTGCCGAGGTCGATATCATGGACGCCGACGGTGAAAAGAAAATCCCGGTTAAACGTGGCAAACATCTTGAGTACGATTTAATTGGTAATCATTTCGATAATTACGATTCATTTGTAAACCTCGCCCATGGTAAAGGTCACATGATGGGAGGTTTCGGTGCTAACCTCAAGAATCAATCTATCGGTTTTGCCTCTAGAAAAGGGAAGGCTTACATTCATTCCTGCGGCAAAACCACCAGTCCACGTCTTTGTTGGATTTCTAAACACGAACAAATTGATTTCATTCATTCCATGGCTGAAGCTGCTACTGCTGTAGCCGATTATTTAAAAGAACAGGGAAAACCAATCGTCTACATTACTGTTATGAATGCAATTTCATTAAATTGTGACTGCGACTCCGAGCAAGATGATCCAGTTATGAGCGACCTTGGCATTGTCGCCTCTCTAGACCCAGTTGCCAACGACCAAGCCTTCATCGATATGGTCTGGGCTTCCAAAGAACCGGGTGCTGCCGACTTAAGGGAACGCATCGATTCTCGCCTTGGCCGTGAAATATTGCCATACGCCGAAGAACTCGGTCTTGGTTCTAGAGAATACGAACTTGTCGAGCTCTAATAGATATGATATAATACTCTGAGTGGGTGATTAGCTCAGTTGGCTAGAGCGTCTCGTTTACACCGAGAAGGTCGGGGGTTCGAGCCCCTCATCACCCACCAGATATAAAAAGAAAGACCCAGAGGGTCTTTATTTTTATATCTGCTAAGATATGGCTCGCCTCGTAAGGGGGTTCGCGCGAAGCAAGGCTTTGCCTCTGGCAAAGCCGCTGCCCCTCATCTTTTTTTAAAGTTTTACTACATTTGTAGTAAAACTTTGAAATTTGAAAAAATTCCGGTTTAGATCAGTGATAAAATCGGGCGTACGGAGGAGAAAGGATTTTATGTTAAAAGTTGTGGTGTTTGATAGTGGGTATGGTGGGGAATTATTTGCAGATTACTTGAGCGAAGAGATCGGAACCATCGAAGTCATTCGCGTGATCGACTGGCGAAATGCCGAGGACTTACAAAAAAGTGCTCGCCTCGCCCGCAAAATCACCGAAAACACGCTTCGACCGTATCTCGGCCAGGTTGATCTCATTGTGTTCGCGAATTATTTGCTTTCAGTTACCAGCTTAAAGTATTTTCGCAGGAAGTATAAGAAGCAAAAATTCGTTGGCTTAACACTTCCGCAGCCAGATCCAGCAAAACGCCCAGTTGTTTTAACTACTGCCGCCCTTAGCAGATCGAAATCCTTTCGCTATTACTCCGCGAGAAACCATCTTAAATCATTTATCCTGGATGATTGGCCGATTTTAATCGACGATGGGGAATTAGGCAACGCTAAATTTCGCCGTGATTTAAAACGCGTGAAAACCTTTAGTCCTGCCACCATTGTCCTCGCTTGCAGTCAATTCTCGGATCTTTTGCCAGAACTGAGACGCTTTTTCGGCCATAACCTTAAGATTATTGATGGTTTCGAAGATACTCTACGTGAAACCGAGCAAATCCTAGGTCTTCGTGGCATCCTGAAAAAGAAGAACTAATTATTTGTAGAGCTTTTTCATGTAGAGTGTTTTCGGAATCATTTTCATGGCTTCAACTGTATCACTGGAGTCCATCTTCACTTTGCAAATCACAGCATACATTTCAGTGCCAAATTTCCCCACGTAAGCGAGCCCATCTTCGCTACTCGCTTCTAGCCAACTGAATCCGTTCACAGTGTAGCTTTGGTTCGTAATCGATAGGTCGCTGGCTTTTTTCTTCAAATATTTATCTGGTGTTGAGCTAGACTTCTCGACGTAAACCGTTACTTCGGCCTGAGCATCGATCTCATCCAGAACATAATGATATACGCCATTGCCACGGTCACCTTTCTTAAATGCGTACGGCAAATAAAATTCTAGATTCTCGATTTCAATCAAATTGCCGTTCGCGGAAACTCTAATATAAGGGTTATCGGCGAGTTCTTTGCCATCGTCCTCACTGGTGCCTGGCTCTTCGCCACCACCCAATTTAATCACACCGGTACCAATTAGAATTGCTACACCCGCGACCAAAACTACAATCAAAGAAACAATCACGATAAAGAACACATTAGTCGGGCTAACTCCACTACGCACTGTTCTTCTCATTTTTTACCTCTCCTTTTTAAGAATTATACCAAACTTTACATAAAAAATCCCCCATCTTGTGGGGGGAATGGTGGTGGGTTACTCCAGATTGACATTGTGATATCTTGCCAGCAAAGTCAGTGTTCTTTTGAGCGCAGTTCGAATCGTGTGTAGCATGTCCGAGAGCTCCGGATAAGCATATTTCGCCTCTTTTAGAACCGGCATTAGAAGCTCGTGTGTCTCAACAATATTCTTCACAATCGCGTCTTCCGTCAAGGCTCCCTCGGCATCGTTTAGATTAGCATTACGGTCGAACGCTTTGCAAACGATCGCTTCCTTGCTTTCTAAGAGCTTGCCGAAGTATAAACGTTTGATTGCGGGCTTATCGTCTTTCGGAACTTCCGGTACCGTCATTAATTCGACGCCGCGCTTTACGACATTATTGACCGGCAAAGCCGACAAGGGAATACCACAATCCTCGCACACATCGTGTAGCAGAATTGTCGCAATTATCTCGTCGGTCGCCCCTCTGCAGGCAATCGCATCGCATGCCATCGACAGGGGATGAATGATGTACGGTTTTCCGTCCTTGCGTTCCTGATTCTTATGCGCCTTCCGAGCAAATTGTAGTGCCTTCTGGCTCTGTTCAAATCCTGGTCCGTCTAGTCTACCACGTAGATAGGTATACATCACTAGCTCGTCCAGTTCATATGGAGTCACTAAGACCACCTCCTTAAGAATTAAAGAGCTCCCACCAATCCTTAAATTATACCACACTTTTGCCAAAATGTCAATCTGTTAAACCTGTTAAAGCAGCGAAAAATATGATAAAATAAGCATATGCAGATTGAACTCAGCGTATTTTATGCACGACTCGGTGCGATTGCGTTGATTTTGATTCTTGGCTTCATTCTTGGCAAATGTAAACTCATCTCTGAAAAAGCGAACAGGGAACTTACCAACCTCCTACTCACTGTCTTTATGCCAGCCTCACTTTTCATGGCCTTCCCAGAAACCTACGACGAATCCGCCGCCAACCTCTTTTATTCTGGCTTTATGGCCGGCGTTATCATCATGCTAGTACTCATCCTGCTCGCTCGTCTCATCTTCAATAAAAAGTGGATGAAAAAAGGTCTTTCACTCGAATCACAATTTGCTCTCATTTTTAATAACGCAACTTTTCTTGGTTACCCAATCGTTGCCAACACATTTGGTAGTACTGGTATTTTGGCTTACTGCGGTTTCATTATTGCCTTCAACATCGCGCTCTTTTCGTATGGCGTTTGGCTGTTTGAACAAAAAGTTACCATCCGCCTGTTCCATAAAATTATTTTTAATCCAAATATTATCGCCGTCGTACTTGGCATGATCTTCTTCCTCGTCGGTATTAAAATCCCTGGTTTTATCTCGGATGCCATCGGTTACGTGGGCGGCGCCACCACGCCACTCTCGATTATTTGTATTGGCGTGATGTTGTCGCAGGCGAAGATAAAAAAAGTGTTCAAAAAATGGAAGCTCATGCTCACGGCACTCATCCAACTTACAGTTGGTCCGCTCGTTACGTGGGGTTTGCTCACATTAATGCAATTTCCAGTCGAAGTCATCCAAGTTTGTACATTAATCCAGACTCTGCCAACCGCCACTTCGCTTGGTCTCTTTGCTGTAAAATATGGTGGTAATGCCGAAGAATCATCCGAGCTCGTTACTATCTCAACGCTCTTTTCCGTTGTAACAATGCCTCTCATGGTGATGATATTAATAGTGTAAAATTAAACCGCTTATGGTAAAATTAAAGCAGTAATAAAGGAGTAAAATGGAACCAACTAAAAACCCAGCACCAGCACCAAACCCTGTGCCAACCCCTGCACCGGCTCCAACTCCAAACCCTGTGCCAGCCCCGGCTCCGGCTGCTCCGCGCCCGGCTCCGTCCATCCAGCCGGCTCCAGTTAAAATGTCTGCTCCATCCGGTCAAAGCACCACTGCTAACCACCAGGGCACTGCAATTGCTCGCCCAGCCGCTCCCGTTGCTCCTACTCCTGCTACTTCTACACCTGCACCAGTGGCGCCTGCGCCACAACCGGCTCCTACTCCTGCCCCAGTAGCACCTGCTCCAGCACCAGAGCCAACTCCAGCACCAGAGCCAGATCCAATTGAAGATACTTCACCTTCAACTTCGGAAGCCATCGAAGAAGCTCTGGTCGAAACTGAAACCGGTACTAACTCTAGTACTACGGTTACTTCAGACGTTCCACTTGAATCTCCAACCGAGCCAATCGCCCCGAAAAAACGCAAAGGCCAACTCCCGCTCTTAATTGGCATCATCATTTTAGTGGCTGCTTCTGTCTTCGGTGTCCTCTATGCCCTCGGGATTATCAGTTTTGGGGCTCCAGCACCAGAACCATCAAAGGAAGCCACTGGCCCAACGGCAGCGATTTTTCAAGATGTTTGCGCCAATCGCAATATGCATTATGAAGAAATGACTGAAGAAGATGGCCTCTATATCCCTTACAGAGCCGTCTTTGATGACGATACGGCTAGCATCCATCATTGTGTTACTTCCGAGGAAACCATTGGTGAGGAACCAAGCGAAGGTAGTACCGAAGAAATCATCACTATCTTCTTTAATGGCAACTACAGCGAGTTTAACGATACTAAAAGAAACGACGTCATCGGTAGTTATCGAGATGCCTACAACAAAGGGAACGGCAACGTGACGATTCTTGAAGATGGCACCGATTTATTCAAAACCATCTCTGTTACTGGCCCAACCTACACTTATGTTGTGGTCTACAAAAACTCCTACACCTACATGAGAATTAACCAAATCGACAATGGCGAGAGCATCTTAAAGGATCTCCAGTATCCATCTCGTAGCCTTGCTACTATCGATAAAATCGAGAAAACCGCCACTGACGCTGAAACCGACGCCCTTATGACTAATGAACTTAACATTTATAAAAGCAAGTTTGAAACATTCATTTCTACTAACCAAAAACTCCCAAATATCTCTGGCGAATCGCAACTCGAGATTTCTGAAACCGGCACTACCGACCTCGACATTTTCTACCATGACTATCTATTTGATATCAAGAACCAAGCCGGTGAACGTTATACCTTCCAGGCTTCTGCTAAAGCCGACGAGGCACTTGCTCTTAAAAAAGCCGTTACTGTTCACTACAAATCTAAATGCAACGCCGAAACTGGCAAGCTTGAATCATTCGAAAGCGACACTGCCTATGCACTTACCTATGTCTCTGCCAGCAGCGAACATTATCTTTGTGTATCAAATAAATAAGGAGGACTATGGAGAGAATTCTTCCAAAATTAGAGCCACTACCAAAAGAGGAAACTCCCGCTCCGTTAGTCATCCCAAAACGTGAAAAACCAGCCGAAAAACCGGAGGAAACCCCGGCAGTCGAAACTCCTACCGAAACTAAGCCAGCCGAACCAGAAATCAGCGCTGAAGCCCGCGCTGAGGCCCTCATCATGTCTCATACAAGCAAAACTAAGCCAAAAACTAGATCAAAAGGCCCACTAGCGATTATTTGTGTTCTAGCCGGTTTGGCAATTGCCGCTGCCATCCTCTTCGCTTCTGGCGTGATTAAGCTCGAAACGGCGACAACCGGAGGAGGAGGCTCATCCGAAGGCTCTAAAATCCCTTATGCGGATGGCGCCAAACTCTTCTGCGAGTCTCACGAAGGCTACGATTTTGACTATCTCTACGGCGACAAAGATGCTGCCCCGTTCATTGGCGGAGAAGAACTCAGCGAATATGTCAGCGGACAATGGTCCTGCTCTACTACTAATCGCACCGAAGAAGGTGACGCTCCAACCTTTGACTTCATCTACATGGCCTTGAAAGAAAATTACGAAGACATCGAAGTCTTAAAAGAAGTCCTTGCTCCGCTCACCGAATACCAAGAGGTGAAGAAAAACACCGACGAATACTTCTTATCCATCGCTAGAAACACTTCACCATACATCTATCTTGCTGTCTACAAGCAAGCCGTCGTTGAAATCTACGCCGACGACGAAGAAACTGCCGAGACTGTTCTTAGGGAATTAAACTTCCCAAACTATAAGTAGTTTTTCTCTCTAATCCTTTTCTTGTGTTATAATTAAAAGATATAAATAAAGGGAAAGGATAAAGAATGAAAGATTCCGACAATCTAGAAAAAATGCGTCACACGCTGAGCCACATTCTTGCGGCCGCAGTTCAGGAGCTTTATCCGACAGCCACATTTGGCATTGGCCCCGCTATTGATACCGGTTTCTACTATGATATCGACTTTGGTAAGACCAAAATTTCTGATGCTGACCTCGAGAAAATCGAGAAAAAGATGCGTGGCATCGTTTCTCGTAAACTCCCAATGGAAAAGCGCGTTGTGCCTAAGATGGAGGCACTTAACTGGGCTCGTGACCACAAGCAAAAATACAAAATCGAATTGATTGAAGACCTCCCAGAAGGCTCTGAAATCTCCTTCTATGACATGGGCGATCTCTTTACTGATCTTTGCAAAGGCCCACATATCAAAGACACTGGTGAAGTTGGTGCCTTTAAGCTCATCCGCGTCGCTGGTGCTTACTGGCGTGGTGATGAGAAAAGGGAAATGCTTACCCGTATCTACGGTGTTGCTTTTGAAACCGAAGAAGAACTTGATGAATATTTGAAGCGCCAAGAAGAAGCTAAAGCGCGTGATCACCGCAAACTCGGTAAAGAACTCGACCTCTTCTGCTTCTCCGACCTCGTTGGTGCCGGTCTTCCACTCTTTACCCCACGTGGTACTGAACTTCGTGAACTCATGGCCAACTATTCGCTCAGTCTCCGTGGTCGCGAAGGTTTCAAGAAAGTTTGGACTCCACATATTACCAAGACCGACCTCTATAAGACTTCTGGTCACTATGCTAAATTCGGCGATGAGCTCTTCATGGTTCACTCCCAAGTGAACGGTGAAGATTTCGCTATGAAACCAATGAACTGCCCTCACCACGCGCAGATTTTTGCTTCACGTCCACGCACCTATAAAGAGATGCCAGTCCGCTACATGGAAGCAACTACTGACTACCGCGACGAAAAGACCGGTGAGCTTGGTGGTCTCTCTCGTGTTCGCTCACTTACCCAGGACGATTCACACGTCTTCTGCCGTAACGACCAGATTAAAGATGAAGTGAAGCGCCTCGTTGCTATCGTGAAGGAACTCTATAGTACCATGGGCATGCAGAAGCTTCGTGCTCGCCTCAGCTACCGCTCAGATGAAGATAAATACCTTGGCGACAAAGCCCTTTGGGAAATGGCACAAAACCAAATCAAACAAGCCGCTATCGATAATGGCCTTGATTACTTCGAACAAGAGGGCGAAGCTGCCTTCTATGGTCCAAAGATCGACTTCATGGCTGAAGATGCCATTGGTCGTGAGCATCAACTTGCTACGATTCAACTCGATTTCGTCCAACCAGAGCGTTTTGGCCTCGAATTCACCAATGCTAAAGGCGAAAAAGAACGTCCAGTCATGATTCACCACGCTACGCTTGGTTCGATTGAACGCTTCCTCTCGGTCTTTATTGAGCATACTGGTGGCTGGTTCCCATTCTGGTGCGCACCAGAACAAGTCCGTATCGTCACCGTCAATAATACCGTCTCAAAGTATGTTGACGAAATCAAAGCCATTCTAGACGGCATTGTTCTTGATCAGCCTCTTAAATATAACGAACTTCGCTATACGGTTGATGATTCTTCCGACTCATTAGGGAAGAAGATTAAGCGTGCCACCGATTTCAAGATTCCGGCCGTGCTCGTCGTCGGTCCAAAAGACGTTGAACAAAAAGTCGTCTCCGTCCGTCTCCGCGACAAAGAAGAAAAAGTGAAACTAAATAAACTCGCCAGCTTCCTAAAAGATTTAAAATAAGGATAGGTTCACATGCCAGAAGACAATGCTTTTGAGGAGCATATTCACCGACGTGGTGAATACGAAGCGACCGAACCCCGTAACGACGGGCGTGAGGAAGCGTTCCGAAAAAGCATTGATTCTGGCGAGCCACCTGTAATAGTCATTCTTGGTTCTACAGGCTCGGGCAAAACTGGTGTTAGTATCAAAATCGCGAAAGCCATCGGCGGCGAAATTATCTCCGCCGATTCTCGCGCGATCTACAAAGGTATGGACATCGGCACCGCCAAACCAACTAGGGAAGAGATGGATGGTGTCCCACATTTTGGTCTTGATCTCGTAAATCCCGACGAACGCTTCACGGTCGCCGATTGGAAGGCCTATGCTGAGGCTAAAATCAAAGAAATTCGTGCCCGAAATCACGTTCCAATGGTTGTTGGTGGCACTGGATTATACATTGACGCCCTCATTTACGACTATCATTTCAAAGGCCCAACCGGCCAGAAAATCGGTGACTTTGAACAAAAAAGTTGTTCAGACAGAACAGAGGTGAAAGGCAATTTTCTCATTATTGGCATTAAATGGCCAACAGAGGTACTGCGCGAAAGACTAAAACTACGCATCGACCAAATGTTTTCCGAAGATCTCTACCATGAAACCAGGGAATTAGTCGAAAAATATGGGTTTAACTGTGGTGCGATGAAGAGTGATATCTATGAATACGCCTGGAAGTATCTGAGCGGCGAACTCACACTCGAAAAGGCCAAAGAACTATGTTTTTATGAAGACTACCATTTAGCCAAACGCCAACTCACATGGTTTAAACGAAATGCCGACATCAAGTGGCTAGAACTTGAACACATTTATCCTTTTGTGCTAAAATATATTGTAGGATGAGTAAAGAAAATAACACGCCAATAGAAAAATTATTTGGTTCGAAGACTCGTGCCAAACTTTTAAAGCTCTTTTTCGAGAATCCAGAGAAATCATTTTACGTTCGCGAGATGACTCGTGTCATCGAAGAACAGATTAATTCCGTCCGTCGCGAGCTCCTAAACCTCGAAAGTATCGGCATTATCAAAAATGAAACTTTTGATAATAAAGTTTATTATTCTGCTAACAGCAAGCACCCATTCTATCGCCCGCTCATCGACATTTTCGCGAAAAAAATTGATACAACGCGCGAAAAAGATATACACGCTACCACGTGGGAAGAGTACTGTCGTCCAGTAAAGAACTATTTGAAAGGCCTTATTGTCACGAATCGCCTGCCGGGCCAGGACGGTGTCGACCTGCTTATTATTGGCAATGACAAAACCAAAAAGCTCACCCGCTGGGCCGAAGTCGTTGAAAAGAAGCAGGGCAAACCAATTAACTATGTTATTATGTCGCTCGAAGACTTCACCTATCGTCGCAGCGTTCGCGATCGTTTCTTAGACGATGTCTTCGAAATGGAAATCTCAGAAATTTACGATCCAGAAAAAATCATAAAATAAAAGGAGCTATATGTTCGATATCGAAAGCAAATCCCAGGACGACATCATCCTCACGACCAAAAAGACTACTATTAAAATCAATATCGCCGAATCCGTCATCGACGCTAACCTATCAGTTGGTAAAATCGCTGGTCCAGGCGAATTCGAAATTGGTGACGCCACGATTCGTGGCATTGCGACTCCAAGTGGCAAAACGATTTACGATGTCGAAATCGGTGGTGTCCATGTCGGTATCACTGGCGGCATCGAAGAATGTCTTGATGATATCGTCGCTGACGTCCTCTGTACTTCATCCATCCGCGCCATTCGCGAAATCGAACCAAAGCTTGTCGTCTCGATGGGCAACGTCGATGCGATGGTTTCCGAACTAAAACTCTCCGCTCGTTCCGAAAAGAAACTAAAAATCAAATCTCTCGATGCGCTTCCAACCACTAAAGAAGTGGTGGTCTTAAGCTAATGGAATTCGACTTTCTCGGCTTAGTTATTGTTATAGCCGTAGTCGTGATTTCGATTTCTCTTCATGAATTAGCACACGGGTTAGTTGCTTATTGGTTAGGTGACAATACTGCAAAAGACGCCGGTCGTCTTACTCTGAACCCAATTAAAAATATTGATCCGTACATGTCCATCATCGTACCGGTCGTACTATATTTATTAAAAGCACCAGTTTTTGGCGGTGCGAAACCCGTACCAGTCAACTCTTTTAATCTCAAATGGCGCGAGTGGGGAATGGCACTGGTGGCTCTAGCTGGTCCGTTCACGAATTTCTTACTTGCTTTCATCTTCTTCCTAATCGGCCATTTTACCGGTTGGGTTTATGGCACTGGTGGCGAAGTCGTCGCGATAATCTTTACTCAATTCATTTTCACCAATCTCGGCTTTATGATTTTTAATCTTATTCCAATTCCACCGCTGGATGGTTCGCGCGTGCTTTATGCCATCGCGCCAGATGGTATCCGTCGCGTCATGATGAGTTTAGAGGGAACTACCGGTATCATGATTGTCTATCTCCTAATCTTTCTCTTTGGTCAATTCTTCTCTCAACTGATGGTTGACGGCATGAATGCTGTCCTTCAGTTCTTCTATTTTGTGATTGGGATGTAATATGCTATAATTAGATTAGCCCTACCGGCAGCATGATTTTCCTGAATAATCATGTTATAGGGATTTCGTGGCTTACACCCGTGGGTGTATCGCATAAGATTTTACCCACCTTGTATATATTACGGGGAAAACAGGCCGGCAGGGTTTTAAAGACAAACGGTGGGACATGAAACAAAGAATTCGCGTTGTTGGTATTATCAGAAGTGAGGATGGCATCCTCATCTTGAAACGAAACCTGGGCAGAAGTGACGCCCCGGTTTTTTGGGAACTTCCCACTGGTAAGATTAAATTTGGCGAGCAACCTGAAGAAGCCATCGTCCGTTCACTCGAAGAATACACCGGCCTTCATGCCTCGTCTGTCAAAATCAAAGACGTCATTACGTTCCTTGCGCTTGAGGATTCCAGCCGCCTGAGCAACTTATATATAATATATGATGTTAATATATCGGGCGACGCTAAACCAGTTCCGCGTGATCGCTACGTTGCCTATAAATATATTAAAGATTTTTCATCCGCTGGCGTAAGACTCAACGAAGCGAGCACTTCTGTTTTCGAGATTATCGAAGGCCGTATTACGTCGGATCGCATCTCTGCTCGCGATACGACAAGCTCCATCGCTATCTTTGTTGATGGTGCCTCACGTGGTAATCCGGGCCCATCCGGCACTGGTTACAGGGTGGTCGGCACCGATGGTCATACGATTGAACAGGGCGGGGCATTCATTGGCTTCGCCACTTCTCGCGTCGCCGAATACTTTGCTATGAAAGATGGTATCGAAAAAGCTATCGAAAAAGGTTATAAAAGTGTTCGCTTCTTTTCGGATAGTTTAATGGTCGTAAATCAATTGAACGGTATTTTTACAATTAAGAACCCAGACATTATTCCAATCTACAACGACATCCAGAAATTACTCGAGAATTTTGATAGTGTTTCCTTTACGCATATTCCGCGCTCCGAAAACACCATTGCTGATGGCGAAGCTAACCACGCCATCGATGATTTAGTTAAACGCTAGTATTTTTTCATTAAATGTGGTATAATACATGGGAGCCTGAAAGATGGTCGCTTTTTATTAAGAGGAAAGTCCGGGCAACATAGAGCAAGGTAGTCGCTAACAGCGACCGTTCGCAAGAATAGGGAAAGTACCACAGAAACTTATACCGCCCGCAAGGGTAAGGGTGAAAAGAGTGAGGTAAGAGCTCACAACGTGTCGTAGCGATATGTCACGGAGGCAAACCCTACCTGTTGCAAGGAGTGCTAATAAACCCCTGCTCGGGGATGCACGTTCACCGCTAGAGTGTTATAGCAATGTAACGCCAAGATAGATGGTCATCGGCTATATATAATATATATAGTTACAGAACCCGGCTTAATGAAGGCTCATTATCAAAAAACCACCCCTTAAGGGTGGCTTTTTGTATCTATAATGATTATTCTTTAGCTTTAGCTTTTGGGGCTTCGACTAAACCTTTTTTCTTCAAAGTACGAAGAGCAGAGGTTGAAACATTACATTTAATCTTTTGGCCGTTAATAACGAGCGTACGCTTCGAGACATTTGGTTTGAAAACCTTACGAGTGTGTCTCTGGGAGAACGAAACATTATGGCCGTACATCTTACCTTTACCGGTGACTTCACAAATTGCCATCTTATTTCTCCTTTACAGTATTAACGATTGCTTTGAATGCATCAGGATTGTTAACAGCAAGATCAGCGAGCACTTTGCGATCAAGGTTAATGTTCTTAGCTTTCATACCAGCAATTAGTTGCGAGTAGGAAATACCAAGTTCTCTTGAAGCATTATTGATACGAGTAATCCAGATTGCTCTTAAATCGCGCTTGCGATTACGACGATCGCGATAGCTATAGCGAAGAGCCTTGATTACACCTTGTTTGCCTAAGCGGTAGCTGCGAGTGCGAGCATGTTGCATGCCCTTAGCAGCTTTCAAAATTTTCTTATGCTTGGCCATTGCGGCCACACCACGTTTTACTCTCATGATTAAACTCCTAATGCAGTCTTAACGTTTTTCTTGATTTTGCCGTTAATTGCAGCAGAGGTTTTCATGTTGCGCTTTCTGGCTTTGGATTTCTTAGCGAGAATGTGATTCCCGAATGCACGCTCACGCGTAATCTTACCAGAACCGGTAATCTTGATACGCTTTGCAGTGCCTTTATGCGTTTTTAACTTTGGCATAGGTTTTCCTTTAGTTTATAGTTAGT
>CAMJXP010000003.1 GCA_946409745.1 uncultured Candidatus Saccharibacteria bacterium | reverse complement strand
GGGGTAGTATCAGGTTTAGGTAAGGGCATCACAGCATCGTCGATCGCCCTTCTTTTAAAGTCGCGGGGATATAAAGTCTTCATGCAAAAATTCGATCCCTACTTTAATGTTGACCCGGGTACGATGAATCCGATTCAACACGGTGAAGTTTACGTTACCTATGATGGCTGCGAAACCGATCTCGACCTCGGCCACTACGAAAGATTCATCGACGAAGAACTTAATTACAGCTCAAACATCACCAGCGGCAAAGTTTACAGCAGCGTTATCGAAAAAGAGCGCCGTGGCGAATACCTCGGCTCAACCGTTCAGATGGTACCTCACATCACGAACGAGATTAAGAATAAAGTATTCGAGGCCGGTAAATCCAGTGGTGCAGACGTCGTAATTACCGAAATTGGTGGCACCGTTGGTGATATCGAAAGCCAACCATTCATCGAAGCTCTTCGCCAAATTCAATACGAGCTCGGTCAAAAGAATACTTTCTTCGTGCATTGTACTCTCGTTCCTCTCATTTTCGGTTCTGGTGAATTAAAAACCAAACCAACTCAAAACAGCGTCAAAGATTTAAGGAACATGGGCATTACGCCGAACGCTCTCGTGATTAGAGTCCCGTACAAAACCGAAGAGAAACTCAAAGAAAAACTTTCCCTTTTCTGTTCGGTGCCAAAGGAAAACATTATCGATTCTGTCGACGTCGATAATATCTACCGCATTCCAATTAATTATCACGAGCAACATATCGATGAAATCATTTTGAAACAATTCAGTCTTCCAGTTAAAAGAGCCAATCTTAAATACTGGACCGATTTGATTGATACAGTTGATAACCTAAAAGACGAAGTTACTATCGCCCTAGTCGGCAAATACATTGAACTTCACGATGCCTACCTTTCGGTACACGAAGCCTTAACTCATGCCGGCTATGTCTATAAGAAAAAAGTGAACATCGATTGGGTGGATTCCGAATCGCTTGAAAAAGACAATGTGGATGTGAAGGAAAGGCTAAAAAAAGCCGACGGCATTCTTGTGCCGGGTGGATTTGGTAGCCGTGGCATTGAAGGCAAAATTAAAGCGATTAACTATGCGAGAACCAATAATGTGCCATTCCTTGGTATTTGCCTAGGCATGCAACTCGCAGTAATTGAGTTTGCAAGGAACGTCTGTTGTCTAAAAGACGCTAACTCAACTGAGTTTAATTCCCTGACCAAGAACCCGATTATCGACTTAATGGCCGACCAAAAATCTATCGTCAATAAAGGTGGTACGCTTCGTCTTGGCAACTACGAATGTACCTTGAAGAAAGGCACGCTCGCCTACGAAGATTACAAACAAGACAAGATTCTGGAGCGCCATCGCCATCGCTATGAATTTAACAATAAATATAAAGAATTACTCGAACTAAATGGTATGGTCTTCTCGGGCGTTAACGAAGCGGCCGATCTTGTCGAAATCATCGAATTGCCAAAGCATCCGCATTTTATTGCTAGCCAATTCCATCCAGAATTTAAGTCTCGTCCAACACATGCTCACCCACTATTCTTATCATTCGTGAAGGCTAGTATCGAAAATAAGAAGAAATAAAAAATGGCAGGGGCGGCAAGACTTGAACTCGCGACACCTGGTTTTGGAGACCAGTGCTCTACCAACTGAGCTACACCCCTACAAAGTACATACTTAATTTTACCATATTTTGTGCAAAAAATCACTAAAAATTAGCACAAATACTATAAAACGTGCTAAAATTATAAATGATGAAAATACTTATGTTAGGTTGGGAACTACCACCTCACAATAGTGGAGGACTTGGTGTCGCGTGCTTGAACATGGCAAGGGCTTTGTCGCGCCAGGGCGTCGATATTGATTTTGTCGTTCCCTACGAGGCCGAACATCCTGACATTAAGTTTATGCATATTCTTTCTGCTACTCATCTTGATCCGATTTATCGTTATGGTGGTGGCGCTTATGAATCGCTGAGACTCACTGAAAAAATCATTCCAACTCACGATAAGCAAGATTTAATCTCTATCCGCGACGTCCAAAAATCATACTGTGAATATGTTGATAAGTATCTGTCAAACCACGAAAAACCAGAAATCGTTCATGCACACGACTGGCTAACTTATGAAGCTGGCATGATTGCCAAGAAGAATTACGATATTCCACTAATCGCCCACGTCCACGCAACCGAATTCGATCGTGCCGGCATGCATTCTGGGAATCCAATTATCCATGAGATTGAATATGAAGGTCTCATGATGGCCGACAAAATCATCGCAGTGTCCGAAGCCACGAAACGCATCGTTCACCAAAAGTACAATATCCCACTAAGCAAAATTGATGTCGTCTATAATTCCCTCGACGAAAATTACGAGAATTCGGATTATCAATTCCAGGAACAAACCTATAAATTCTTACTTAAGCAAAAAGAAAATGGCTGCACAATCGTTTCGACGGTTGGACGTTTTACCGTTCAAAAAGGTTTGCACAATCTCATGGAGGCAGCCGCTCTTGCCGTATCTAAGAATCCAAAGCTAATCTTTGTCTTTGCTGGCGATGGCGAAGAAAGAAATGAATTGATCGAAATGGCGGCCGATCTCGGTATTTCGAAGAACGTCATCTTTACCGGATTTATTCGCGGTCGCAGACTTCGCGACATTTATGCTGTTTCTGACATTTTCGTGATGAGCTCAATCTCTGAGCCGTTTGGATTAACTGCACTGGAAGCCGCTCACCACGGCGATGCACTAATCCTGACTAAACAATCTGGCGTTGCCGAAGTAATTTGGTCCGCCATGACCTACGATTTCTGGGATGAGCGAAAGCTCGCCGACGAGATTGTTTCGATCTCAAAAAACCCAGAGCTTCGCGAGGCATTACAAACCAACGTCAAGCACGAGTACAACAAAATTTCGTGGAATGATGTTGCAAAAAAATGTATCAAGGTTTACAATAATACAATAAAACATAAGAGGAAATAGGGTGCGAGCAGTTTGTTTATACCTACACATTCATCAGCCAATTCGCTACCGCGAGTACTCGATTTTTGATGTTGGCAATAATTCTAATTATTTCTATGATAATTACAGTGGTCGTCAATCAAACGAACGGATTTTCCGTAAAGTAGCCGACAAAAGCTACTATCCAATGCTGAATTTGCTCTACAAAAACATGGTTGAGCACCCAGAATTCAAGGTTTCCTTCTCAATTACTGGTACTTGGCTTGAGCAGGCCGAGAAATGGGCACCAGATCTTATTAATATCATTCGTGATATGGTAAATCGTGGCCAAGCCGAAATCGTTGGTGAAACTTATTATCACTCGCTAGCTTATTTCTATAATCTCGACGAATTTAATGATCAAGTCAAAATGCACGCTGGTATAATCGAGAGATTATTTGGAGTCACGCCAAAGGTCTTCCGTAATACCGAGTTCGCCTACAACGATTCGCTCGCTCACTGGGCCGAATCACAGGGCTACAAGGCTATCCTAGCCGAAGGTTGGGGTAAAATCCTCGGCTGGCGCAGTCCAAATCATGTCTACCGTCCAGCTGGCTGCAAAGATCTCCGTTTGTTACTCAAGAACTATCGCTTGTCTGACGACATCGCTTTCCGTTTCTCGAACCGCGCTTGGGCTGAATGGCCACTCACGGTGCCAAAATACCAACGCTGGATTGACGACGACTGCCTCCGCGGTAATCTTATCAACCTTTTCATGGATTTTGAGACCTTCGGCGAGCACCAATGGAAAGATACCGGCATCTTTGATTTCATGGATACCTTTATTGATTCCTGGCTTAAAGAATACGAGAATAAATTTGTGACAGTATCCGAAGCTGCCGACCTAGAAGAACCAGCCGGTGAAATCTCAATGCCAGAAACCGTGACTTGGGCTGATACTGAACGCGATTTGTCTGCTTGGCTATCTAACTCGATGCAATCATCCGCCATGAGTCAAATCTTTGGTATGCGCGAGCAGATCTTGTCGACTCAGGATGGCCAGCTGATTTCCGACTGGCGCTATATGACAACTTCTGATCACCCGTATTCTATGTGTACGAAATATTGGAACGACGGCGACGTCCACGCTTATTTCTCGGCTTACGCCTCACCATACGAAAGTTTCATGTATTACATGAATGTACTTCGTGATATTGAATACCGCGTCAATAATATCCTCGGGTATTAATATATATAATATATATGCATCAAAAATCCCCTCGGATGAGGGGAATTTTAAACTTAATTAGCGCTTCTTTTCCTTGACTTCGTTACGACCGAGGTTTTTCTTGGTTTCAGTAAAGACAACGTGCTTGCGAAGAACTGGATCATACTTTTTAAGGCTTAGCTTATCAGGAGTATTCATCGTATTCTTCTTGGTATAGTAAGCACGAACACCAGACTCCTCAGAAACGAGGCCTACGAGTTTACGCTTAGTGTTATTCTTTTTTGCCATGATTCTTTACATTTTACCATACTCTATAAAAAATGGCAAGAACTAAGTCTTGCCATGGTTGGTGTTACGGTCTTTTCAGGCCGCTTCCGTTGCAATGCGGGCATTTCGCTCCGTAATAGGTTACCCCAGTGCCGTCACAATGGCGACATTTTGAAAGAGGAAAAGTATATCCACACTGCATCTGGTGACGATCACGCTCTCTTTCGGTCAGAAAAGGCTTTCCACACCTTTCGCATTGCCAGGTCAATCATTTCACCCACCTTTCTTAAAGTGCTTTCCGTATTTTAATACTACTTAGCACTTTTTGCAAGCAAAAGCTCAATGAAACTCATGATGTCTTTAATACCAAGCTCGGTATTTGGCTCGACAAATAGCTCTGGGTCATCAATAAAGTCGAGCGACATTACCTGTTTGTAGACGGCTTGCATGAGGGCATGCAACTCAGCCTCGTCATCATCGTTAAAGATATATTCCTTATCATATACTAAACCATCATTATCTGGAATTACGAATAAGATGTGGGCCTTCTCAATCTTGTATTTGGAATATCTTGGCGAATTCTTCAGAAGTAACTTATAGAATTCGAGTTGCAACATGTATTTATAGAGAGTATTATGCGAGCGCCACTTATTACTATGATATTGGCTAGTCTTAAAGTCATAAATCTCAATTGTCTTGTTTGCATCGTCAATCGTGATGTGGTCAACCTTGCCTGTGACTGGGATTCCATCAACCACGAGTTTATCTGGGCCGAGATTAACTTCGGCTTCACCATTTTTTAGAATATCACCGAATTCGTTAAATGTTACAAGTAAGTATTCTGGGCCTTTTTCGCGGATCTTTTGCTTAATCTGGCTCTCGACATCATATTTATCGAGCTCCTCTAGGAACAATTGAATTGCTTCATCATTTGAGATGCCTTTGTTCGTCACTGCCTCAAATACCGAGTGCATCAAAGTGCCCGTCACGAGCGACTCAGTTTCTGGCTCACGTGGTGTATTTAGTACATAGCTCTTAAAGAAGCTCTGTGGCCCAGCATAGACGATATCAATAAATGAAGTAAGTGCCGATGCTGACATCTTCCAGTTCTTAATACGTTCTTTATAGAGTAGTCTGACGTCTGGTGTCTTATCGACATACGATGAAACCCAGTTCTTAACACTCTTTTCACGCACTTCGACGGATGGAATCGCGTATCTCGTCTCGCCAAATCCAGACGGCAGATATGGTGATGCTAGTTTCTCTTCGCCATCGACTTTCACGATGTTCTCGGCAAAGTATTCAAGACGATCTTGTTCCTTGTTATTGTAATCATGGAGCGCATTGGTAATATAAATCGTATGTTTTGCTCTAGTCAATGCTACATAGAGAATACGGATTCTCTCGCCATCGGTCATACCGGTATGACGAATTTGCGTCAGGTTATTTGGCAAGAGCAAAAGATTGTTATTGCCTTTACCGGAGCCCCAGGCCGAATGATCGGCGGTCAAGATGAAGACGTATTCGAACTCGAGCCCTTTGGCTTTATGCGCAGTCAGAATCTGGACGGCCTCATCGGCGTCTCGGTATGGACTCGTGACCGTTAGCGGCATATTTGCACTTGTGTAGTCATCCACAAGTTCAACCAAATCACTGGCCTTTAGTTGTTTTTCACCGAAGTGCTTAGCGATTTTACCCTTGAGCGAAGCCAGGTTGTCGTAGAATATAAATCGTTCGTAAGCGTCTAGACTATCGATATCCATCTTCTTTACAATTGCATCAATGATGATATCAAGTGGTTCGGTAAACGTTTTAGCGACCAAATCAGCCAGAAATGCCATCGCGCCGGCTACAGCTTCGTCTTCGGATTTCGCGAGATAATCAAAGGCTGACTCGTGGGCGACTCTTGCTTGCCCAATTAAACGAATTACCTCGACCATCGGTACCTTAAAGAATGGATATGACAAAATCTCCATAATTTGTACAGATGGCACTTTTTGTCTCGCCATCTCATCGATGTATCTTATAATCGAGATAATCTGGTGAATCTTGTCATCCAGGAATAAATCATCACGTTTTTCGTAAGCAATCTTGATTTCTTCGTGCTCTTTGAGATAAGGCAGTAGTGGCTCGAAATATTTAGTCTTATAAGAAATCACCGCAATCTCATTTTGTTTGACGCCAGATTTCACGAGCTCCGAAATCTTATCAGCAACAAAGCCGTATTCCTGATCAGAAGAAAGGAATTCAATCCGATGTAAGCCGGACTTAGTGAGCGGCTCCTTATGCGCAATTAATTCCTTATCCGCAAACCGATCCGGCGCCTGATTAATAATCTTACGGGCAAAATCGAGCACTTCCTGTGTGCTACGATAGTTCTCGATTAGTGGAATTACCTCCGCACTATAATACTTCTGATAGTCGGATAAATTCGAAGAGAGTGCACCCTGGAATTCGAAAATTGCCTGGTCGTCATCACCTACTGCCATGATGTTTGGCTTTTCGTAGTCAGTAATTGCCTTCACAATTGCAAACTGTGACGGGTTTGTATCCTGGAACTCATCGAGTAAGATGAATTGATATCTCTCTTCAAGGGTTAGCTTGAAGCCGGTATCGGTGTTAAGAATCCGGACCGCCTCTTCGATCATGTCGTTAAAATCAAAAAGGCCGTTCTCATTTAGATAATCCTCATACTGTTTCATGACATTCGCGACTGACAGCAGTTTCTTGTTACGGATACGATCTTTTAAGCGATAATTCCCTTTTTCATCCTTCTCGAAATAATCGTCTTTCCATTTTGAAAGTGCTCCAACGCTGCCCTTGTCTAAGGCTGTCGCCATCGCTTCATTCAGCTCTCTAGCCATTGCTGCAATCGAACGCTCAATATTCTTGGTAATCGGCTTCAAGTCCGAATAATCCTTCAGAAGCTCATGAATCGGCTGATAGGCACCATCGAGTGATTCTTTGAACTTGTATGGAACTACATTTAGAAGTAGCGGCGAAATCGCATTACTTAAAATCTCGGAATCCTCCATGTTTTTCTTGGCGATTTTTACTAGATCATCTTCGGTGAGTCCAGCCTTTTTCGCCTCTGAAATCACCCCCATAATATCTTTGACTTTATCGCCACGCAGAATATCGTTGCCCGGGAGATTATCTTGAATATCCTTAATAATCTTAAACTGGGTAATTTCGTCGATTGGCGAATCAAGTTGGCGATTATAATCCTCAGAATAATTCTTATATTGGGCAAGAATTTCAGAGCCAAACGCATGGTAAGTACCGATATTCACCTTTAAAGCGTCCTGCCCAATTACGGTTTTTAAGCGCTCGCGCATATTCATCGCACCAGCATCGGTAAAGGTTAGACAGAGGATGTTTTCTGGGTTAGTATCCGTATGCTTTAAGATATAGGCAACCTTTTCGGAAAGGAGTTGAGTTTTACCAGTACCAGGACCAGCTAGAACTAGAAGCGGACCGTCTAGATATTCAACTGCTTTTCTTTGATTCTCGTTTAAAGGCATTTATCCTCCAATCACATTCATATTAATAATCTCTTTTAGAATCGATGCTTCAAGCGGCACTTCAATCTCTCCAGCCACAATTCGTGCCAGCGTCGCAACGCCCTCGACAGTCTTCTCCGGCTGATAATCCGGATTTTCGCGTTTTTTCATACCAAATTCATAATTCCTAGAAGGTAGGTTACAAGTAAGCTTCAAATCATCGACGCCACAGTAATGATAAACCGTATCGCGCATTGCGCCATTGGCAAGCAAGATAACTTCCATCTCTTTAGCAACATCCGTGATAAATTGCTGGTGCTCGGCCGTACCAGGCTTTAATCCAAGATAGCCAGCCCGAATTGCATAGACGTTCTTTAAAGCGCCGCACATCAAAACACCACGAAGATCTTTCGTATGGTCAAACGAAATATAATCCGTGTCAAATAGCTTTACTAATCTATCATCTGTTACAGTTAAGAAGGTTTCTTTCTTGGCCTTCATATCATCTGCAAAACTTGGCCCAGATAGCGCCATCACATCATGAAAGTCGGCAAAAATGTCATCTTTCAAAATCCCTTTAGTCGCTATGATTAGTGGTGTATGCACATCAAGTTGAAGTAGCAACTCTGGTACCGCCGTAGAAGGAGCAGCTAGAAGCACCATCTCAGCATCCCAAACTAAATCATGCACAAATTTATCGGTGATTGCCGGATCATAATAAACCACCTCGTGGCCTTTTTCTTCGAGTACGCCACCCAGTGCAGTTCCATAAGCTCCAGCCCCAATTACGCCTATTTTCATATTACTCCTTAGTCCTTAAACATCTGCTTGCGACGGCGATGTCGTTTTAATGATTTAAAAATTGAATAAACAATTGCAATCACAGTCACACTGAGCAGAACCATGAACCAAATCGGACACGCAATCACGGTCTTCTCAATCACAGAAACTTCATCAAGATAGGTGACGGTCTGTTTGACCGTGTAGATACCGAGCGGCGAAAAACCATCGAGATCACGGATAATACGCCGAGAAGTTTCTGGCATAATCGTCTCTTCAATTGTGTTATTCTCATAACTCTTCGGATAGATCGGTTCAGCCGAAAAAACACTCCTCACTTCTACTGCCACACGTGCGATATCATGAACATTACCTGAATTAGACACAAAAGCATCGACTCTAATTGGAAGTTCAGTCACAAAGCCAGGGATATTGTTTTCTTTAATCTCACCACCATGCTCAGTCTCACCCTCAATTTTAGCAAAAATCAGGCTTGCCATTTCGAAGACATTTTCAACTGCAATGCCATCGGTATTACCTACATCAGTGTCAGAAGTGACGAGCAGGGCCGCATATTGCCCACCACCAGGAGCGTTCTCTGGGACAGTAATCGTGTAATTGATTTTTGTGGTTTCGTTTGGCTTCAAGGTGCCGGAATCTTTATCAAGTGTAATCCAATTAGTAATTAGGGTTCGATCGTTCTCGGTCAAAAAATCAGCGCTATAGTCATCGCCAGATACAGAGTAAGACGACACCGAAACCTTAAACTTGAAATCGTTGGTTGCATTTTGAGGATTAGAAATCGAAAGTGTGCCATGATAAACCTCACCGGCATTCAGTTCAATTCGCTTCGTCATCGGAGAGATGACAAATGAGCTATCAGAATTCACCAAACCTCCATGATTAGATATATTATATATATTATATCACGATTACTCGATGGAGAGTATCTTACCAGTCCCGTATTCTAGGTGGAGTAGCCTCTGGTTTTTTGAGCCACGATAGCGAAGGCTCAAATCTTTTAATCCGATAATAAATGGGCCATCTATGATAGCATCGAGAGATTTGAGAAACTCCCAAGCGTCACCGCCAGCCATTTTGATTTGCTCATAGGTAAAGCCAGAAAAACTCCAAACATTCCAACCGAGCTCCTTGCGTACCCAATCGGCTAATTCCTTACAGGCAACCGGTTGAACGAACGGCTCGCCACCGCAAAAAGTTAGTCCAGCTTGACCACGGTATTTCTTTAGTTCAGCTTTAACTTCATCAATATCGATTAGCATTCCGCCACAGAAGTCCCAAGTTTCTGGATTCTGGCATTCTTTACAATGGTTTGGACAACCTTGCGTCCAAACTACTGCTCTTAAGCCATCGCCATTCACAATATTGTCATGTTCGCATGGACCAGACAGGCGAATTTTGCCCTGAGGTGGCTGCGGAGCGGAGAGAATCCGCTCAACAGCCATTTTGTCCCAATCGATTTTTTGGGCAGTCATTATTTGCCCTTTGCACAGTTACAGACTTTTTCGAATGGTACATCACCTTCGAGACGGCCACAGTGTGGGCAACGCTCGCCCTTGATGATGCCCGAGAAGCCACAGACTGGATCGCGATCTACTGGGTGGTTGACAGAACCATAGCCAATACCGCAGTCATGCATTTTACGAATCACGGCTTCGAAGGCAGCGATATTTTGTGATGGGTCACCATCAAGCTCGATATAGGTAATGTGACCAGCGTTGCAGAGGTTGTGATACGGAGCCTCAATTTCAATCTTATCAAAGGCAGAAATTGGATAATAAACAGGCACGTGGAAGGAGTTGGTGTAGAATTCCCGGTCAGTTACGCCTTTAATCTTGCCGAACTCTTTGCGGTCAATCTTGGTAAATCTACCGGCAATACCTTCGGCTGGGGTAGCAAGGAGCGAGAAGTTGAGTTTATACTTTTTACAGTAGCTATCACATTTCTCACGCATATGAGTGACGATATCAAGACCAAGGTCACGTGCATCCTCATCTTCACCATGATGTTTACCGGTCATCGCAACTAATGTTTCAGCTAAGCCGATGAAACCAATCGAAAGCGTACCGTGTTTGATGACGTCACGAAGCGTATCGTTTGGACCAAGCTTTTCAGAGCCAAACCAGTTACCTTGTCCCATTAAGAATGGGAAGTTACGGACATGTTGGTTAGCTTGGAATTCAAAGCGTTCGAGGAGCTCGTCCTTCACGAGATCGAGTTTTTCGTCGAGTTCATGGTAGAAACCATCCCAGTCAGCTTCTTTGCGCTCACCAAGGCAAATACCGTGCTTAATACCGATTCTAACAATATTAATCGTCGTAAAGGATAAGTTGCCACGACCAGTGACGATACCATCAGATTCTGGGAAGACGGAAGCAAATACGCGCGTACGGCAACCCATGGTTGCGATTTCGGTGCGATAATCGCCTTTCTTGTAATACTTTAAATTGTACGGGGCATCGATAAAACAGAAGTTTGGGAATAATCTCTTAGCGGATACTTCCATAGAACGCTTGAAGATATCGTAATTTGGGTCTTCCGGATTGTAATTTATTCCCTCTTTGACTTTAAGAATTGAGATTGGGAAGATTGGCGTTTCACCTTTACCAAGGCCATTCTCAGTAGCTTGGAGAAGATCAAGTGAAACTAGGCGGCCAGCTGGAGTCGTGTCAGTACCAAAGTTAATCGAAGTAAATGGCACCTGTGCGCCAGCACGAGAATGCATCGTGTTAAGGTTATGTACGAATCCCTCCATGGCTTGGAGAGTTTCTCTTTCAACGTCTTCATTCGAAGCATCAATCACTTCTTGTGGCCATTTGTCTTTTGTTAGTGCTTTATCATCGCCGTAATCGTAATTATCTTTAACGGTGAGCTCAAGTTTTTTACCAGTGAACTTGTTGTATTTCTCGAGATTACGCTTCAAAGCTTTTCTAAATGACTTATTAACACCTGGAGCCATTGCATAATCAAAGTTCGGAATGGATTGACCGCCATGTTGTTCATTCTGGTTAGCTTGAAGCAAAATCGCAGCAAGCGCGCCATAAGAGCTAATCGAATTTGGCGTGCGAAGATGACCGTGACCAGTGTTAAAGCCGCCATTTTCAAACATTACAAATGGATCAGATTGGCAGCAAGTGAGCGTACCAGTAGCATAAAAATCGAGGTCGTGAATGTGAATTTCACCGGCATCATGAGCTGCTGCGATATCTGGGCGAAGAAGCAATGACTTAGCAAAAACTTTTGAACCCTCAGCGCCAAATTGGAGCATCTTACCCATAGCGGAGTTACCATCAACGTTAGCATTTGAACGCTTAACATCGGAGTCTTCGGAAGCATCGGCATGGGAAATCGTACGATAAATCATCATAAGGTCAGATTTGGCAGTACGAACTCTGGAGCGTTCTTGACGATAGCGAATATAAGCCCGAGCGGTCTTCTTGAATGAGGACTCCATCAAGACTTCTTCTACGATATCTTGAATCTGCTCAACATTTGGCGTACGAGCGGTAATCTTTTCATTTGCTCTTTGTACAACTTTTTCCGCGAGTGCTCTAGCACGATCTGCCTTAAATTCCTCGGTCGCAAGCCCAGCCTTCGCGATGGCGTCGACAATCTTTTCAGGATCGAATTTGACTATCTTCCCATCCCGCTTAATTATTCTTTTGAACATGAAATATACCTCCTTAAATGTATTCCATTTTGGTTCGTTAATTTATATATGACCTGCCGGGCGACTACGTGGTAATGCTGATTTGCAGTAACCCTACATTTAGTGTCTTATTCTAATAATACACCACTATATATAGTAATTCAAGACTTTTATGCTAAATTTTGTAAAAAATACAACAAAGTAGATTATTTTTGAGTCAAAGTATAGGTTGCGGTGCCAGTGTAAGTTCCCGCCGGAACATCGTTGGCAGTAGAACACTTATAATATATTTCTTGAACCGTGCCATTTTCGTCATCAGCGACAGATGTATCAATAATATTTCCATTTGATGCTACACGGGTTGTGCTCGAAGAACTACCAAGATATGCAGAATAACGATTGTAACCTTTGGTTGGGGTTGCATAATCAAATGAAGCACTCGATGAAGCGGAAGTAAGCGATGTAAATACAGCCTTGACCGAATAACCACCGTTACTATTGCAGATAGCTGTAAAAGTGCTTCCACCCATACCAGTGGCACCTTTATTCGCAGTCATTGTTTTTGCGATAGAACCTGAACCGGAAGAGCGAGAAAAAGAACATATTTCCTCGACGTTAACGCTAAGATTGTCGACGACAGCGGCTGGATCGGTAGCTGCTAAAACACCTCCAGAGATGAAAACGAGAGGTGTTACCAAACCGCACAATAAAATTCTTCGCAATTTATTACTCCACTTGTTTATTATCAAACGATATTTCGATTATAGTAAACCATTAACTTAATGTCAAGATTTACGTTACAACATAAAAGACGCCCGTCAGGGCGTCCTTTAATTAATTATTGCTATTAACAGTCAGTTTCTCCAACAACCCCATAAGTTTCGACTTCAAAGATTCGATCTTTATTCATGGTGCCAATCGGCCAATAGTGATTATAGATTTCTTTATGTTCAGTTAAATATTGATGGCAATGTGCATGGCTAATTGAATAATCGGAAAAGAAATAATAGATTGTATCACCATCAATTTTGGCTCGCACTTGGCACTCTTTATCTCTGCCTTTACAAAAGCCCATTACGTCTTCAAACCATGGTGCCGGTTCGCTTCCAAGGTCGTAAATCTTCCGTTCGTTTAGGTATTCATAGCCACCTTTTAATGTAACTTTTCCATCTTCGATAAACCAGATAATCCAAATACTGCTTCTAAGATTCCCCGTAATGTCTTCCTCGTAGGTATAAAATGCAATATCGTCACCGCTTCCGTCCTGATTGGCAATTTTGGTAAAATTTTGAACGCCAAAATATTTGCTGACATTTTCTGGCGTGAATTCCGCATGATTAGTATAGTTTTTCTTTAGTACTGTACGTGCCGCATATTTGGCCAAAGCGTTTTTTCCAGGATAATAGTATTCGCCCAAAATATAAGTGTGACCATCTTTGTCATGGTCAGTTGAATATTTTACAATAATTTCTTTTACTTCATTGTTAATGGGCACTGAATAATAAATTATGAATTCATCTTTGTCGTCTTCTTTTTCTATTCTCGTTGTTACACCGAGCGGATTTTTAATCTCTGATGATTCTGAACTATTTGGTTGTTCTCCCGTCGACCCGTTGTTATTATTAACTATTACCGCTACGATTGCCCCGGTAGCTGCGAGGACCGCTGCGCTAACCCCAACAATCCATGCTTTAGCTTTGGCAGTCAATTGACCGACCATACCTTTTTTGGCCATTTTTTCTCCTTTTTCTTCCTATTACACTATATTTTAGCACCTCATTGGTTTTTATCAAGCTTCGCACTTCCCTGCATCGGCTAGGTTTTCATCCACTTAATAATGGTGGGGCTTAATTTACCAGGTTTTATTTGTGTACAAAGGGACATCTGTCGACGATTAAAAGAATTTGCTCTCGAAGAATAGTTGACGCTAAATGATATAATTATCTAAAGGATAATTCATGGCTTTTGATTTTAAAAAAGAATACAAAGAATACTACTTACCAAAAAATAAGCCAAGTATTATCAATGTTCCGAAGATGAATTATATCGCCGTTAGAGGCAAAGGTAACCCTAACGATGAAAACGGCGATTATCAGAATACGCTTGGACTACTTTACGGAGTCGCCTACACGATAAAAATGAGCTATAAAGGTGACCATAAAATTGATGGATTTTTCGAATATGTCGTACCGCCGCTAGAAGGTTTTTGGTGGCAAGACGATAAAGATGGCATAGACTATAACCATAAAGAGCGGCTAAACTTTATTTCCATTATCCGTTTACCAGACTTTGTGACGAAAGCTGATTTTGACTGGGCAATAGAAGAAGCTACCAAGAAAAAGAAACAAGATTTCTCTAGAATAGAGTTTCTAACCTATGACGAGGGTTTATGCGTTCAATGTATGCATATTGGTAGTTACGACGACGAACCGGCAACAGTTGAGTTAATGCATAAATTCGCCGAAGATAACGGCTACAAGCTAGATATAGCAGATACTAGATATCACCACGAGATTTATCTAAGCGATCCTAGAAAATGTGACGCAGGTAAACTTAAAACTGTAATAAGGCATCCAATTAGAAAGGCATAAAATGAGCAAAGCATTACTTGTAATTGATATGCAAGAAGCGTGTGTTGGTAAGAACCACGCAGAATTCTTTAAATACGATAGTGATATCATCAATAAAGTTAATGAAGAAATAAAAGCCAGTGAGAATGTCGTCTATATTCGCAATCTCATGAAGAAAAACTTCATTAATAAACTTGCACCGGTGCATATTTTTGATTGCGACAAGAGCGCTGAATTGGCCGAAGACTTGATTAGAAAAGGAGAAGCGGTTTTTGATAAATACAAGGGTGATGCTTTTTCTAATCCGCAACTGCCTGAATACTTACAGAAGAATAATATTGATGCCGTAGAAGTAGTAGGCGTTGATGGCGGCGGTTGTGTCGCTTTGACTGCGCTTGGTGCAATTGAAAATGGTTTCAAAGTTATCGTAAATACGAAAGCTATCGGAACTATGTTCGAGAAAAAGAAAGATAAATACTTCCAAATGCTAGAAAAGAAGGGCGCAACGTTTATTAGATAAAACACATAATAACAAAAAGAGCCCTACGGGACTTTTATTGTGCTTATGCTTGTAAAACTGACGCCCATTTGATGTAAAAACCTTCGTTTTATACGATAAGGTTTTTTGACACATCACTTTTTTTGGACCGTTTTTTTGACACGCCGGACTCCCGGACGCCTCAATTCCATCAAAAAGCCGTATCAATGTCCATTCTTTTTGTAATGAATTTAGATGGATTATCTTCGTTTCTACTCTGAATCCATCAATAGTTAGAATCCCATATGTCGGGTCCTGGCATTCTCCAATAGTGCCCGGATTCATTATATCCATCGCCATAGAAAAGCCGGTATATGGTATATGCGTATGGCCGAACAGAACCACGTTCGCTTCTGCTGCGAAAGCATTGTCGATCAATGTATCGAGCGAATCCTTTACAACCATCGTATGTCCATGGCATAAGAAGATCTTTTTCCTGCCACACCTTATGACCATTTGAAGCCTTGCCGTTGATGCAACGTCGCAATTCCCGCGCACATTATGTATGACGAGATCCGGGTATTTCTTCTTAATATCGAGAAGATCTAATTCCCCGTCTCCAAGGAATATCAGCTCGTCCGGCAACTTCTGCTGGAGAACGGCCAGCATATTGCCGCTAAAGCCGTGGGAATCTGAAAAGACATAGTAAAGCATTCTCTTCTCCTGGCAGTTCATATCTATTTCGAAGTGAGTAGATTTTACCATATCTGTCGTAAATCCACAATAAAGATATGCAAAAATGGTTATACAACGAATGATGAGGATGTCAATAATTGCATGGTCTTTTTTGTGTAGTAAAATATAAGCAGAATGGCCTTACATGTAAAAAGAACAAAATATGGCAGGGTGATTGCTTTTTTGCAATACTATCCGGAAAGAATGATTCTGGGTGCTATTTTGTTAATCATGGCTTTTATCACGGCCGGGTTATATTTCCCGTCCGACAGCTTCGCTGTTCTGGACGCAGAACTGCTATCTGCGGAATCAGAAAGCTGCTCTTTTTCCTCGACTGTCACGACAGTTCATTCCATAGCATTAAATCCCGGCACTTCTGCTGAAGACATCGGTTCAACCAAAATCACGACCAAATGTCCAAATTCAACAGATCACCAGATTTATGCGGTGGGGTATACCAATGACACAACCGGTAATACAGATCTCATAAACTCCAGTGTCAACAGTACAATTCCGACCGGCACGGCGACCGGCAACGTATCAAACTGGTCCATGAAGATTGCAAAGGACACTTCATCTTATCTTCCGGCCAATCTTACCATTGACACGGGATATGATGCTTATCACGCGGTCCCTGCAACTACTGCCAGAATTGTTTCATATAACGGTGAAACAGACAGCACTACGGGCTCGGCAATACTGGCAACATATAAAGCAAATGTTTCAAATTCACAGGCTGCCGGAAGCTATGCCGGGAAGGTAAAATATACTCTTACCGCTACGATGCTATATAGCGTCACCATTGCTCCGACTGCCGGGATTTCTAAAGTAACGCTTAACGGCGTAGAGTGTACCACGACCGCCGGATGCACGGTTGCAAATCTCACATCCGGACAGTCTTATGCACTAGTTGCAACGCCCATGGACGGATCATCGTTTGTGCGTTGGAATCCAGGGCAGAACGGCTCGGTCGCGAGTGCCACTTCCGCCAGTACTACATATACCGTTGGGGACGGCAGCAGCCTTATTACACCAATTGCAGAGCTTGATACAAATACACTTCAAATCCAATACGGTACCGGAATCACCGAAATGACCGTAAACGGGAACACTGTTGCGAATAACGGTACCGTGAATCTATCTTATGGAACACCGCTTAAAATTAAGGCAACTCTAAGTAGTGGATATACCCTTACTGATTACACGTTCACTCCGCTAAGTGTATCAAGTTCAAGGATTGTCGCTAATACCGCTAAACCAATACAAAACCTTGACGCTTCGGATTGTACGTCTACAGCCTCAAATGTCTACGACACTCGCGACGGACACGTTTATACCATCCAGCGCCTCAATGACGGCAACTGCTGGATGATGGAAAACTTGGATCTTGGCCGTACTACGCTCACTACAGATCTCACCAGCTCTAATACGAACCTCTCCACCACAGTAACTGCGTCTACTTTTAATAGCTGGAAGAAAACATCCGGCTCCGCTGCCTATGATGCTGGCGAATACATCAGCGTCTCCGGTACGGATGCCACTTCCGGTACAGCCTACGGCACTCTTTACAACTATTATGTTGCTTCTGCCGGAACCATTTCTGGTAGCAGCAATAGCAGTAACGCCCAGTATGATATCTGCCCTGCCGGATGGCGTCTCCCAACCGGCGGAAGCTCCGGAGAATTCCAAGCCCTTTACACACAATACAATTCCAATGCTCTTATGAGAGCACCTATTACCGAGAATGGAGCTGCTTTCGCTCTCGCTGGCTACTTCCTCAGTGCTGCCCCGGTGAATCAGGGGTCGAGCGGCTACTACTGGTCTTCTACTAGGAGGAATGACACGGGTATGTACAACCTGCGCCTCAATACGTCGCCTGTCTATCCGGCCAATAGCAACGGCAGGAGCTACGGGAGCGCTATACGGTGCGTACTGAAAACGAAAACAATCTCAGACCTCACTTATATGCAGGATTTTAAAGACCTTTCCTCTACGGATAGAGCCACCGTTCTCGCATCTATGGCAGATAGCACTACCTATAATCTTATCGATAACCGCGACAACAAAACCTATGCCGTGACCAAACTTAAAGACGGCAATATTTGGATGGCAGAGAACCTCGATCTTGGCCGTACCACACTCACTACTGATCTCACTAGTACTAATACAAACCTATCCACCACTGTTACCGCATCCACCTTCAATAGCTGGAAGAAAACATCCGGCTCCCGAACTTACGATGCTGGCGAATACATCAGCGTCTCCGGTACGGATGCTACTTCCGGCACTGCCTACGGTACTCTCTATAACTACTACGCCGCATCTGCCGGGACCATTTCAGGTAGCAGTAACAGCAACAATGCCAGCTACGATATCTGCCCTGCCGGATGGCGTCTCCCAACCGGCGGAAGCTCCGGAGAATTCCAGGCTCTTTACGCCGAGTATAACTCCAACGCTCTTATGAGGGCATCAATTGAGAATTCCGGTGCTGCTTTCGCTCTCGCTGGCTACTTCAGCGGTTCCGCTCCGGCGGATCAGGGGTCCTACGGCTACTACTGGTCTTCTACTAGGATCAATATCTCGGATATGTTCTACCTGTACCTCAATACGTCGAATGTCAGTCCGGTCAATAGCTTCGGCCGCTACTACGGGAGCGCTATACGGTGCGTACTGAAGTAGGTTGTGACGCCCTTTTCCTTCGTTCCTTTTTTTCTTCCCCGTACTCGACTCCCCGGAATAGAGCGCCCTTGAGCCAAAGCACAAAGGGTGCGGAAAACCGCTGGAGTAAAAAGCTCCAGCGGTAGCGGGTATACACGGAAACGAACAGGGACAATCAGTCTTCAGGCTGCACTTGCTATATTGCTTCGTAAAGAATGTCAGATGTGAACCTGAGCCATAAACGATACATTTTTTCCTATTCTATACGATAAGCCCATTTTATACGATAAAAAGTTTCCACTGAGACAATTATTCTCTATAATTGGTGTATTTTCCTTGGATAAATTACGAGAATGAGGGGCTTTAACAAGCCATTATTGTGTGGTCAGAAACAATGTGACACTTAATGTAAAACGTGTCAGTTTACATAACAAAAATCATAACAAACGCTAAAGTTCAAAATAACAGAGAAAACAAATAAAAAATGGGCATTTTTTCTACAAAATGTCCATAATTTCGTCGTGGTGGATCTTACTGGGCTCGAACCAGTGACCTTACGAATGTGAATCGTACGCTCTAGCCAACTGAGCTAAAGATCCAAATTTATGTTATAATTATAGCATGGATATTCAGAAATATAAAGACGAATTAAAAGAGATAGAAGACTTCCTCGCGAAGCCAGACGCTTACAATTCCCCTGATTTTGCTGTTAAAAGTAAGCGCGGAAGTATGCTCCGGGAAATCATTGATTTAGATGCTAAAATCACGCAAATGAACGCCAATCTAGAAGAAGCCGAAGCACTCGTAAATGATCCGGAACTTGGTGAAATTGCAAGAGAAGACGTAAAGAATCTGAAAGAAGAAATCGAGAAATCCAAAGCTGAGCTTGAAGAATTAATGATCCCACGCGACCCAGAAGATGACAAACCGGCTATTATTGAGATTCGTGCCGGCGCCGGAGGTGACGAGGCTTCCCTTTTTGCCGGCGAGCTTTACCGCATGTATGTGAAATATGCCGAGAGTCATGGTTTAAAAGCAGAGCTAATGTCTCAAAATGAAAACGAAGCCGGCGGTATGAAAGAAGTTATCTTCAAAATCAGTGGCGATGAAGCTTACGGCAAGCTGAAATTTGAAGGTGGTGTTCATCGCGTACAACGTGTTCCAGTGACCGAATCGCAAGGTCGCATTCATACTTCTACTGTTACTGTGGCCGTACTTCCGGAAGCCTCCGAACAAGATTTAGAAATCAAACCAGAAGACCTACGCATTGACATCTACCGCTCCGGTGGCCATGGCGGTCAGGGCGTCAACACGACTGACTCCGCCGTCCGTATTACGCACCTACCGACGGGGCTAGTAGTGGCAATGCAAGACGAACGCTCTCAGCAGCAGAACCGTATCAAGGCCATGAACGTGCTTCGCTCGAGACTTTTAGAGCGTAAAAAAGAAGAAGAAATCAAGAATGCATCGGAAGCCCGCAAATCTCTTATTGGTACCGGTGACCGCTCAGAAAAGATTCGCACCTATAACTTCCCACAGGATCGTGTGACCGACCACCGCATTCATTATTCCAGAAGCAACATTCCAGCTGTCATGGATGGCGACATTGATGATTTAATCCATGAATTAACCTTGCACGAACGTGAATTGAAGGCCGAAGCCTAATATGAATATCGCAAACTGGTTAGAAAAAGCCAAAACCAAAGTTCCGAATATTGATGCTGAATTAATTCTATTGAATATTCTTCGCGAGAAAGATCGCACTTATCTAATCTCGCATGATACCAGAGATTTAACCGAAGTCGAAGAAGAAAAGGCAAATTACTACTTAAACGAGCGCGCCAATAATAGGCCACTTGCCTATATTATTAATAGCAAAGAGTTCTATGGCCGCGAATTTTATGTAGACGAAAATGTCTTAATTCCCCGTCCAGAAACCGAAGACATTATCGATATAGTTAAGAAAATCGCCGAGAATATCGACTATCCAATCATCTACGATGTGGGCACTGGTTCCGGTTGTATTGCTACGACTTTGAAACTAGAAATCCCTAAGGCTAAGGTAGTTGCAATTGATAATTCCGACAAGGCACTTGAAGTTGCAAAAAAGAATAGCACTAAGCTCCACTCCGATATCATTCTGCAAAAATCAGATCTCTTAAACGACGCGCTAGATCGTAACATTGATATCGTTGCGGCAAACTTGCCGTATGTCGACAAATCCTGGGATTGGCTAGATTTTGACAGTCTAGAATACGAGCCGCTCACAGCGCTCTACGCCTCAAATGACGGTCTAGCTCAAATCTACGAGCTTATTAATCAAGTCTCGGCACGGCCAGATATTAAACACCTAATCCTTGAATCCGACCCGAGCCAGCATCAAAAAATCATTGAATACTGTAACAAAAAAGGTCTCGAACTAGTCGAGACCCGGAACTTCATCCTCTATTTTGTTTCTTGATAGCCAGCAAGCTCAACTTTGATACCCATCTCTTTGCCATCGCGAATTACGGTAAGTGAAACAATGTCGCCTGGCTTGTACTCACCAATCAAAGTTGAAAGCGAACCAGCGGCGCCAATCTTTACGCCATTTACGGCCGTGATGATATCTTTGTCGTGAAGACCGGCCTTAGCAGCTGGACTACCGCTGAGAATCGCTGAATAAGCTTGTGAGCTATAGATATAAGTACCAGTTGTTACAGGGAGATTATTTTCTTTTGCATAATCAGGAGTGATGTCGACACTATATACACCGACATAAGCACGCTCCGCTTTTCCACTCTCAATAAGCTGTGAAAGCATACCCTTGACACTGGCAATTGGAATCGCAAAGCCGACATTCTCGCCACTGGCAGAAGTAGCAGTATTAATACCAATCACTTCGCCTGCAGCATTGATGAGTGGACCACCAGAGTTACCTGAGTTAATCGCAGCATCGGTCTGAATCATATCCGAAAGCTTCTCAGACATTGTGCCAGAGCCATCGGTTGCAGTTAATGAACGGCCAGTACCAGAGATAATACCAGAAGTCACTGAGTTCTGATATTGCCCAAGCGCATTACCAATTGCGACCACTTGCTGACCGGCCGTAATTGTCTTTGAATCGCCAAGAGACGCCGCCTTGAGATCTGAAACATCATCAATCTTGATAAAAGCGATATCATTAAGTGGATCTACGACCACGAGTCGTGCATTATTATACGTCGTGCCATCGTGAAGCACAACCGTAATAGTCTTTGCATCGCCAGCAACGTGCTTATTGGTCAAAATATAACCATCCGATGAAACAATTACGCCAGTACCGGCAGCGCCTGATTCGTAAGTTCGTCCATAATAATCTCTGCCAGTGGTAGAAGTTACAATTGAAACAACGCTGTCAGACACTTTGCTCACAACGTCGGCAATTGAGCCTTCCGTGAAGTTTGCTGAGTTTCCATCCGTACCACTTGATAAAACGGTAAGCGGCTTGTGTGCCTCATTATAAGCTAGCACACCAAATGTCAAACCACCAGCACCGAGCAAAACTGCAATTGTAGCGAGAAATGTAGCAAACGTATTACGAGCTCTTGGTTCCCTAGTCTCTTTAGGTTGCTCAACCACTACGGCAGTATCTTGTTTTGGTACTTCAGAAATCTTGCCCTCTTCAATATTATCCATTTAACCTCCTTAGATATTAAATATTGGATTACTAAAGCAAATTACAATTATGCCCACTAACGCCACACCAAACAGAACGGGCCCTAAAATATCTCGGAATCTGAAATCTTCCTGATATTTATACATTGCCTGTCTGGCATAGTTATAGATAAAGGCGAAAATTGTCAAAATAATAGCAACTTGCGGAATCCTAATACCGGTATTTCCGAAAGTATAAACAATCGACCAAGAATTGCAAAGCCAAGCAATCTCGGCGAACACTAAACCACAAACTAGGGTCGTAAGAGTAAAATCCTGTCCACCAGTTTGCGCTAAAACGTGACGGCTCGCAGCATAACCAATCAGAAATGCTAGTATGACAGTAATGATTGAATCAAGGCTTGCGGCCATAATCGTCGAAGCCGAAATACCCAAGAACACAGCTACGAGGGATTGTGCAAGCGTAGCGACTTCTGACGACATAGGTTTAAGCACGAGCAACCATAATACATAAATCGCCATGAGTAAGAAATCAACTGGAAGAAGTGAGTGGCCAGCAAAATAGGCCAAAATGACAACGCTAAAGCCAACAATAATATCAACTAGATTAGACTTAAGGTTTAACCACAAATAGCGACGGCGAACTGCAAAAATACGCCATTTCGAGACTAAAACTAGTAAAATACCAAGCCATGGGCTCGCACTAAAGACTGTAATCAAAACAGCTAAGATTCCAAGCAAGATATTTAAAAAGATATGCACTATATTGCTTGCGATATTCCTAGATTTTCTTGCTAATATGAAATCTGCCATACCCTTATATTATATCAAATTATTTAATATAAGCTTAAAAGTGCTATAATATTTTTCATGAAACCAACATTTTTTCAAAAACATCCATTATTAAAAGATATTTTGAGTCTTGCTGGCTTTGTCGTTGCCATTGTGCTCGGCACATTGTTCTTGAATACTTACATTTATCGCTCATATAATGTCGTGGGCGTCAGTATGGAGAATACTTTGCAGAACGACGATCGCGTCATTGTGAACCGCGCTGCCGTCTCTTGGGCCCACTTTATAGGGCAAGAATATATTCCGGAACGTGGTCAAATCATCGTCTTTATGAATGAAAATGAAAAGTCCGTCGAAAAATACAAAGAACAAGGCGTCGTTAAACCAATGACTTGCACTGTTCCGGAAAATGTCGCTGATCAATACATTATTAAGCGCGTTATTGCTTTCCCGGGCGAACGCGTAGTTGTAAAAGCCGGTATTATGACCATCTATAATGATGAATATCCAGATGGCTTTAACTATGATAAAGAATGGCGTCACGCAACCGATGATGGCCCAAAAGAATATACTAGTGGCGAAGTTGATGTCACAGTTCCAGATGGTGAACTATTCGTTTCCGGTGATAACCGCGAAGGCTCTAACTCTTGGGACTCACGAAATGGTCTCGGCACCATTCCTTATTGCCGTATCGTTGGCCCAGTGATTATGAGACTCTTCCCATTCGAGAAGATTCGTGGTTTCTAATCAAAGTATTCAGTTGTAATCAAACTATCAATTGGACAGTAGTCATCAGTCAAGGTTATGTCCTTCTCGGTTAATTCAATATCGACAGTTTTAGGCACGTAATTATCATTATCGGTAGCAATCACCATCCAGTTTACATATTGATTACTGGTAGCGTTCTCATAAACTGGCATCACATAAACATGCCTAAAGACTTTCTTTAAGGTCTTCACCTCAGCGCGCAGGAACTTACCACGATGCCCACTAACCGCGCCGAGTACATTCGACATATAAACACCATCTTTATTTAAGCGACTCTTAATAATCTTAGCCGCTTCGACGGTCGCAAGAGTCCCTACTGGCACTTCACCTGAAAAGGCATCGTTTAGAATTGCATCATACTTCTTAGTCGAATCAGCAAGGAAAATGCGCCCATCATCATTATATAGACCTAGTCGCCCAGTCGATTCGGTATCGTAATCTTTTACTAAATCATCTAGGAAGAAATAATTCTTCGCAATTTCCGTTGACATCGGATCAATCTCAATCACATCCATGGATTTATCTTTGAAATGCGAAATGAAATACTTCGGATATTGATAAGCAGCACCACCAATCATCGCAGTACTCTTCACGTTTAGGAATTTAAACATTTCGTCATATTTCTTCAGATAATTAAAGACGAGATCGTATTTTTTATTTTCAGATAAGAAAGTTGCCGAAGAATAAGCGCCACTTTGCTTGTAATAGCGCACTTCGTCATCTCCATAGGTGCCATCTTCTACAATTACACGACCATACTCAGTGTCTATACTGATTGAGCCTTCGACGTTCTTAGTCATGCTGTTTACAGTGATAATGGAAGCAATCGTCACGACCGTTGCAAGGAGCATTGCGAAGAAATAGCGCCATTTAAGTTTAATACTCTTGGTGTCGGTAATTGGCATAAAGAACGGCACCATTAAGATAATTGTAATTGCGAGCACATTGAAAATCATTCTCGTGCCAATGGCTGGAATAATCCAGAAACCACCAGCAAAAGTACCAAGCAGGCTACCAATCGCAATTATTGCCGTAATTCTACCAGATTCCTTACCCTGATCTTTACTGCTTGCAATATGTTCCTTCATGATAATCGGCGTGATAATACCAAGAATCGTAGCCGGCACCAGGAAGAATACGATACTTGAAATCACCGATGAAAACTGGACGCCATTATTACCAGACTTGATGGCTGATAGAATCGGCGCATCAACCATTGGTGTAACCGCCAGATAAATTGCAGCAAATAATAGTAACATAATGGTAAGGTAACGAGCATTCCGTCTGTTTGAGATCTTACCACCAAGGATATTGCCAAGGCTGCCAGCAAGGAGAATAATCCCGATAATCGCTGTCCAGACGAAATTGCTATTACCAAAATATGGTGACATTAATCTCGAAGCCACGAGCTCCAAAATCATACCAGCGGCATTTAGGATGAATAATACGATATAATCACGGTTTTTGCGGGTGAGCTTACTCTTCAGACTCATTGGATACTTCTCCTATTAATTTAACTGATTCAGTTTCTGGTAATTCTTCGACATCTTTTAATTTACGCTCAATCTGGCGGGAAGTGGTTCTCGCCGATTCAATCTTATTCGCTGATTCCTGAAGTTTCTTTTGTACGCCCTCAAGTAATTCACCAAACTTACCAAACTGAGTTTTAACGGCGCCGAGTGTTTGCCAAACATCCGCTGAACGTTTCTCGATCGCCAGCGTCCTAAAGCCCATTACAAGGCCATTCAGCATCACGGGAAGCGTTGATGGTGAAGCAATCGTAATCTTTTGTTTCTTACGAATCTCATCAGAAAGACCTGGAATTCGGATAATCTCCGCATAGAGCGATTCAGTCGGCACAAACATAATTCCAAACTCGGTCGTCATTGGTGGTTCGATATATTTAGTCGAAATCTTCTTAGCTTGCTCCTTAACATCATTTGCGAGTGCTTTCTGGTAAGTTGCAATATCGGCCTTATTACCGGCATCGTAAGCGGCAATTAAACGCGAATAATTCTCGACTGGGAATTTAGAGTCAATCGGAAGATAAACATTGTCCTCTTTCCCTGGCATCTTAATCGCAAATTCGACACGGTCACTTGAGCCTGGTTTAGTGGCGATATTCTCTTCATATTGGGATTTGTTTAACATATCACTAATAATCGAGCCAAGCTGAACTTCACCATAAATACCACGAGTCTTAACGCCTTCCATAACCTTCTTTAAGTCACCAACTTCGGTCGCCATACTCTTCATCTCGCCGAGACCTTGATAGACCTGAGTGAGTTGGGTAGAAATCGATTTAAAGCTTTCGTTAAAACGCTTTTCAACCGATGCTTTAAGCTTTTCATCGACCGTCTCGCGCATTTCCTCAAGCTTCTTCTCATTGCCAGTTTGGAGTCTTTCGAGATTCTCCGCGATTTCCTTGCGGTTCTCCCGGAAGTTACGATCAATCGATGGATTAATTTCCTTAACCTGACCTTCCATACGAATCAGCCGCTCTTCCATTGATTTAAAATCAGCCGACTGCGCCGGAGCCGACTTCTTAAAAATCAAAACGATTAACAAAATAATTATTATTACCCCCATCACACCTAAAACTATATCCATAAAAACGATTATAGCACAAAAGGAAGTGAAACAAAAAAGAGAGCCGTTGGCGTAAGCCCGGCTCCAGAGGAAATGCTATATGTGCACGGAAATCGTTCCATGGAGCCGACTGTCGGGCTTGAACCGACGACCTACGGTTTACAAAACCGTTGCTCTACCAGCTGAGCTAAGTCGGCAAATGTACTAGTATTATAACACATTTTCTATGCTATAATGAAGAAAATAATTAAGGAGTTATCATGCTAAACGCAGAACTAGAGCAACTGCTTAGCGGGGCAACTAAAACTGAAGCCTTCGTAAGTGGTGCTGTCGTCGGTGGGGTTATCGCATTCTTCGCTGGAATCGCGATACTGTTCGCCGTTTTACAAATTATTGCCGCTTGGAAGGTCTTCGAAAAAGCTGGCGAAAAAGGATGGAAATCTCTTATCCCATTCTACAATATTTACATCTTCTTTAGGATTCTCGGTATCAAAGAATGGTACTTCTGGGTCTTTCTCGGCGGCATTGTCGTTACGAGCGCAATGACCGCAAACGCCAATGTCGAAATTGTCAAAGTTGGCACCGAATACCAATATGTCTTTAATGGTTTTGATAATCCAGCCGTCATCATTGGCGAAATCCTCACTGCTGCACTCGCCATCGTCACTATGGTTTGGGTGGCCAGAAACGGCGCCAAAGCCTTTGGCAAGAGCACTGGTTTTGCCGTCTGTCTCTTCTTCTTCCCAGATATCTGCTGGCTCATCCTAGGTCTAGGTAAATCCAAATACCACAAGAAAGCCGTTATCGAAGCAGAAGCTGAATCAAAGAAAGACAAATAAAAAATACCCCCGGAAACGGGGGTTATTTTTTCTAGTAATTTTCGGCTTTAATTTCGAAATAGCTCTGTGGGTGGTTGCAGACCGGACATACTTCCGGCGCCTTTTTTCCTACCACAATGTGACCACAGTTGCGGCAAACCCAAATACAGTCACCGTCCTTTGAAAAGACCTTACTATCTTCAATATTCTTTAGAAGAGTGCGATACCTTTCTTCGTGGTGCTTTTCAATCTCGGCGACAGCCTCAAATTTCTTAGCCAGTTCTTCAAAGCCTTCCTCACGGGCAGTTTTAGCAAACTCAGCGTACATGTCGGTCCATTCGTAGTTCTCACCATCTGCAGCAGCACGGAGATTATCGATCGTAGAAGGCACAGAGCCACCATTTAGCTCTTTAAACCACATCTTGGCATGTTCTTTTTCGTTCCCCGCTGTTTCTTCGAAAATGGCAGCAATCTGTTCGTAGCCATCCTTCTTAGCTTTAGAAGCAAAATAGGTATATTTATTCCTAGCTTCGCTCTCGCCGGCAAAGGCTTTCTTTAGATTTTCTTCAGTTTTAGTTCCTTTATACATATTCCTCCTTTATTAAATACAAGTGTAACCACCATCAACCGGCATAATTAGACCAGTTACATACGAAGCTTCTTCTGAGGCTAGGAAGACCGCAGCAGCATCGAGTTCGCCCGGTTTGCCATAACGTTCCATTGGTACGTGAGTTTTTGCAAACTCCTGAAATCTTTCAGTATCTAGTACGGCCTTAGTTAATTCGGTCTCAAAATAACCTGGACAAATTGCGTTGCAAGTAATACCTTCAGTAGCGAGTTCAGCTGCCACAGCCCGCGTAAAGTTCACCACGGCACCCTTCGAAGCATGATAGGCAACTGTATGAATCTCAGTATTACCAACTAGACCATACATGGAGGCAATATTAATAATCCGGCCGTAATGATTTTTCTTCATAATCTTAGCAAATGCACGCGTCATCTTAAAAACGGAGGTTTCATCGGTCGCGATAGTGAAATCCCATTCTTCATCCGTCATATCAATAACGCCTTTATCTTTTGAAGAACCGGCACAGTTTAATAAAATATCGACTCTACCGAATTCTTTTTCGGTCTTTTCTGCCGCATTATTGATGTCATCAGTTGAAGTCACGTCGCATTTAATCGGAAGTACCCTGCTTGCTCCCGCTTTTTCGAGTTCTGGTTTAAATTCTTCCAGTCTTTCGTAGCGACGTGCGAGAATCACGAGGTTAGCACCTTGCCTTGCAAAAGCTAATGCCATTTGCTTGCCGAGGCCCGAAGATGCACCCGTAACGACCGCAACTTTTCCTTTTAAGTTAAACATTTTTTACTCCTTAGTTAGTTATTCTCATTATACCATGAAAAGAAAAAACCGCCTCATTCGAGACGGTAGGTAGAATTAGGAATTTTTAGCAAGAGAAAGTACAACGATAACCGTAACGCAGCAGATGATCACAAAGATATTGATTACGTGTTCCCATTTTTCGGCGAAGAGGATATTCCTCATTCGGAGTTCTTGCATCAGCATGATGATGAATAACAGGAAAAACGCAATTGCTACTGCTACATGTAGACTTAGCATAAATATCCCCCCTTCTAAATGTACAGGTTCTACCTGCGTGCGATTATATCATAAATATCAAAAAAATCAATTAAGAGTAGTAGATTTCCTCTTCAAACCACTCCGGTTCGCTAGTCTCGGGATCATATTCAAAATGCGCCTTGTCTTTATTAATATCGAACTCTCTTTCGTCGACCATCTCATCAAAACCCTTTAAAGATTTAAACGGCATAAATTGTCCCGCACGGTCGTGTTTACTCATGTATGGTCGGCCTTCGGCATGGAAATGCGGTAAATTAATAATGTCATCGTAATTCATGCCTTATGCCCTCCGACTTGGTTATTGCGATCAATCTGAGTCGCACCTTTTTCAAAATTTAGACCTCTTAGAATTGCGTTTTTACCGTAGCGACTTTTGATTTCCAGAATCGCCTGCTCACGTCTGGTGCTTCGTTCATCCTCAGATTTCTTTTTCTGATAATCGGTAAAAATACTCAACTGGTGTAAAGGTTTCTTTTCAAAATAGTATTTCACATGATTCGCTGTAATATAAATCCGCCTAATAAGAAGCTCAGGATTAATAATCTTATCAAACAACTCACCGGACTTCTCCATGAATTCTTTCTCAGAATCGGAATAACCATCCAGATTAACGGTGCCATGGGCGTGTTTTGGTACTTTTCTACCATAGCGGTCCTTCTTTAGCTCTACGGACTGATTATTGGCGCTTAAAACGTCATATTCGATGGTAATCACCAGTTGATTAGTCATTAGTTTCTTACGAATCAAATCGAGCGCTAATTGATCCGCCATTTCAAGCAGTACTACCCTCGCTTCATCAAATTGATATGGCCGCGACAAGACCTGTCCGGAACATACTGAATGGTTTTCTGACCGGAAATTTCGAATATCTTTCATCTCGACCGGTTCATAGCCCCAAGCATGGTCAATTAAAAGTTCGGTCATTACACCAAATTCTTTATAAAGTAAATCTGAGCCGGTCAGTGAATAGCGAGCCACATCGCCCATTGTATGAATGCCGAGTTTTTTAAGCCGCCTAGCATAACCAGGCCCTACTCGCCAGAAATCCGTAATCGGTTCGTGGCTCCAAAGTTCTTTCCGGTAGCTCATCTCATCCAGTTCGGCAATCCTGACGCCATCTTCATCGGCTTCCATATGTTTCGCCTTAATGTCCATGGCAATCTTGGCGAGGTATAAATTCGTCCCAATTCCGGCCGTCGCCGTAATACCGGTTTCGGCGAGGACTCTACCAATCATCGTGCGCGCTAATTCCCTGGCGGTCATTTTGTAATTCTTTAGATACGAGGTAGCATCGATAAACACTTCGTCAACCGAATAAACGTGGATATCTTCCGGCGCTACAAAAGTCGCATAAATCGAAAAAATTTTGGTGCTTATCTCCATATATTTTCGCATTCTCGGTGGCGCAATAATAAAATCAGAAGTCTTTTGATAGACTTCGAATAATCGCGCTCGACCAGATATACCAAGTGCTTTGAGAGCCGGTGTAACGGCGAGACAAATCGTCTTTTCGGTCCTTGAAGCATCCGCCACCACGAGCCTGGCTATTAAAGGGTCTAAACCACGATCTACGCATTCTACACTTGCATAGAACGACTTTAAATCAATGGCGATATAGACCTTATTCATATCTATATTTTACTACAACCACCCCTATATTGACAAAACACAAGAAATTTGATATAATATAAAGATGGCTTTGGCACATTAAAAATAAGGGGTGATAGTTATGAATTTAGCCCTCAAAAGATGGGTTAAATATGTTGCAATTCTGTTAGTAGTCTTTGTGCTTTGCTGGCAGAATTCATCCGATTCGACCACCGTTACCAACACTACGGTTGGTATCGTTCAAAAGTTCTCGAATATGTTCGGAAAAGATCTGGAATATAGCGAGCACCTTTATTATCTGGTGCGAAAAATCGGTCACGGATTCGTGTTTCTAGTGCTGGCCTTCGCCGGACATCTAGCAATTCAGGAAACCGCCTCATCGATGAGAGCAACCATTTTAACATCTTTCATCATGGGAATCTTCATTGCCATTCTAACCGAACTCATGCAAGCTTACGCCTTTGATCGCCGCACATCACTTGCGGACGCCGGAATCAATATTGCCGGTACAATCATCGGTATCCTGCTGGGACTATTCTATGAATGGCTTCGCAAACTAATTGCCGCCAAAAAAGCCGAAACCGTCTAGAAATAGGCGGTTTTTTCATTTATAATATAGGTATGGTTATTTTTCAGTATCGGCGTGAGCCCGCAATGTGGCCTTATGGCGATGATGAATTTTTTGAACTAAAAATTGATTACACTAACGAGAACAATGTCTCTGTTAAAGATTATGGCGAATATAGCACACACACTCTACCAAAAGAATCCTTGCTCCAGATTGTCACGATGATCCAGGAAAACCCCAAGCTCATTAAAATGGAAAATCTCGAACAAAACGACAATTTCGATGGCGAAGAATATGAATTTCTCTTTTGCGACGGCCTAAAATCCAATAAACTCTTCGGTTTCAATATCTTTGACTACAACGAAGATACACCGCATCCCCGTGTTTTGCTCTGCATGGAGACGCTCTCCCGCATAGTTGAAATCCTCGGTGAAAATGGCATCTTTGTCAAGATAAAGAAGAAGTATTAATCATATCTGTTATATGATATAATAATAGAGACAATATTTTTTGTTGGACATTAATAGTAGTTAAGGAGGTTTTTTAGATGGAAATGAAAAGGATTGTCTTAACCGGCGGTCCTTGCGCCGGTAAAACCACTGCACTCAGCTGGATTTCTAATTATTTTAGTAAAAACGGCTGGAAAGTTATCGTTGTAAATGAAGCTGCCACCGAACTCATCACTTCCGGCATGTCGCCAGTCGATTTCACTAATCCCTTGGCCTTTCAGAAGCTCTTGATGGGCACTCAGCTCGACAAAGAAGACGCCGTTGAAGTGTACGCCCCCTGTCTTAAAGATAAAGACAAAGTCTTAGTTGTGTGCGACCGAGGCATTTGCGACAATCGTGCTTATCTTAGTAAAGAAGAATTCGAAGCAGTTTTAAAATACTTCGATTACGACATGACTAAGGCGCTTGATCGCTATGATGCCGTCTTTCATCTCGTCACCGCAGCCGATGGCGCCGAAGAATTCTATACACTTCAGAATAATATCGCTAGAAGCGAAGGCGTCAAAGAAGCTATCGAACTTGACCGCAGGACTCAAAACGCTTGGGTCGGCCACCCACATCTTAGAATTATCAAGAACAAGGGTACTTTCGAAGACAAACTGAAAAATCTGATGAGTGAAATCTCAAATTTCCTTGGCGAACCTGAGCCGTACGAAATTGAACGCAAGTTCCTAATCCGATATCCTGATACGGAACTGCTCATGACCATGCCAAATTGCGAGAAAGTTGAAATTTTGCAAACCTATCTTGTTTCGGAGCCAAACGTCGAAGTTCGTGTCCGTCAGCGTGGCAGTAATGGAAGCTACAGCTTCACCAAGACCGAAAAACGCTACACCGACGAACCGAGCAAGCGTGTCGAAATTGAAAAACGCATCAGTAAAGATGAATATCTTAAGCTCCTGATGCACGCCGACCCCGATCTTCATCCGGTCCGAAAGACTCGCTATTGCATTATGCAGCGTGAATCTGGTCAGTATCTCGAAATTGACACCTATGCCGGCGAAACCGAATACGCCATTCTCGAAGTCGAGCTTCCGACCGCAGAAAGTCAAGCTTTTATTCCCGCTTATCTCACAGTCATTAAAGAAGTCACCGAAAACCCGGTATACCGCAACGTCAACATTGCAAGCGTTGGCCATCTTCCGCACCCAGAAAAATAACCCCAGCTACCAAGTCCGCCGGAAACGGCGGATTTTTTTAAAAAAATAAAAAGCCCCCAGAATCGGGGGCAATGTGAGTTTTTAGATTGTGATTTACATCACATCAGCGTCATCGTGGTCAACTACTTCAATATCGGAGTCGTCGTCACTTGTCGTTGTAGTTCCCTTATCCTTAGCATCGACGACTGAAGCAACCAAAGACCTAATCGTCTTGGTCAATTCTTCATCATTCAATGCCTGATTCTGCATATTTGCCTGAGCAAACAGCGTCGGAATTCTAGTGAGAACACTAGTCAAAAGATCGCCGGACTGACCTTCTTTGGCGCCACCACCGAAGTCGTAGAACTTAGCGTTCTTGCCGACCTCGGCCATAACCGTTGCAATATTAGTTGCAACCTGCACACGAGTATTCTGCTCGATTTCAATCTTCTTCAACTCGAAGTTAACCTTGTCGTTAGCTGCCTGAGCATCCGAGAGTGCACGAGCCGCCTCAGCTTCAGCCTTACCTTTGGCTTCAATTGCTTCTGCCTCAGCTTTACCTTTGGCAGAAATTGCTGCCGCTTCCGCTTCGCCACGGGCTTTCACAGCCGAGGCGTCCGCTTCCGCTTGAATCTTTACAGCGTCAGCTTCTGCCGCCGCTTCAGTCTTGCGCGCCGAGGCTTTACCTTCAGCCTCGGTTTTGCGCGCTTCTGCCGTAGCATCAGCATCACGCATTTTCCTGACCGCCGCCGCTTCAGCTTCACCAGTCGCCTCTTCTTTCTTGCGCTCAGCTTCCGCCTGCGCCGAAATAATCGTCGTCCGTTTAGCCGTCTCGGCACGAGTCACTTCGACTTCCTGTTGCTTCAAAGCCGCCAGATTAGCCTGTTCGGCTTGCATTACAGCAACGGCGCCCTTCTTCTTTTCGAGCTCCTGAGTAATATCAGTCCGCTCGAGTTCGCCAGCCATTTCTGACTTTGCCTGCTCGCGCGCTGTCTCCGCTTGAAATTGAGCTCGTCTCACATCAGTATCACGCTGCTTTTCCGCAATCATGACCTGCGCAGCCAGCTCTTTTTCCTGTGCTGCCCGATCAGTCTCGGCCTTTGTCTCACGAATCTGCTGATCATTTTCAGCCGTGATATTTGCCGCTTCACGACGTTTTGTCTCACGGTCTTTGGCCGCCAAATCGTGGAAGTAGGTCGAACCATTTGCATCTTCAACTTCGTGGATAGACAAAATCGCATTAAAGCCAAGGTCATGCATCTGCGTAGCAATGGACTTTTTGACGTTGTCGTCAAGCTGGTCCTTACCATTCATGACTTCCTCGGGCGTCATTCTAGAGATAACCGCACGGACGCCGCCGGAAACGATATCAAGAATAACACGCTCAAGGTCCTGATCATCTTTATCGAGGAAATTGCAAACCGCCTTCTGCAGGCTCTCCTCAGAGGTAATGTCCGGGCTGTATGCCACAGCCCAGTCAATTGAAATCGGAACACCGCAGATAGTTTTGGTTACATCTCCCTCAACTTTTGCCGTACGAACACACAAGTCGAAATACTTTGCTTTTTGGATAAAAGGTATTACGACTCTACCACCGGCGCGTTTAATCGTGGGATTACCGTTTTTATCAGTAGCACCAACGCCGGAAACGACCAAGGCTTCATTACCGTTCGCAGTCTTGATCATCGCAAAGATCAACACAATGAACAGAACGACAGCCACCGCAATGATAATGATGGGAATGATTGACATTTTTGAACCTCCTAAATTAGCAGTCTGATCAAGTATATTAAAGGGAGAGACAAAAAAATAAAAACTCACAAAAATTTAATGTACTCACCCTAATACTTATAATTATACCACAAACAATATAAATAGTCAATTTAATCGGTGTTATAGATTGACAGAGTTAAGCAATTATGCTAAAATATTACCGATGCACTGGAGAAGTGCGTAGATTTTTTTACATTTTGATTCAGGAGGGAGTGAGAACAACGAAGGTTAGAGATTTTGAAGTCAAAAACAGGATTGGAGAGTCAGACAAATACCGCGTTTACCTAGGCGAAAAAGCCAACGGCTCGTCAGTTGTACTGAAAGTAGCCAAGACCTTTGAAGACGGCGATGTCTTAGCATTCGAGGCTGGAAAGTTTAACACAATGAAAACCTTTGAAGCAGAAATTCGACGTTTTCAGAATCCGACCAAAGAAAATGATAGCCACTATGATTGGTTATTTGCTAAGCTCGAAGCGTCATTCATTGATGAGTCGCAAGGTGGCCGCAGAATTAATGTCTACTCGCTTCCCGATGTTGACTTCGACAAACTGATCCCGCTATCAAAGTTGATGGCAAAAATCGAAGTAGATGCTAAAACTAGCGCCTGGATCCTTGGTCGAATCTTTAAACTGTACGGCTTTTTTGAGCTAATTGCAGTCGCAAACGACCAATCCACCATCGAATACCCAGTTTTTTCCACTGGCGATTATCTAATCGAACCGGAAAAACACCGTGTCATCTTCTATAACTTTCCCGAAAAGAACGTTGACGTAGTTGCAAATGACTATGTCAAAGAAATTGCAAAGACGTTCTTAGAATGGGCGGTAATTGAAGAGGAAGACAAAGCCTACCGAGAACTTCTCGAAAATCTAGCCAGAGATGGCAGTATGACTTTTGAAGCTGCACACAAAATGATGTATGTCGTAATCGAAGAGCTGTGGGGTAGAAAATATCACACATTTACCTATCGAGATAAAGGCACACTCATTTGGAAAAAATTGAAGGAGGATTAAGCTATGGGAGACAAACCTTTTTCCGTCGACAGCTATGTCAGTGCCCGCCGTTCTTACGGCATCACGAGCGATAAGGACGTCACGAGAACCGCCGAAAGGCAAGCCCGTGCGACCGGAAAGCTCAACGAAATCGTTGACCCCGGCATTAACCCGATGCGCTATTCCAAGATTCGTCTGAATCCGCACCGTAAGATGTGGATTACCACCATGGGATGCCCGATGGACATCGAAGTCAGTTGCGATACAACTGGCTCGATGGGTGGTGAAGTAGATACGGAGATGAAAATTCTCCCGAAACTCTATGAAGCCATCGCCAAAGTCCTGCCTGGGTATGACCCACAACTCTGTCTCGGCATTTTCGGCGACGTAGTGGACGATTTTGTCCTCTGCCGTCCGCAGTTCGAGATGGAAGCCGAGAAAATCGTACGCTACCTCAAAGAAATGGCCCCGCAGCGCGCCGGTGGAGATTCTCCGGAAGATCCGCAATATGCAATGTTTGCGAGAGCCTACCTGACGAATGCCTACACCAACCGTATCGGTCTTAAAGGTTATCACTTTATCGTTACCGACGCGACCTGTCACGGTTCCATAAGGCGCCAAGATATTCAGCGGATTTTCGGCAATAATGTTTTTGAGAATGAACTGAAAAACATGCGCGAAATCCCGAGCTTTGAGAAAGTCGTAAAAGATCTGAAGGCGAAGACTCATCAGTTTATTCTGGTGGTCGAAAACCGCTCAAGCGCCTATGAATACTGGCGCGAAGTCTGTGGCAAAAAGTCCGTGGTCAGAATTAGTACTACTGGACAGCTTCCGGAAGTAATATCGGCCATCATCGGTCTGACTGAAGGCACCATCGATATTACCGATATCGGAAATACTGTAGCTTACCACTGCAGCTCGTCAACCATTTACGATTTGAACAATGTCGAAATTGGCGCCCAAGCCAAACTCCGTCAGGCACTTCCCTTCCCCATCCCGAAAATCGGCGACATCTTCCGAACAAAAGAAGATTTGTGGCCGATTCAACCCGATGAAAAAGTTGGGGACGAAGAAAAGCCCTCAACCGAAATCGAATACCTGTGATCAAAATCTTTAACAATTTAGTTTACAGAAAAGAGGTGCGAAATGCACGAAGTCATCATTGTTACCGACCTCGGTCCTGGCGACGGAGGCAAAGGCAACATTGTGCACACATTGTCCTACGAAAAGGACGCTAGCGTTATCATTAAACGCGGTGGCGCACAGGGCTCTCATGGCGTTCGCACCTCAAACGGAGATAGTTTTAACTTTTCTGAATGGGGCTGCGGAACCTTTGAAGGAATACCGACGTTTTTATCAGAACAGATAATCATTTCGCCGGTTTCTCTAGAAAATGAAGCCGAAGCCCTAAAACAGCATGATATCGCAAATCCCTTTCTTATGCTTCAGGCTGATCCAAATTGCCTTTGTGCCACACCATTTCACCGGATTGCCTCCGAACTTGAAGAAATCAAGCGAAAAGACAATCCACGTGGAACAGTTGGTACCGGCGTTGGGCAAGCCTATCGGATGTATCAAAACTTAGGTGGAGAATACGTCATCAAAGCATCTGAGCTATCCTCAAAAGAGATAATCTTAAAAAAGTTAAAAAGAGAGCTGGAATACTACCGACAATTATATCGGAACCTAAAACCAGAAGATGTTTTAAAAGACGACGTCAATTGTTTGGAAGATAACTTAGCACTCTTAGATGACCCAGATTTTCTACCTTATATTGTAGATTTATTCTTAAATATTGGTAGAAAACTTCGTCTCACAACTTTAAAAGAAGTATTAAAACCAGACGGAACCGCTATCGTTGAATGTTCACACGGAGTACTAACCGACGCTGAAACTGGTTTAAAACCCCATGTCAGTGCCATTAGAACGCTCCCGATATTTAGCGAGCAAATGATTAGAAATGCCGGTTTTGACGGCGAAATCAGTCATCTAGCAGTTCATCGCGCCTATGAAATTCGTCATGGTGCCGGCCCAATGCCGACTTTTGACGAGAACTTCACCCGAACGATGTTGCCTGACAGTCATAAATCAAATAATCGCTGGCAAGGTAAAGTTAGGGCCGGTCCTTTAGATTTTTCTCTAATGAGATACGCTCTAGAATCTTGCAAAGAAACTAAGTTTCGTGGAATCTATTTAACTTGGTTTGATGAGATAGTAAGAAAGAAACAAGGCTTTAAGTATTCGACGGGCTATCAGAATAGCCCAAAAAATAGCGAAAGCTACACGGATTTCCTAAAAAACGCAATACCTATCATAGAAAGCAAACAAATTCCGGAAAACATTTCGAGCCAAGAACTCTTTTTAAGGGTAAGCGGCATCATAAAAAAGGAATGTGGACTGGAGCTTGAATGCTTGTCAATTGGACCTACGGAAGTAGAAAAAATTTATTTTGAAAAATGATATGGAGGACTATCATGAGTGAAACTAAGAAAACGATCGAAAAGGTCGAAGAAGTGAAGGAAAATCCCGTGGTCGCCAAACTGAAAGAGTATGGCATCAATGTGGAAACCATCAAAAACATCGAGGAAAAACTCGGTGTCGAGACTCTCGAAGATCTCTACGTACTGGAGGTTGAAGACCTGACGGGTGTCGGCCTGAAACTGGCCAAAGCTCGCCGGCTCGTCTCTGATCTCAAAAAAGAACAGAAAGCAACCGTTATGTCCGAAGCAACCACAAAAGCAGCGGCCATTCCGCCGGCGCTTGAAATGTTGCTTCCTTCCGTTCCTACCGATGAATCTTGGCTCACCGCCTTGAAAACTGGTGGTATCCTGAAAGTGGACGACTCGTCTTACATTGCAGCAATTAGAGCTGCTTTGGCAGATCGTGCCGGACTTTACAATGTACCGGAAGCCCTCGCGAAAGCCATGGAAAAATATGCGGACGAGACCGAAGAGCAAGTTGATCCGACCTTCTACGCACTCCGTAAATCTCTGACCCGCCGGGCCTATGGCGACATCTTTGCAGCCATTGATGGTCTCGACGGCTCCTTCATTACTGAAGGTCGTCGGAGTGAATTTCTGGGGCGTATTCGCACCACTCTCTGGCCGGCCATTGCCGAAAGTTATCAGGCGCTCGATGCCTGGTATGAAACCAGAAGAAGCAATCTGCTCGACCCGAGCATGCTGTCGGCATCAATTGTTGGTGCCTTGAACGGTTCCTCGGCAGTCGGAATGCTTCCGCCACCAGATACTTCGCCGCTTCATGATGCGGCCGATACCTTGGTTAACTCGATTAACCGTGTATTTCGTGGCACCGGCGTACAGATTGTTGCTGCTATGGCCTATGAAGCCAACAACATCAGAAATACTCTCGAAGATCCCCGTTTGCCGTCAATGGTTGGCGTGAAGAATCGCGAGCTGATGCTGAAGAAAATCGGCGCCAGCGTCTCTAGCAATTATGTCCGGCTCGAACAGAACCTGGTCAAATATGTCCTTGGTTTTGTGAAGCACGATACCATCACTTCCGATGCGGAAGTAGATTACTTTGTCGCACTCTGGCAGCTCGGTTCGCAAATCAACTGGAGTGAACTGGGCGTAACAAAACCTGAACGCGGCGGCGTTAAAGGTCTGACCGGAAAAAACATTCTGTAAATCGCACATTAAAAAGAGGCCCCGAGTTAGGGGCCTTTTTCATGCCTGTGGTAACCAGACATATTTATAGAATAAAACTGTTGCAATCTTACGGAAGTCGTCATCATAAAAGGGCGAATCTCCGTCGAATTCCGGATGTGAACTAGTATTAAAACTAGTTTTACCGGTAAATCTACTATAACCTTTGTGGAGCAAGCGATACTGAATCAGATTCGATTCGATTCTTTCGAGCGTCAATCTCCGTTTCCCATTCTTTCGATACCGCCAGGCCGCCGAGATAACATAATCTTCAATATTGAAGACCCTTTCGCCAGGAAGCCACGCGGAATTAAAGAATAGATGTGCTTGGTTCGGATCACCGATATAGAACTTACTATCTTTCTTAAAATCACTATAACGCACGATATCAAGGTCCGAATCGGTTGTGCCATAGCCTCTTAAGAAAGAACCGCCAACGAGTGCAATATCAAACGGATCCATTTCTTTTTGATAAGCCGTCAATCGATCCATAATTGCATCTAAATTCGGATAAAATGGACCAGTTAAACAGGCGTTTGGCGTCACTAAATCACCTAGCGGTTTATCTTTTTCTTCCAGCCATTTGGCTCGATTTGGCGAAATATAGAGTGGCTCAAGACGCGTAAAATCCGGAATATCTTTTGTAAGGGCAACCAGCTCATCTAGCTGCTCTGGCTTTAAGATATTTCGTTCGGAAATAATTCCCCAAGTTTCTTTGAAACTACGAACTAATACTTCGTGGTGAATATTCTGCGAGATTAAATCGTGAACTTCGCTAGACGTGAGGTAACCATAATCAAGTAGCCAAGGTGTAAGATGGGCGCACTTTACGACTCGTGGTAATTCCCCATTCGGTCGGGCATCCGGCTCCATCATGTCACCTTCGTGAAAGTTCTCCCTCACATCCATCGTGCCAAGCATACTGTACCATGTATCAAGATAGACTTCTCGAAACCAAAGCGGTGCATCTTTTAAGATTTCAAACGGGATGTATAAAATAATCCGCTTCGAATCTTCGTGATCAAGAAGTTGTGCTAAAGCTAAGTATACTAGCTCCGGTACATATGCAAATTTGACGCCGGCATGCTTCTGAAAGAATTGTTCCAACATTAAAGCATGCCTAGCCCGGACCAAACCATGCTTCATAGCAAACTCGAACTGAGATTCTATAATCGGCTTTCTAATATACAACACTTTTATCCCCCCTTTCAAATTATTAATGTACGATACATATATTATATAATATATTTAATACTATTTCAAGATAACAGAGAAAACGATTTTATGATAGTATAAGAGTAGAACAGAGTGATTGGAGTTTACAATGAAGATTAATATTACTGATTCGGCAGACAAAAAATACTACAACGAATTTTACTGGATACTACTCAACTACGACTTCCTCCACGAAGAGCCAAAGTCACGCGTGCACTTCGCGACCACTAGGCCTCTAGTTTATGCAATTGTTTCGGTCGTCATGATCTTAATCTTTGTTATTTCGCTCCTCATCAATCACCACATCATTAATGTCTATCCAATCATCTTCTTCTCTATCGTCTTAGTTATCAGTACAATCTACTTCTTCTATGTCCGTCATTGCATCAACAAATATCACAGTATCAAGGGCAAACGCAGCCTCCAAATTGCTAAATACTTCATCGAAGTCCAGAACTCCAGTGGCAAATATCGCTTGCTCTGGAAAGACACTAAATCGGTTATCTTCAATCACTACACGATTTGTTTCATTCCGAAAGATCCAACCAAGATTTTGATTTCCACCCGCATTGAATACAAGAAACAGATTAAAAAAGCGATTCGCGAATACAGCAAGCGTCGTCTAGTGGTAGATAATACTAAACTCTACGAAAAGAAACCGAAGAAAACTCCAGAAAAAGAGCTCACCGAAGCTTTGAATGAATTAAAACCAGAAGCAAGAGAGCTCGAAGAGCCAATCGAAAAGGCTCCAGCAAAGAAAGCAGTCGCTAGGAGCGCCAAGAAGAAAACCGTTAAAGCCGAAACTAAGCCAAAGGCTACGAAGAAAACCGTCGCTAAGAAAACTTCAACCAAGAAAACTACTACTAAAACTACTGCCAAGAAACCGACCACCAAGAAGAAAACTACTAAAAAGGCAAAGTAATGAAATACCAAGATAAAGCGCGTGGGATGTTGGTCGGCCTAGCCGTCGGCGACGCTTTGGGCGCTCCGGTAGAATTTTTGCCAGCCCCATCTGATTTTTATATTAAGCAACAGGGCGAGAAAATTGAACATTTTCACAAGAATTCAAGGCTCCCGGCAGGCGTCTGGACCGACGATACTTCAATGGCACTCTGCATTGCTGATAGTCTAATCGCGAACAAAGGCTACGATTCCTATGATATTATGAGGCGCTTCTATGAATGGTGCTATTCAGATTATCGCAAGCACCCACAAGCACCACTTGATGTTGGTAATCAAACTCTCCACGCCCTTGATGAATGGGAAAAATCCAAGACCATTCCAAAAGACGCCGAGAAAACCGAATCTGCCGGCAACGCACCAATTATGCGACTAGCGCCAATCATTATTGCGAATACTTTCCCAAATAAGAATTATCCGACCTTAAAAGACGGCTACGAAAGTGGTTCGCTTGTGATCAGCCCAGAAGATGAAAACAGTGAGTTTATCGACGGTAAAGATATCGCACCAACGCTCAAAATGGCCGAATTATCGTGCCGAGAAACCCATGACAGTATTGCAGCTATAACCGTAACCGAATTGTTCGCTACAACGCTTTACTCAGCCCTACATGGCCTTGAAAAGCGAAACATACTAAACTATGCGTCTCGTTGGATGAAAGGCGAAGAACTTGACGATTTTTGGATTTCCAACATCAATGAACTGACCGAAAGGCCGTTGAAACGTGACGAAAATCAATTCCATGATCTTGGTGGCTACATTGTCGATACCTTCGCAATTGCGCTCTGGGGACTTCAGAATTTCAAAAATTTCAAAGATGGTATGATGGCTGTAATTCGCTTGGGTGGCGATACTGATACCAATGCCGCCTGTTATGGTCAACTCGCCGGCGCCTATTATGGCTATGAGGCAATCCCAGAAGAGTGGCGAAAAGGTGTCTATCTATCAGACGAACTAGTAAAAATCGCTGATGAACTTCTAGAGATGGACGAATGTGTTATTAAACGCACACGCTTCGAAGATGATGAATTTTTCAAACCAGATAACGCTTGACCTTTTATAAAGTTAATGTTATAATAAAAAAGTAAAGATAAAAAGGAGTCAATATGGGAAAA
>CAMJXP010000002.1 GCA_946409745.1 uncultured Candidatus Saccharibacteria bacterium | reverse complement strand
GAGCAGAGGCCTGAAGAGCCTTGTGTCACTGGTTCAAGTCCAGTCGGCGCCACCAGCTAATGAACGCGTGGGCCGGGCTTCGCCAACGGCGCCACCACAATTAACAACTTGGGTCGGTAGCTCAGCAGGTTAGAGCACGGGCCTTTTAAGCCCGGTGTCGAGGGTTCGAGCCCCTCCCGACTCACCAAATTTCAAAGAAATTTTATTATGGGCGGTTAGCTCAGTTGGCTAGAGCGCGTCTTTGACGTAGACGAGGTCACAGGTTCGACTCCTGTATCGCCCACCATATGTTCATATGGTCTTCCTTTCTATTAGGTTTATACAGAAAACCCCCACTCTCGGGGGCTTTTCTGTTGAAGAATTATTCGTCGGCCAGTTCGATGTCGGTGTCGGCTCGGGCGAGCGCTTCTTCTTTTTCGAGTTTGTTGAGTTCGTGAATACCGACGATGCCGTAGAGCATGACGCTAAGGGCAATGCCGATGCCGGCGATGATTAGCAAATGATAATTAAATAGGAATTCATAGAAAATCTCTGGACCAAGGAATGGCGTGAGGCCTAGGATAATAATATAGGTGGCTTTAATGAGCAGGCTAATAATCGCCATACCTTTGTAGCGAGTGCGAAGAGCAGCAAAAGCAAAGGATAATGAAAGTACACCCAGAATAAAGCCGATGGTTGTGATGTAATAAGCCGCTAGAATCCACCACTGCGCAGCACCGCCTTCTTGTTTAAGACTGCCACCGGAAGTGTTGAGGCAAATCGTGTACAAAACAAAAGGTAATACTGAAAGACAGATTGAAGCAATTGGCACGGAGATTTTGATTTCTTCGTCCGGGTCTTCTTCGAGAACGGCGTTTTCGACTTCTGGAGTCTCTTCGGCTACTTCTTCTGCTATGACTTCTTGCTCGTCTTCGCTCATGCTTATATTATACCATTTTTAGTGTTATAATTAATCTATGAAAAAGATGAATACTTCACCAATCTCTGGCATGCAAGAGTTGCTACCAGAAACACAAGCAATTTTTGATCGATACAAAAACGTAATCAGTGAAGTTTATCATAACCATGGCTTTCTTAGCATCGAAACTCCGATTATTGACCGCAACGAAATCCTTTTAGCCAAGGCGGGTGGTGATACTGAAAAACAGATTTACAAAGTGATTAAGACGGCTGAGTCTGAGGATGATGCCGACCAGGCACTTCGCTTTGACCACACTGTGCCACTAGCGCGCTATGTGGTTGAACACGAAAATGAGTTGACTTTTCCATTTAAGGTAACGCAAATCGGACGTAACTTCCGTGGCGAGAGAGCACAAAAGGGACGCTTCCGCGAATTCTATCAGTGCGATGTGGATGTGATTGGTAGAGGCAACTTGCCGATTTATTATGATGCCGACGTGATTGCAACTTTGCTTGATGCGTTTAAAGGCTTTGAGCTCGGTACGCCAGTGCTCGCGAGAATCAATAACCGCAAAATCTTGTCTGGTTTCGTCGAGGCGATGGGTTTATCTGAACTTTCGGGAAAAATTTTTGGCGTAATCGATCACGCCGAGAAAGTGTCACCGGAAGCGACGCGTGAGGCATTTGCGGAACTTGGGATTGAAAATGCAAAGATTAATCAGTTAGTCAAATTTATCGGCATTCATGGTGGTAGGGCTAGTGTGACGCAGGCACTTCGTGAGTTTGGCGATCTTAACGATACTTACAAGAAAGGTATCGCGGAACTCGAGAAAGTGATGCTTGCGCTCGAAATGGATGGCCGTGGTACGGATATCGAAGCCGACATGTTGATTGTGCGTGGACTCGATTATTACACGGGTACCGTGTTTGAATTTGTTTTGCCGGAATACAAGCAGGTTGGTTCAGTTTGTGGCGGTGGCCGCTATGAGAATTTGGCCGGTTTCTTTACCGAGCAAGAACTACCAGGTGTCGGGGGTTCGATTGGACTTACGCGCCTATTTTATGTTCTAAATGAAAATAATTTGGTGAAAAGTCAAGAAAGTAAGCCAATTGATACGGCAGTGATTCCGATTACAGAAAATGAGATTGAGTTTGCTATGAGGGTGGCGAAGGATCGTCGTGATCAAGGTGAAAAAGTGACGATTGTGGCGACCGATAAAAGATTAGGCGATAAACTGACTTACGCTGCAAAACTAGCTGAAAATGGTATTGTGGTTGGTGAAAACGAAGCCAAATCCGGTACTTACGAAATCAAAAAGTTTAACTAAATCTTTTTACTTGTGCTAAAATAGTTCCATGAATTGGAGGAAGTGGCTAGATGAGTTCGTCCTCGCGGGCAAAGGTATTTTGCTGGCGACGAAGGAAAAGAGATTTTGGGTCGGATTTATTATTGCTTTTTTGTTCTTTGGAACTTTAATGAATTTACTAGCTGGTGGTTTTTCGAAATTCGAACTAATGGGGATGGTGGGCTTTAGTGGGAGTATGAAGATTATTCTCGATGCTTTAATCGGAGTATTTGGGATTAATATGATTTTCCTCGATTGGCTGCCGGTATTTTTCTTGGCACTACTCCAGGGGATTTTGATTGGCCTTATTGTCTTACTCTGGCACAAGAAACGTATCAAAAATGGTAAAGAGAGTTCGAATTCGGCGAATGTCGAGAAGGCGGGGATTATTACCGGATTAATCGCACTCGGCGCGGGATGTCCGACTTGCGGGACAACATTGCTCACGCCACTACTTGGTGCGCTATTTTCAACTGGTGGCCTCGCGATGGTAGGGGTAATCTCGGGGATTGTGACGGCGCTTGCAATTATAATTGCAGTTCTTTCACTCAAGAGACTTGGCGAAGAAACGTATGTTATAATAGTGAATGAAAAATACATGAAGAGGAAGAAGGAGGAGCGTGGGGAAAGTATTTAGAATTATTGGTGTGGTAGCCGTGCTTGGTATTTTGATTGCAGCGATCGTGACGAGTATGACGCATAAAACGCCAAATTCAGAGATTGTCTGGGACAAAGACATGACGGTTGGTAATATGGATGCTAAAAACTATTACATTATCTATTCAGATATCGCTTGTCCGTATTGTTTAGCATTTGAAAATGCCATTATCGAACATGAAGATGAATTCAAAGAATATATCGAGAAAAACGACATCTTAGTTGAGGTGCGTTTATCGGACTTTATGTATGAATATGGCCAGAGCCAGTCGATTCAGTCACGCTATTCGGCTGAGGCGATTTACTGTGCAAAGAACGAAGGTAAATTCTGGGACTATTATAATAATCTGATTGTAAAGGTTTGGAACGGTTGGTTCAAAGATTCCGGTAAAGCTGCCTATAATGAATTTAATAAGATTGAAAAAGAGTATTATATTAAGGCTGGTAAAGAAGTGGGCTTAGGTGAAACCTTTGAAACTTGCGTCGAAAATGAAGAGCCGTTAGCCGATATTGTGAAGAATGCGCAAAAGATGGTGAAGTTGGTGGATGGGATGCCACATTTCAAGTTCAATAATTACACGCCAAGTGGATTTGATTTAAACTGGGGTTGGGAATACGTGAAACTATTCTTCGACGCCGGCCTGAAATCGTAAAATGAGAGACCCGAATTTATCACAACACTTTTTAAGGTCGCCAAAGCTGGCATTAATCCTCATTGGTCATTCGAATCTTAAGAAACGGGATACCGTGCTGGAGATTGGCGCAGGCTCAGGGGTGATTACGAGCGCTTTAGCGAATAGGGTGATGAAGGTGATAGCAGTAGAGCCGGATCATGCGACGGCGGTGAAACTTCGGGCAAATCTGAATAAACGGGGGATTAAGAACGTCGAGATTATTGAAGACGATTTTATGAATGTGGAGCTTCCGGAAGGACCGTACAAAGTATTCTCAAATCCACCGTTTCACCTAAGTTCGGCGATTATTCATAAATTAATTGAGGCAGAGAACCCACCGGAATCCTTTTACTTGATTCTGCAGAAGCAGATGGCGCTGAAACTGATTAACACAGAGCGGCATTATACCTCGCAACTCGGGCTGAAATTGATCCAGGATTACAACACTAAGATCCGTTTGCCGTTAAAACCAACTGATTTTACGCCACCTCCGGCTGTACCAACTGTGCTTTTTGAAGCCAAACGCATCAATTTGTAAAAATATCTTGTAAAATAAAGTTAAAAATTGTCAAGCGAAAAGTGTTCGGTTTTTGAGTTTGTACCCCTGTTTGCTTGTGGAAAACTTTATCTAATAAAAAACATCAAAAAAGTCAAAAATCAATATTGACATACAAATTGGCTATGCTAAAATAAAGTTAGATTCAAGTCAATCTAACGTTGAGAGGGACTGGAATCAAGTTTTATTGGGTGGAGAGCGTTGAGTTAATTTGGCTAAATTGTTTTCCACCTAGAGATTATTGAGAACCCGGTCCCCGCCGGGTTTTTATTATGTGGTATAATAGTAATATGAGACTTTCGAAAAACCTCGATCAGGCTCTAATTTTATTAGTGATCAGTGTTGTCCTACTTTTGGCAGGTTCAATTTTCACGTTAACTTTACAGAGGACCTTTGCCGCGGGCGAAGAAGAACCAGCCACTCTTTTATCGGAATACTTTGTGAATATTTTTGATGGCTCGGATAAGTTGACAGTTAAATCTAAAGAAGCGACTGTGGCTGAGATTCTGGAACGCTCCGGTGTGGAACTTTCCACCGGTGATATTGTTGAGCCAGCACTTGAGACTGTCGTGAACGCCGATAATTATTTTATTAATATTTACCGGGCCCGTCCGGCACTGGTGCGTGATGGCGACAATAATAAATATGTGATGACGGCGAGCTACGATCTTAAAACGATTGCGAGAGCCGCTGGATTTGAAGTATATGACGGTGATGAGGTAAAGCCGGTGATGAATACGCTGTTCCTAGAGCTTGGAATGGTGGAGATTTATGACATTAAGAGAAATGGCGGTTCGAAGATAACTGAGGAAGAAGAGATTCCGTTTGCTGAGCAGAGAGTAAAGGATTACAATGTCGCGCCAGGTAAAGAAGAAGTGCGCCAGTTTGGTGAGGTCGGAGTTAAAGTGAAGACTTATGAAGTTCAATATGTCGATGGGGCTGAGGCGACGAGAAAGTTAGTCTCGGAAGAAGTAAAGAAAGAGCCGGTCACGAGAATCGTGGCAGTGGGTGCTAGCGCGATTGAACAAACTCCACTAACCAAATCAAAGGGACGCAATCGTTATACCGTGACGAAGGCGAATGGCCAGAAGGTGGAGCGCCAAGAAACTTATTACGATCTTAATATGAGCGGCGTGATGAGAATTGCCGCCCGTGAATGTGGCGTGCCAGCGACCTATTCGGTGCGTTCTGATGGTGTGAAGGTAGATGCGGAAGGGTACGTACTAGTGGCGGCGAACTTAAGCCGTTATCCGCGTTGCTCGGTGGTAGAAACGAGCCTTGGACTTGGCAAAGTATATGATACCGGTTCGTTTGCAGTAGCGAACCCTGAGCAATTTGATCTTGCGACCGACTGGACTCGGCGCGATGGAGTATAAATGAAAAATATCAAATCACTAGGACAACATTGGCTTAATAATCGTGCAGTGCTCGATGAAATTGCGGAGCTTGCGAAAACTCCGGATGACGTAGCGCTGGTGGTAGAGATTGGGCCGGGTCTTGGGACTCTAACTTCGAGTTTACTCAGGAATTTCCAACGCGTGGTGGCAGTAGAATATGATTCGCATCTTGCAACGAATCTACCAAAATCATTCCCGGGTAAGAATCTCGAAGTGATTAATAAAGATATTTTGAAATTTGATTTTGATGAAATTTCGGAACGTTATGCAGTGGCCGGAAATATACCATATTATATTACGAGCCCAATTATTGAGAAATTATTAACAACTAAGAACGTGCCGGCAAAGATTGTGCTTCTAGTTCAAAAGGAAGTGGCCGAAAGAATTGCGGATGAAAAAGAATCGACGCTGTCATTATTTGTAAAGAACCGCGCCAGTGTCGCACTTGGTCCAGTCGTGAAGAAGGCTGAATTTACACCACCACCAAAGGTGGATAGTCGCGTGATTGTACTTGCACCGCATTCCTCCGGTCCGATTTTCCCAGACGAAATCTTTAGAGTAATAGCACAGGCGTTTTCGGCGCCAAGAAAGAAATTGATCCATAATCTAGCGCCATTTGCGAACAAAGAAAAGCTTACGGATATTTTCAACGAGCTTCAGCTTAGTTTGGATGCCCGTCCGGCCGACCTACATCTCGGCGATTATTTCAACCTGTGGCGCAAGCTAAACTAACCTATTTTAATCGATTTTTAACTATTTAGTGTTATAATAGTTTTAATATGTTAGATGTGAAGTTTATCAGAGAAAATCTCGATTTGGTGAAGAAGTCCACCAAAGAAAAAGGCTATAAAATTAATGTAGACGATGTTGTGCGACTGGATGATGAACGAAAATCTATTCTTTCGCGCGTGGAGGCGCTGAGACAAAAGCGTAATGAAATCGCCGGTAAAATGAAAGGTGGTAAGCCAGCTCCGGAACTCGTTGAAGAGGGCAAGAAAGTAAAAGCCGAGCTTGCAGAATGCGAGGCGGAATTAACTGAAGCCGAGACGAAACTCAACGCATTACTAAAGACCGTACCAAACATCATTTTTGACGATGTACCACTTGGTGGTGAGGAATGCTCGAAGGAAGTTAAGACTTGGGGCAAACATCATGAAAAAGGTGTTGATCATTTGGACTACGCCGTGAGCCGTGACTGGGTAGATTTCGAGCGTGGTGCGAAGGTCGCTGGTGCGAAATTCTATTACCTAAAGGGCGAAATGGCTTTACTCGAGAACGCATTACTGCAATATGGTTTGTCAAAAGTGTTGGAACACGGTTTCACCTTTATGACGGTACCAGACATGGTGTGCTCGAGAGTACTCGAAGGTTGTGGTTTTAACCCACGCACTTCGGATCAATCTGATGAATATTACATTGAAGGTGAAGATTTAGCATTAATCGCGACGGCTGAGATGTCACTCACCGGCTATCATATGGATGAGATTATTGACGAAGATAAACTTCCTTTGTTCTATGCTGGTTATTCACCATGCTTTAGAAAAGAGGCGGGTACGTATGGTAAATACACGCGTGGTTTGTTCCGCGTACACCAATTTAACAAACTCGAGATGTACGCATTTTGTTTGCCAGAACAATCAAAAGAGATTCACGAAAAGATTCTCGCGATTGAAGAAGACATTTGGCAAGGACTTGGTATTCCTTATCATATAATTAACATTGCGGCCGGCGATCTTGGTGCGCCAGCGGCGAAGAAATATGATATGGAATACTGGTCGCCAGTGAATCAGAAGTACCAGGAAATCACCAGTTGTTCAAACTGTACAGACTTCCAAGCTAGAGCAGTAAACTGTAGAGTTCGTCGCAAAGATGGTACGATTGAATTTGTGCACACTTTGAACGGTACCGCAATCCCGCTAGCTAGAGCGCTCGTAGTGCTTCTTGAGAACTATGCAACTGAAGGTGGTAAATTTAAGGTACCAGAGGTACTCAGGCCATATCTAAACAATAAGGAGGAAATCTAAAATGATTGAAAAAATTGAAGTCACTGGAAACAATGGCTATAAGGTTGAGGATGGCTTTCGTAAGTACGTCGAAAAGAGAATCGGTAAACTCGATCGCTATTTACCACGTGGTTCGAAAAAAGATGTGATTGCAAAAGTAATTGTGACGGAAATCGGTAAGAGCAAAGGCGACAAATACGAGATTTCGGTGGCGATGGATATTCCTGGTGGCAAGGTCGTAGCGGCTAAAGATGAATGTTCGAACGTGTTTGCGGGTGTGGATTTGGTGGAAGCAAAACTCACTGGGCAAATCCGTCGTTATAAATTGGAAACACAACCACATCGCCAAAGAAGAAGCCTCAAAAATCTCTTTATTAAGAGACACTAGTGTGCTAGAATATAGAGAAGATTGGAGATAATATGGCGAAAAAAGAAAAGAAGCCGACTGATAAATTGGCTGATAAAACTGCCCTTACTAAATTTTTGCAGGGCGTGTTTGGTGACGCCCAGAAGAAGATTCTGAAGAAATACTGGAAGCGTGCGCAAGAAATTAATAAACTCGAGCCGAAATACGAAAAGATGAGCAACAAAGAGCTCGCGGCTCAGACGGATATTTTTAAGAAAAAAATCGAGAAAGCATTGAAGACTGCGAAACTCGAAGAGAAAAAGGTAGATACTAAGAAGTCTAAGAAGGTAAAGAAATCCAAGAAGCGTGTTGAAACTGATGACACGAAGATTTTGAACGAGCTGCTCCCAGATGTGTTTGCGGTAGCAAGGGAAGTATCAAAGCGCGTACTTAAGATGCGTCCATACGATGTGCAGCTCATCGGTGGTATGGCACTCCATGAAGGTAATGTAGCCGAGATGAAGACGGGTGAAGGTAAAACACTCGTCGCAATGCTCCCAGCATACCTTAATGCTTTGACCGGTCGTGGTGTACATATTGTCACCGTGAACGATTATCTCGCTCAACGTGATGCCGGTTGGAACGGTCCAATCTACGATTTCCTCGGTATTTCGGTTGGTGTGATTATTAACGAAGCTTCATTCATCTATGATCGTGAATACGAAAACGAAGAGCACGACGATGAGAGATTTCGCCATCTCCGTCCGGCTACCAGAAAAGAAGCTTACAACGCTGATATTACTTATGGTACGAACAACGAGTTCGGTTTCGATTATCTCCGCGACAACATGACCTCGGAAGTCCAATATCTCCGCCAACGCGAATTAAACTTTGCTATCGTGGATGAGGTGGACTCAATCTTAATTGATGAAGCGAGAACGCCACTCATTATCTCGGCACCAGCCGGTGACAATCCGGAATCATACTACCAGTTCGCCAAGGTAGCCGGAAGACTGACACCGGATGACTATGTCTTTGACGAAAAACGTCGCTCGGTAACTTTGACTGACGCTGGTATTGAAAAAGTACAGAAGATTTTGGGTGTCGATAATTTGTATTCAACTAAGAATACGCGCCTCGTGTATCACATGGAACAAGCGCTCCGCGCTGAAGTCGTCTTTAAGCGCGACAAGGATTACGTGGTGACAAACTCTGGTGAAGTGATTATTGTGGATGAGCATACTGGCCGTTTGATGCAAGGTCGTCGTTACAACGAAGGTCTGCACCAGGCGATTGAAGCCAAGGAAGGTGTGGTCGTAAAGCAAGAGTCGATGACGCTCGCAACGATTTCGTTCCAGAATTTCTTTAGACTTTATAAGAAACTTTCAGGTATGACCGGTACCGCCTTTACGGAAGCGGAAGAATTCCAGCAGATCTATGCACTTGACGTAATTCAAATTCCACCAAACAAGCCGATTGCCCGTGTGGATAAGGATGATTTGATTTACAAAACCAAGGCGGGCAAGCTCAAGGCAATCGCTGAAGAAGTGAAGAAATATCACGACAAAGGTCAGCCAGTGCTTGTGGGTTCTGGTTCGATTGCAAACAACGAAGAGATTGCAAGATATCTCGATCAATTTGGTTTGCCATATGAAATCTTGAACGCTAAGAACAATGAACGTGAAGCCGCGATTATTGCGAAAGCTGGCGAAAAAGGTGCAATTACGCTCGCTACTAACATGGCTGGTCGTGGTACCGATATTAAACTTGGTAAAGGCGTGAAAGAACTCGGCGGTCTCGTCGTGATTGGTTCAGAACGTCATGATTCACGTCGCGTAGACAACCAGCTCCGCGGTCGTGGTGGTCGTCAGGGTGACCCAGGTACAACACAATTCTTTGTATCGTGTGAAGATGATTTGATGCGTATTTTCCAAGGTGATCGTGTGAAGATGATCCTTACTAGACTCGGCGTGGATGATGATATGCCAATCCAAACGAAGACGATTTCAAAGACTCTTGAATCAGCACAGAAGCGTATCGAAGGATTTAACTTCGATTCACGTAAAAATGTGGTGCAATACGATAACGTGATTAACCGTCATCGTAAAGTGGTCTACATGATTCGTCGCAAGATTTTGGAAGGCGAGGACATTTACAAAGAGATTCATCGCTTGATGGTAGATGAGACGAAGATGCTGACCGAATTCTCGTCACGCGTGAATAAGAATTTCAACGAAGAATTTAAGGCCGTCTTTGATTTCGATGATGACTTGATTTCCGAAATCGGTTTGAAGCGCAAAGAAAAAGATCGTGAAAAATTAGCGCTCGAGGCAGTTGAACAAGCTTATAAACTGAAGGAAGATGAATTTACGCCGGAAATCATGCGCAAGATTGAGCGTGAAGTGTATCTCAAGGTGCTCGATACTTTATGGATGCAACATCTCGAAAACATGCAACATCTCCGTGAAGGTATTCACTGGCGTTCAGTTGGCCAGCGCGATCCACTCGTAGAATATCGTTCTGAATCGCAAAAACTCTTTGATGGTTTGCAAAGAAATCTGCGCGAAGAAGTGCTTCATATCTTGCTCACAATTACGCCGGCAGAAGCTCGCGATGACAATGTGACGGATGGTGAAGAATATGAATCTGAACTCACTAAGATGGCCGGTAAACAAACCGAACGCGGTGTGAATGAAGTTCAGAAGGGTGAAAAGAATCTCGATTCCGAATTTAAAAAGAAGACTCCAGGTGCAACTGGCAAGAAAGCTCCAACGAAGAAGACGAAGAAAAAATCTGGTTCAAAGAAGAAATCTTCCAAGAAACGCAAGTAATTTATGAAGCATTCAGTTGAAGAAATCACGCTAAAAAATGGCGCTAAAGGGCTATTAATCGATATTCCGGGTGCGTCAGTGATGTCGACCAGGATTCAGTTCCGGGCCGGCATGATGTATGCGAAAAGCCACGAAGTGTACGAAATACCACACGTAGTGGAGCATCTCGCTTTTGGTGCGAACTCGAAGTTTAAAGACGAGCAAGCGTTTGAAGCGGAGTTTACGAAAAATGGTGCTTACCACAATGCGTGGACTTCGGATATTTCAGTGTGTTACGAAACGGAATGTGCCGATTTTGAATGGGATCGCATTATGGACTTGCAGAAACTTTCCATTTGCGAACCGAGGTTCAATGAAGAAGAATTAAAATCCGAAAAAGCCAATGTGAAGTCGGAGCTCACGGGCTATATGAATGATTATTATCGTTTGCTATGGCCACGCGTGCAACAAGCCGTGGGCGAAGATATTTTGGATTTGCCGGAGAGACTTAAAACAATTCCAAACATTGAATTAAAAGATATTCGTGAACATTATCGCAGAACACATACAGCGAAGAATATGTTGTTTATCATCGCAGGAAAGATTCATGGACGAAAACATAAAATCATTCACGAACTCGAAAATTGGGATCTAAAAGAAGGTGAAAAATTCGAGATTCCACGTTCGGATTTGCATTCGTCCGAAGCCGTGTCAATTAGAAGAAAAGATGCTTCGAATATTACGTTTGGATTTTCACTCGTCACGCCAAGACATTTAGAACCAAATGAAGTGTTTGCGATGAGTTGTTTAAATCACATTTTAAATGGTACGATGAATTCGAAAATTTTTGGTGCGGCGAGGAAACGTGGCTTAGTTTACGGTATGGGTAGCTCGATTGCAAGCAACGCCACGAATTCGTATTGGGATTTTGATGGGGAAGTAAACATCGAAAATGCGATGGAATTATTTGAGTTAATTCAAACCGAAATGGTAAAAGCATTAAACGGCGAAATTTCGGATGAAGATTTTGAGGCAGCACGTTCATATGCACTCGGCAGATTCCAAATGGGTGCACAAACGGTGGGCCAGATCGCGGATTATTACGCCGAGAATTATTTCACGAACGAAACGATTGAACGATACGATGATATGCCAAATCTGATTAAGGGAATTGATAAAGCGAAAATGATTGAACTCGCACGCGAATTTGCCGGGTCTGGCATTAAAGGCTTTGCGACCGTTTCCTCTGTGGAAAAAGCCGTAATTTCGGAACTCGAAACGCATTTAAATTTCTAAAAAACATAAGCTTAATTATTGATTTTTTTCAGAGAAAAAAGTATAATTAAGCTAATGCTTAGGTCAAAGCTAAAAAACAGATTTATTTTAATGATTACAGCATTTGCTATATTTGCTGGATTTTTTGGTTTTCAGAAGGCTTACGCACTTGAAGCAATTGACGTAATTCTTAAGTCCGACGATTATAGTTATCTTCCGGATGTTGCAAAGGAATTCATCCGTAAGAATTATGAAGAAAATGGCTCTTTGATTTTGACCGAAAAGAATCAGAAATCTGGTGAGCTTTATCTTAATCCAGAATACGTAAGATATCTCGAGCTTAGCGACGAAGAAAAAGCGGAAGTTGATGTGATCCCAATGGTTTACGCTTTGAGTGAAACGAAAGAAGCAGAACCAACTACTAAACGGGGTGGTAGCAAAAAAGCCCCAACGACCGAGACGACTGAAAGTACGGTTTATAATGAGTATCTAAGTAAGGACGAAGTTTTTCCGGAGACATTTGATCTTCGTAATGTGAACGGTAGGTCTTACATTACGCCGCTCAAGAATCAGGGTTCGTATGGACTTTGTTGGGATTTTGCATTTAACGAGCAGGCCGAAAGCTTCTTGATGAGAAAAAATAATCAATCATACAATGCGCTGACAACCCAACAATTCTCAATCCGCCAAATGGATTATGCAACGAGTACAAACGGCTTTAATAATTATGTAAACGAAGATGGCTCACGCCTGCTGACAAAGGGCGGTAATTTTTACATGGCATCATGGATTGCGGCAAATGGTTTGGCACTGGCTCCAGAATCATTCTTTCCGTATACAACTAATGATGTAAACCCACGTGAAATGGCATACATCCTGAATTACAACATACCAATTTACGAATTGAATCGGGCCATTATGTTACCAAAGTCGGCTTTGACACAAAGTGACTATGTTAAATATGCAAAAGATGGCATTATGCGTTATGGTGGCGCGGAAGTTTCGACGGGTTCACCAACTGGTTCTTGTGGTTCTGATTGGAACGGTCGTCCAATTATCTTTGACGAAGTATCCTGTCAACAAGATGGCGCGTTCGGTGCCCACTCGATGCAGATTATCGGTTGGGACGATAATTATTCCTGGGTCTTTTGCCGCTTTGGTTCAATGCACTTAGCGCCAAACGTTTATGGAAACTGTGATAGTGGCGAAAGAGTATCTGGTGTGGGCGCGTGGCTCGTGAGAAACTCTTGGGGTGTGAGAAGTGATGGTCGCGACTATATTTACATTGCCTATGATTCAACTAGGTCGACAATGCAGATTAATTTCTCGACCGACATGTCACTAATGAGTGAAAGAACTTGGGATAATAATTATCACCGCAATCACTGGTATCATGGTACCGGTTCTGGCTATTCGGATTCAATTACGGTAACCCGTAAAGTTGCTGGTGCAGAAAAACTTGAGTTGATTAAGATTCTTTCTTATTCATACAACACCAACTATACAATTACGGTGTCGGATGGAGTGAATAATCGCATCGTGTTTGATGGTACGGTGATTTGGCCGGGCGTCTTTACGATTGATGTTTCGGACCAGAATATTATCCTAGATAGCGAGGCATTTACGGTAAGTGTGACTGGCTCTAAAGTAATGATTAAGAATGCGATTAGTGTCTTTACTTCAAATGTCACCGATACGCCACATACTAGCACGGATGACATTGATATTAATGTGGGTATTATTCCGCAAAACTCGACACACGATCTTAAAGTAATGACTTACACCAAGAACATTCCTTCTGGCGCGACGCCAACTTATTCTTTGTGGAATGGTAGTACGGATATTACATCTGGCAATCTAACTGTAACGAATAATGGTGTGGGTGCCAACAAAATTAATGCCTACGTTGCGATTAACACCAATATTGGGTCTGGCGATTTTATACTCAAGATTTGCTATCAAAATAGTTGTGACGATGTGAATATTACGATTTCGGGTATTTCGGTAGCTGGTGGTACGGGCGTGGATGGTGATCCGTATCTGATTTCTAAGGAAAGTGAATTCTCGGCGATGAGAGCATATCCGTACGCTTTGTTTGAACTCAGTAATGATATCGAGCTAACGAAGCCATTTACGCCAATCGGTACAGCGATGACGCCATTTACGGGTAAACTATCTGGTGGTGGCCATAAGATTTCGAATTTGAAAGTGACTAGCGATGATGAATGTGCAGGCATGTTTGGTTATATGCAGGGTGGTGGTGGCTCGTACTATCCATTAATTTCAATATTCATCGACAATATGGATATTAAAGGCTCGCAAAATGCGGGGTTGATTGGTTGTTTCTATAACCCAATGAATACTACGCCGCAATTTAAGGACATATATATTATAGGTGGTTCGGTTGAGTCAACCGGAGGAAATGCCGGCGCTCTAATTGGTAAGACGACATTTGCGAATGGTGCGAATAGTCTTTCGTTCCAATATGTTTTCTCCTCGGCAGATGTGTCTGGGCAAGAATCTAGCGGTATATTTGGTAGCGTGGGACCTTATGGTGGCCTGACTTTGAAGTTTATGCAAAATGCCGGTACGATCACTGCGAAGGCTAAAGCTGATGATACCTATACCGATTATCACAACCAAATCGTCGGTAAAGAAGATAATACAGACATTAATCTCACGAATTACATCGCATCGGCACTGATTAAGCGCGGTAAGTTTTATGAAAATGAGATTAATAATTATAAGACCGGAATTGGTTGGACGACGAGAACGGTGGACGGCGTAGCTAGAACACCACTGCTCGCAAAGGTTGCTAATGCTTCATTATTTGAATTTTCGACGATTGATACGGATATTGAACTGAAGCAGGGCGAGACGATGTCTCTTATGAACTATATTGAGCCGATTATGGATGCAGCGAGAGTTACCTATACCGTGACAGATTCTGGTGGCGGTGCAGTGGAAGTAATTGATGAAAAGAATGCGGATAATAATTACTATCCAGAAGACATTAAAATCGTAGGCGTGAAGCCAGGTGTAGCGACGATTCATTTGCTGCTACAATACGATGGCAATGAACGCGATATGACTGTAACCGTTGTCGGTCCAGTGGTAGATACTTCGGATGGCGTGGTCGCGGAAAGCGGTTCGGGAGTCCTAAAGATGCATGAGGGCGGTATCACGGATGTGACGAGCCATCTCGAGATGTCTAATGATGCCGAAGTAACTTATATGCATTTCGACAAGAATAGCAACGAGGCAGTATATGATGAGATTAGGACCGGCGATACGGTGAGGATGTCGGTCGATGATAGTTGGTATTATGATTATTTGATGGTGGTTTCCGGCGACGTAAACGGCGATGGCGACGTTTCGTCGGGAGACTATGTTGATATAAAGAAGCACATCATGACGATTGAAACGATCGCTGTTTCAACGCCGTACTTCTTGGCTGCGGATCTAAATGACGACACGCTGGTTTCGTCTATGGATTATATAAAAGTAAGAAACTATATTATGAATGGAGGAGATTCATGAAAAGACTAAAACAAAAATTAATCGGAGCGACACTAGCAGTAGTAGCACTTATGCTTGCGCTCTTTTCGCATACGGCACTAGCAGTTGGGAGCGTGGCAGTTTCGACCGACAATCTCAACGTGGCGTATGGTGGAACCGGGACATTTAGTATTGCCGCGACGAATGCAGCTGGACGTGTCGACATCGCTTCTAGTGATACGGATGTCGCGACGATTTCAGATACTAGCGTGTTTCTCGACTCTGGTATCGAAAACGAAGGCGTCAAGACAATCACAGTAACCGGCGCAGGCGTTGGTACGGCCACCATTACGGTGACGCTGACCGACGTAGTAACATTCGACGAAGAACAACTCTCCTCATCTACGACTTATACAGTGGACGTAGTCGTTGGCCCGTCGATTGCAGAAGATGCACAACTTGAATTCGTTGCTGATAATATCCTCCTCCTAAACAGCGGCGATTTTGGTGATGTTGAAGACAGAGTTGAAGCTGGTGATTCAGCTACGATTTCACATTTAAGAGGTGATGGGTCTGAGGCCGATAATGATACTGTTATAACCGGCGATAAATTGAGAATCACGATTTCTGGCGTAAACTTTGATTATACTTTGGCATTCCTTGGCGATGTAAACCGCGATGGTTCGATTAATTCGGCTGATTATATTAAGATTAAGAAGCACATCATGGAAACCGAAACGATTGACGAAGGTTCAGCAATTTGGTTTGCGGCGGATATTACGAAAGATGATCAAGTAACTTCGGGTGACTATGTGAAAGTCAGACTATACATTATGGATGGGACTGGAGAATGGAGATCGTAATGAAAAAGATTAAAAGCATTCTGCTGGCAATTGCCCTAGCACTATCGATGGTTTTGCCATCTGGATTAACTTATGCAACTGGCGATATGAGAGTGTCACCGGAGACACTAACGATTGAAAAGGGTAAGACTGGCACATTTACAATTACGGCAGATAATGCAGCTGGACGCGTGGATATTTCAATTAGCAATCCTGGCGTAGCTTCAATTTCGACAACAAAGGAATTTCTTGATAAAGGTAGCGCGGTCGTGACGGTAACGGGTTTAGTGTCTGGCACGACGGTGATTACGGTGACTGCTACCGATATGACAACTTACGATGATGTAACAATTTCTGGAAAGACACGTATGGTGCGGTTAACTGTAAAGGATCCAACGCCAACGCCAACTCCTACACCTACCCCTACCCCAACACCAACTCCTACACCTACCCCAACGCCAACTCCAGACACACCAGTGCCGGATACCGCAGCGAAGAGTAGTGATACGAGCGTAAAATCAATTATGATTGGTGAAAAGGAAGCGAAACTTGATGGTGATAACTACAAGATTGCTGTCGACAATGATGTTTCGGAAATCGACCTCAAAGTAACGGCGACCGATAGTAAAGCAACTGTAACTGGTGCAGTCGGAAAGCAGATTTTGAAAGTTGGCCTTAATAAATTTGTCGTAATTGTAACGGCTGAAGATGGTACGAGACAAGACTATATCGTGGAAGTGACGAGAGCAAGCCTCGAATGCCCAGTTTGTGAAACCTGTAAGAAATGTGAAGAAAAAGAAGATAATTCTTTGATTTGGATGATTGTGGCAATTTCGGAAGGTGCCTTAATTATACTTGGCTTACTATTCTTAGTAATTAAGAAACTTGGTAAAGGTAAGAAAGACAATGGCGGCGAAGGCGAAACGCCGTCCGAACCGGAGAAAGAAAACCCATTTAAGAATGATGCGGCGGCTCCAGGAACGGGAACAGTAGTAACGCCGGTAACTACGGCTGACACTACTAAGCCAGTGACGGAAGAAGAATTAAAAGAGGCGTTTAATTAAAGCTTGGTATTTAGCACCGCGATCGTAAACGTTTTCGAACATATCAAAGCTGGCAGCGGAGGGGGACATCAAAACGATGGCGCTAGCCAGTTTTTCGGCTTCTTGTTTGGCTGTCTTTACGGCGTCTTTCAAAGACTCAACGACGATGAAACGGTCATCTTGCCAGCGCTTCGCGATTTCGTGACCGGATTCGCCCATTAGGATGACTTTTTTCACGTTCTTTGCGGAAATAACTTCGTAGATTTCTGGGAGATCTTCGTTATCCGTCTTGTCGCGACCACCAATGATGGCGATAACATTGTTATCTGGGAAGGCGTCAATGGCTACCCTGGTCGAAGCTGGGTTGGTGGAGAAATTATCGTCGTAATATTTAACACCATTTAATTCGCCGACGTATTCGAGGCGATGCGGGAGGCCTTTAAAGCTCTTTAAGCCTTTAATAATTTCGGTTTTATAGGTGCTTAAATATTCGTCTGGTGAGATATTTTTGTAGCAGGCGACGGCAGCGATAGCGGCCATAGCGTTCATCTTGTTGTGTTCGCCAGGGATAACGATGGCATCGAGGATGTCGGATGGTAAATTAAATGGGTAAGTAAGTTTCTTGGCGCTTGACGTATCGGCAATCTTTTTGGAGTCGCTACTAAGAGAGAAATAAACTAAATAATCATCGGCCGATTGATGACGGCAGATGTTGGCTTTGGCGTTCACGTAATCATCAAAACCATTATGGACGTTTAAGTGATCCGGTTCGATGGTGCCAACGACGGCGACGTGTGGAGATTTTTCGAGATCCCAGAGCTGGAAACTACTCATTTCGTAGACAACGACGGAATTAGGTTTCAAAGCATCAAGCGATTCAATAGCTGGGGTGCCGATGTTGCCGACGAGATAGGCATCTTCATGATGGGCGTCGAGCAAGGATTTAATAAAGGAGCAGGTAGTACCTTTACCTTTAGTGGCGGTGACGCCGATGATTGGGCAAGGGCAGTGTTCAAAGAAATAACGGGTTAAACTGGATTCATTTTTAAGATGGAGTGGTGGGACGGAAGGGCTACGCAAAACTAAGTCGAAACTAGAGAAATCTTTTTTCTCGATTTCATCGCGCGTGAAGTTCTCAAAGATTTCGAACTCCGCGTCGAATTTAGCTTTAAAATATTTTTCGGCAGCTTTGCCTTCTTTGCCGTAACCTAATAATGCGATTTTCATGACTCTATTATAGCACGCGCTTCAGGTACGGAATGGGTTTCCATCAGTTTAGCGCGGAGGTCCGAGGCGCCAGGGAAGTTGTTGATGTAAATCTTGAAGAAATGCTTTAATGGTTCGTAAGAAAGATAATGCTTCTTCGATTCGGCTTCGTGTAAATCAAGGTGAAAACGGAGTAAATCCATGAGCTCTTCGCGAGTTGGCGTGTGATCGGTAAAACAATATGGATTAGCGAAGACGCCGCGGCCAATCATGAAACCATCAACCTCAGGATAAGTTTCGTGAAGTTTAAGTGCAGCGGTCCTATCTTTAATATCACCATTAATGATTAGTTTAGTTTCCGGGCTAAGCGTGTCGCGAAGTTTAATAATCTCTGGAATTAATTCATAGTGAGCCGGAACTTTGCTCATTTCTTTTTTAGTGCGGAGATGAACAGTAAGTGCAGCCGGATGCTCATTTAAGAGAGTAGATAGCCAATCTTCGTATTCGTCGAGTTTAGCCCAGCCGAGACGAGTTTTAATCGAAACTGGGAGATTAGTGGATCTCACGGCATTGCGGAAACATTCGACGGCGAGCTCTGGAGTTTTAATCATAGCAGCACCACCACCGGCTTTGTTGACGTGTTTGTCTGGGCAGCCGAAGTTTAGATCGACGCCGACAAAACCAAGGCCTTCAAGGGCTTCGCAAGTTTTTGCGAAATGTTCTGGGTTTTTGCCCCAGATTTGAGCGATAATCGGGGAATCGGTTGGAGCGATTTCGAGACGTTCCAGAGCATTCGCGCGGCCTTTTTCGGAGGCGTAGCTCGAAACATTAGTAAATTCCGTGAAAAAGAGATCCGGACGACCGGCGCGCGCGACAACTTGGCGAAAAACCACGTCGGTGACGCCTTCCATCGGAGCTAAAATTAAAAACGGTCTCTTTAAATCGTTCCAAATCATAAGAAATATTATAACATAAAAAATCCCCGTTGTAAAAACGGGGAACCTGGGATTAGATTGGGTCAAGGTACCACCAAAAGTGGGACTCTTCCATGTGCCCCAAAACTTCAGCGTCCGTAGAGATACGAATCGATTCTTTGTCAAAATGTTTTTTAGGTACTCTAGCAGTAAGTTTGTTACCGTCTTCTGAGACCGTGATTTCGCCAAAGATTTCGTCCATGCTGAGATAAAGTGGGGGTTCTTCCATGCGACCGAGTTTAGTCTTGGTGGTTTTTAAGAGTATTTCGCGGTTCTCTGCGATAGAAAACCAACATCTGCCATTACCGCCGGCAAGTTCGCCGCAAATAAGATGCGTGAGGCCTTTTTCGACCGAATTGCAGAAAATTGGATTGATGCCAAGAGCGTACTCATGGGGACCGTTCCAACGTTTGAAGATTTCAAAACAAGTGTCTTTCAGAGCGTCTAATTTGATTTCTTCATAACGCGGAAGTGATTCATCTAGGTACATGTGTGGCATCATTTTTAAGGCACCGCCCGTGATGGCATATTTTAGGCCAGAATAGCCTAAACATTCCGATCTTGGCAAGCGATAATATTTAATGCCACTAATTGCAAAAGTGCCGTCTTTTAATTCCACGACAAAATTATCGTGACAGTGCGTCAGGTCGATGCCGTCGGTATAATGCCCAAATGGCTCAACGATGCGTTTGATGCTTTCTCCAAGTTCGACTTCACGGCCATACCAATCATAAAGGACGCCCCTTTGGATGATGGTTCCGCGATTTTCGGGGAATTTCACAATGGTAAGCGACGGCGGATTTGTAGCATCATCTTCGAATACTATTAACCTATCACCAAGCTTTTTCAGGTCATCGATAGCAGAGACTGCTCTCTCCATATCAACCACCTCCTTTTTTAATGTTCTCCCAGGGTTACTATTATACCACATGTGGTAAAATAGAAGTGTCTCTTGCTATACTTCGGTCACTGGTAAAGAGAAAAGTTTAAGGTAGTAAGGTATTGTCATTTTGCCTTATTACTACGAGCCAATAAAACAGAGGCTCACATAAATGACTCTAATAATTTAATTAAAGGAGTCTTTTATGAAAAACTTTAACAAAAACAACAAAACAGAACAAGTCGAAGTGATGGCGCTTTTCAGCTACGAAATGACGCCATGCCAGCCTCTCACTTTCAGGCGACGTGGACAAACAGAAACTGAAGTGACAGAGCTGCTCCGCACCCATATTCACTTCGCGGGGCAAGCCACGCTTCACATTTTCGACATTCTGGTTGGTCGGGAGCAAATGCGACTCGAGTTCAACTCGAGTGATTTGTCCTGGCATCTCACACGGTAGAGAATGGCCCCTTTTATAGGGGCCTCTCTGCTTTTTTGATATAAAAAAGCCCGCAAGTAGGCGGGCTATGACCCACTAAAAGTGGGCAGATGTGACGGCACGAGCCGTAAGCGCGTGGGCGAGTTCGATAGATTCACTGGTAGAAAGTACCATGGGTACACCGAGGGCGCGAAAACCGCGCTCGATAACAGCCCATTCTTCACCGGTTAAGCGATACTCCCCGCCGCAGCGGAGCTTCGAAAATGCGAGAGTCCGACCAAGTTTGTTGATAAATTCATCGTGGAAAACATCATTTTTCAGATTCTTGACAAAGCCCTCGACATCGAAGACCTTAAGATACTCGTTCATTTTGACCACCCCTCTCAATAAAGATAGAACGATACCTTAATTATAGCACATATGCTTAAAAAAGTCAATAGTTTTATCTGTTAGCGATGGTCTTTTTCGGCTTTTTCGTAGGCAGAGCTAAAGGCATTCCTACAGTAGGCTTCGACGGTAGAACGATCATATTCAGAGCGGGCATCGGTGAAGCCACCAACATCGGAGGATTTGATATAGGTGAAGTCGTTATCTTCGAAATTGCGGAAAGTAAAAGGGGTGACGCCGTATTGGCGGGCGAGATCATTCATATGGTTAAGGTGATTAATAAGAGCATTATGAGCGGCGTGGCGACGGCTGTCATAGGCCTGGAGGTCGCTTCTTCTGGTTTCGTAATCATGCTCGTAATAGAGGTGCTCGCCGACAAAACGGTAGAGTTCGTCACCGGCTTTTAAATCTTCTTCCTTAGTTTTAGAATCGGACTCCTCGATGGCTTTATTAAGAGCGCGCTGGCGGCGGATGTAGAATTTGCCGGAATCGGCTTCGATGTTTTCGTCTGGGTTTAGAAAGCCGATGTTTTCGGTGCGATCGCGCTCGTAACGGGAGCGAAAACCGGCCGATTTTTCGGCGTTTTGCATGGCATCAAAGGAGATTTTGGCGCGATTTTCCCAGTCAACGAGATCTTCGTAATCGAGAGAAACGATGTTTTTGCGATGGCGCATATAGTTCTTTTCGGTTTGGTAGTAGCGTTCGGCCCAGGTGGCGACACGCTCTTTTTTGGAGGTTTCTTCGAGGGCGGTTTCGCCGATTTTTTGATCGCGAGATTTTGAGGTTTCTAATGATTCGTGTGAGGGGGTTAACTTTTCCATACTTCGATTATAGCATATCTAGTGTTATAATAAAGATATGCAGGAATTACAGAAGCGACTGACGGAACTGGAAGATGATTTTTTGGTAGCGTACGAACGACTGAAAATTGATGAGAAACTGGCGAGGCTTGCGAAGCTGGAAGAAGAAGTGGCAGTGCCGGAAATTTGGCACAATATCGAAGAAGCGACCAGTAAAAATCAGGAGTTAGCGCGGATTACTGAAGAGACTCAACCATGGCGTCTGCTAAAAACTCAGATTGAAGATATAAAAGAATTAATCGAAATGTCCGACGAGAGTTTAAAAGAAGAAATTGCCGGACAAGTTGAGGCAATGGAAAATGATTTTCTGGAGCTGAAAAAAGCACTTAGGTTCAATGGTCCGTACGACGATAAAGATACAATTATTCGCATTACGGCGGGTGCTGGTGGTACGGAAGCGATGGATTGGTCTGGGATGCTGGAACGCATGTATCTCAGATTCTTTGAAAGAAAAGGCTTTAAAGTGCAGACTTTGGAACGGGTGGCGGGCGAAGAAGCCGGGATTAAAACTGGCGTGTATGAAGTAAACGGTACGAATGCGTATGGACTACTCAAGTCTGAACACGGCGTACATCGATTGGTAAGGCTTTCGCCATTTAACGCAAATAATCTCCGCCAGACTTCGTTTGCACTAGTCGAGATTTTGCCGGTAATTAAAGCCGATACGGATGTGAAGATTGATGAAAAGGACTTAAGGATTGATGTCTATCATTCCGGCGGGCATGGTGGGCAGAGCGTAAACACGACAAATTCGGCAGTACGCATTACACACCTTCCGACCAATACCGTGGTAGCGATTCAAAACGAGCGTTCGCAACTACAGAACAAGGAAAAAGCGATGGAAATTCTCCGCGGTAAGCTTGTGCAGATGCAGTTAGAACAACACGCGGAATCTATTGATAAGCTCCGCGCAGGTGAGTCTGCTGGCTGGGGGCAGCAAATTCGAAATTATGTACTTCAACCTTATAAGTTAGTAAAAGATACGCGCACCGGGTATGAAGAGACCGATCCGGATGCGGTTTTAGATGGTGAGATAGACGGGTTTATTGATAATTTCTTAGAAAATTGTTATGCTCAAAGTAATGAAGCGTAAATTATTTCTGATTACGTGCATTCTCGGAACGAGCCTGGTTTTTACGACCGGTACGTTTGCATCTAAGAATAAAATGACCGAAGATGAACTCTCGATTTATGCGGACAACAACATTCTTTTTTACGATCCGTATGGTAGCTGCATTGGCTCGTACGAGGGTGGAGTGCTAAGCGGTGAGCCGGATGGAACACAGATTGGATTTATCAAAACTTATCACGATATTGCGGTGATGCATAGTATTAATTATGGGATTCCTTGGGAAACCGTGATGGCACAGGGGATTTTGGAATCGGCTTCGGGTACGTCTTATTTTGCAAGAGAAAGAAATAATTTCTTTGGTATTGGAGCGTTTGATAGTAATCCGGACAATGCTTTTTCGTATGCGACACCGGCGGAAGGTTGGGAAGGCTATTATAAAAACATTGTAAACACTTCGACTTACCGAAATCATGGTGTATTTCAGGGTGATACGGTGACGAATCCGTACGCGTATGCGCAGGCAATTAAGAATGCTGGATATGCGACTGATCCAAATTATGTATCGAAACTGAGCTCTCTAATTTCGATGATTGAAAAAGTGTCAGAAGAAGAGGGATGGAAGTCGTCAAAAGAATTAGCCGAGGAACATCCGGAATGGTACGAAAATGCGGCCAGGAATGCAGCCGGTGGTGGTGAAGCGAGCGACGGAGTGGGGCTCGACGAGATTTCGTCTTGTGTAGTGACGAAGACTGCCGAAACTAAAGCCGAAGAAAATGCCGCAGTGGCAGAAGGTAAGCTCGTAAACGGTGGCATGGAAACTAGCCAAGCGCAATCATTCATGGAAGCGTATGCGAGAGAGTCAGATAAAATGCAACATGGTACAGTGACTTTTGAGGGCGTATCGATTGAGGATGTGGGGTGCCCAAGTGGTTCACTTAATAACTGCTCGGCATTTACGAAGTGGTTTCTAAATCGTTATACGACGCTAGGCCCAAGAGGCGTAGCACTCATTCAAGGTTCACAGGCCGTAAGGCAAAACCTAGCGATGCACCCACAACTCCAAAATGGTGGGAAAGTGCCGAGACTTTATGCAATTATGAGTTCTGGACCAATGAGTGGTTCGGCGGATGGTTGGGCAAATCATACCGGCATCGTGCTAGGAATTGATGAAGCAAAAAACCAGATAATTATCGGCGAAGCGAGTTGCGGCTCTAGCCGAGGCGCGAGAAGCTATCGCCCGCGAGCACAGGTTTACAACCTGTCTGATTACACGAATTCACCAAGCCCATACGGGCCAACTTATGCGTACACAGATAATGTATTGAAAGGAATCTAAATGCAGAACAAACCATCACTTTCACTGCCAAAAATCGGAATTATCAGTATCGGAGTGACGCTAGTCATTGTATTAATTGCGGTGATTTTGTCGATTGTCGAAAGCCAGTCGTGGGCGAAAAGCCACGTGACGATTACCGGCTATCCGGAATCAATGCCAAAAGCACAGGTAGAAAGTTTGGGGTTACAATTAAAGAATTTATTAGTAGCAAAAGCCGGTGCGACCGACGAAGATAAAGTGAGTGCAGTAATCCGTTCGGATTCGTACGGAACAAAAACTGACCAAGATATTACGACGGCGAATTTTTTAATAGATGTTGACGATTTTAAACAGACTTATAAGGTTATCATGGATTGGTCTAAGAAAGTTGAAGTATCGGATGGGATTATTATCCGTTGTGCCACCACAAAAGAAAGTAAATATCCGGAAAGTCATTGCGTAAGTATGTATGATAATACAGAAATGGCAAATACACTCGATGAAGTACGAGGACTAAAGGATTTTCCAATCGTGATTGATTCTTTTGATTTTAATTCAAGAATGGCAATTCACGTTGAAATACGTGGCGCAGTGCTAGAGGATGGTTCGCTGAGCTTTACGATTGTTGATTATAGTGGCGGACAAAGAGAAGCGGGGATTGAAATCTTACAACAAAAAGGATTTGAGATGGATGGCCATGTGATGGTGAATTACATTGATTTATCCGCCGACTATTAAAAGCATTATGCTTGATATCTTGCAAAAAACATATTATACTTATATCAATGGATAAACGTAAAATCTTACCGGTAGTGGGCGTTTCGTTGACCTTTGCAGCGGTAGTTGGCGTATGCACTTCGGTTGCGCATGCGGCGATGTCTGAAGAAATGCTCGAGAAGTTTGCACAGAACAACATTCTTTTTTACGATCCATATGGCTCAAACGCTTGTGTTGAGGCCGGTTCTTCGAATTATCAAGTCGTAGACCCGTCTGATTACTATTATTCAGCGGATGATAACGCAAGTGGCCTGATGGGCAGCTTGATGGAAAATGGTTATTCTCAACAATCCGCAGCCGCAATTCTCGGTAACTTGTACTGGGAGTCGAATCTTAATCCACGCGTCCTTGAAGGCGGCGCAATTGTGGCAGAGAACTTCCGTGCTTGGGATGGCGGTAAGACGTATAGCGGTGGTTTTGGTCTCGCCCAGTGGACTTACGAATCACGCGTCCAGGCACTTCAGGAATACGCGGATAGCAGAAACCTTCCGGTGACTTCGATTCAGGCACAGGTGGGGTATTTGGTCCAGGAATTAAATGACCCATACTATGGTTGTAGCCCAGGTGAGTTAAACTCACTTGACCTTGCTGGTGCCGTGAACCAAGTGTGGCGTAAGTATGAAAACCCAGCCACGGATGATTTCCAAAGGCGTTACGAAAAAGCCGGTGAATTCCTCGGCATTGCACCAGGTGATTTACCAGAAGTGGTAGATACGGGCGATCCAAGCACTGGTAGTAATGGAGTAGTGAACTGTGTACCAGAAGATGAAGATGGTGGTGGCGGTGGCTACAGTGGTGGTCCAGGTAACCCAGTGACCGTTGATGGCGTAGTTTCATTCAGTCAGTGTGATCCAGCATGGGGCAGTCTCAACTATGGTAATCAAGGTATTAACGGTCACGATATGAACTCGATTTGTGAATCCGGCTGTGGCCCAACTTCGTTTGCCTCGATTCTGGCGACGATGGGCATGAGCGTAACGCCGGCAGATACAGCCGATGTGGCCGGTAGAGCTGGTATGCATGTACGCTGTGCTGGTGGCGATTTGTGTGGCAGTAGCTGGGAAATTTCCAATGTGCTAGCGAACCATTACGGACTTCACGCCCAGAACCTTGGCAATGCAAGTGTTGAAACGATTAACGCGGCGCTTAGAGCAGGCAAAATGATTCACGCAGTGGGCGCTGGTGGCTATCCATTTACAGAAGGTGGTCACTATGTCGCAATTGTTGGTATTACCGATTCTGGTGAATGGATTGTGGCTGATTCGGCCGGTAGCCACGATCAAATTTCCAGCTATGATCCATATCAAGTAACAGCAGGCTTATCAAACGCCTACGCAATTAGCAAATAGTATGAATAACGAGAATTTATTAACCAGTACGAAAAAAGGTAGAGCACTCATCGCAGTTGGCGTAATCTTTGGGGTGGCAATTTTGACTTTGATTATTTTAATTGCAACCGGTGTGATTAAAATCGATAGAAGCGGTGGAATTTTGCCAGAAAATGAACGCATCACGACCGAAATCGACCCAATTTCTGGTGAAAGAATTCGTAAAGTGCAACAAGATACCGAAATTAAAGATGGCCAAATTGTCATGATTGGGCTTTACCAGTTGAAGAAGATGGGCATGATGGCAGATCATTATTCAAAGCTTATCAATACACTTGCAAAATACCTTTCTGAGAATCGTCCGAATGTGAAGCGAATCAGTTACAAAAAAGATAGCTACAAATATTTAAGCAAAGATTACGACAAGGCCTATTTCATGTTTGTGACGGATGAAGATGAGTCGTTTGACGTTAATTTGGATACGAAAAATTCAATCAAAGACATTGATATCAAAATCACCAAACACGAAGACGAATAATTCTTTAGAAAATCTCTTAAAAACCCCTTGTAATCTCTTGAAAAGTGTGGTAAAATTATAGCGTTATCTAGACATAAGGTGAGGTCTTCTGTGATTTTAACAGGGGAAACCGGCCTAAAAGTCTAGTTTTAATAGTGTAAAAAAATAAAGGAAAGGATAAGGATGCAAGTCATTCTCGGCACCAAAATTGGTATGACCCAGATCATCGGCGAAGATGGTGTAGTTACTCCTGTAACGATTCTCCAAGCCGGCCCAGCCACGGTGACTCAGATTAAAACCGTCGAAACCGATGGTTATAACGCTGTGCAGGTGGGTTATGGTCAGGGTAAGAATCTGAGCAAGTCGGTTGCTGGCCACGTAAAGAAGGCCGGTGAAAATATTAATCCTAAGGTTCTAAAGGAATTTCGTGTTGATGAAATCCCAGAAGGACTAAAGCTTGGTGATACTCTCACGGTTGAGAGCTTCAAGCTTGGTGACAAAGTTTCTGTGACTGGCACGAGCAAAGGTAAAGGCTATGCCGGTACCGTTAAGCGCTGGAACTTTAACGAATCCCGTAATACCCATGGTTTTAAGGGCGACATTCGTAAAGTTGGTTCCATTGGTTCGATGTACCCACAGAAAGTCTTCAAAGGCAAAAGAATGCCAGGCCGTATGGGCCACGACACCGTCACTGTCAAAAATCTTGTTGTTGCATACATTGATGCGGCCAACAATCTAATCGGTCTTAAAGGCGCTGTGCCTGGTCCGAAAAAAGGAATCGTAACGGTGGAGGGAAAGGAATAAGATGGCTACTTTAGATAAAGATGTATTCGGCCTTTCCGTCGAAAATCATGAACTCATTAAGCTTGCATACGATGCATATCTTGCAAACTCACGTTCATCACACGCTAAAACTTTGAAGCGTGGTGAAGTCCGCGGTGGTGGCAAGAAGCCATGGAAGCAAAAAGGTACTGGTCGTGCTCGTTTTGGTTCGACTCGTAACCCAATCTGGCGCCATGGTGGTGTAGCATTTGGTCGCACCGGCGAAGAAAACTTCACTAAGAAGATCTCTCGCAGCGCTAAGCTCCAAGCCGTACGTCAAGCTCTTTCAATTAAGAACAAAGACAAAGCTGTATTTATGCTTGAACCAACCGTCAAACTTGATGGCAAGACCAAGACTGCAGCTAAGGTTCTTAAGGACATGAAGCTCGAAGATAAGTTAGTACTTGCAGTGGTTTCTGAGAAGACTCCAGAAATCCTTCGCTCGACCAACAACCTTCCAAATGTGAAGTTGGTTCGTGCAACTTATCTTAATGTATTTGACATCATGAACGCTGATGCAATTGTATTCGGCGATGCAGGATATAAAGCTACCGTAAAGTGGTTGAAGGGAGAGAAGTAAAATGGCAGACGCAAAAACCAATATCAATCTTCACATCCTCGAGCCACGTGCTACCGAGAAGACCTATCTTGAGCAAACCAAGCGCACTTACGTATTTATCGTAAAGCGCTCGACTTCAAAACAAGAAGTGGCCAAGATGGTTGAAAAAGAATTTAATGTGAAAGTTACAGACGTTCGCACGATGATCCGCGACGGTAAGAAAACTAAATTCAGCAAGGGCAAGCACGCTTACCCAGGCATTACTCACCGCCAGGACCGCAAGTTCGCTTATGTAACTTTAGCTGAAGGCAATTCAATTCGTGTATTTGATGAGCCGGAAAAAGAAGATAATAAAACCAGCGCAAAGGAAGCCAAGAAAGCTGAAAAAGCAGCTAAGAAGGCTGACAAGAATGCAGGTAAGGAGAATAAATAATGGCTATTAAAGCATATCGCCCGATTACTCCGGCGCAACGTCAGAAGACGACAGAAGATTATGACCAAATCACGACTAAGAAGCCGATGAAGTCACTTCTCGCCGCCAAGAAGCAGCAAGCGGGTAAGAACAATCAAGGCCGTATCACCGTCCGCCATCGTGGTGGTGGTGTCAAGCGCCACTATCGTATCATGACCTACAACCTTCCAAAAGGTCTTACCCTTAAGGTTGAGGAAATCGAATACGATCCAAACCGTTCAGCACGCATTGCTCGTGTGAAAGATCAAAACGGTACATATTATTATGTACTCGCTGATACGAAGATGGAAAAAGGTACCACCTTCAAGACTGGCGATGTTGAAGTTGAAGATTCAAACCGTCTTCCACTCGAAAACATCCCAGTCGGTACATTTGTTTATGCAATCGAATTAACGCCAGGTCGTGGAGCTCAAATGGTTCGCGCTGCTGGTGCTTCTGCACAATTAATGGCAAAAGAAGATGGCTATGCCACCCTCAAGATGCCTTCAGGCGAAGTCCGTAAGGTCCTCGCTAGCTGCGAAGCTTCGATTGGTACTGTATCAAACTTACAGCATCAGAACGTTAAAATCGGTGCAGCTGGTCGCAAGCGCCGCAAAGGCATTCGCCCAACTGTACGTGGTGTCGTAATGAACGCTACGGATCACCCACACGGTGGTGGTGACGGTGGTCGTCACGGTTCTGGTAAAGCTCCAAGAACTCCTTGGGGTCAGCTCACGCTTGGTTACCGTACTCGTCATAATAAGAAAACTAATAAAATGATCGTGCGCAGTCGCCACGAAGGAAAGAGGAAATAATGTCTCGGAGTCTTAAGAAAGGTCTATTTGTAGACTACAAACTCGCGAAGAAGGTTGCCGCTCTCTCCGCCGAAGATCGCACCGTGATCAAGACTTGGGCCCGCCAGTCGACGATTTCACCAGAAATGGTTGGTCGTACGATTGCCGTTCACAACGGTAAAATGCACGTGCCTGTGTTTATTTCAGAAAACATGGTCGGTCACAAGCTTGGCGAGTTCGCGCCAACCCGTAAATTTAAGCGCCATGGCGGCAAGAAAGCCGCTGAAGCTGCAGCTGCGAAAGGAAAGGCATAATTATGACTACACATTTCGCACATGCATATGAAAAAGGCATTGATTCACAGCCACGCAAGACTAGCGTAGTTGCATCACTCGTACGTGATCGCTATGTTGCCGACGCTGTAGTGATTCTTGAAAACACTCCACGCCGCGCTGCTCGTGCAGTTCTCAAAGCCGTTGAATCAGCCAATGCAAATTTGATTAATAATTCGAAGGTTTCGATTGATCCGAAAACCATTCGAATCGCCCGTATCTTTGTAACGAGTGGCACTCGTATGCGTCGCTATGTCCCAGCATCACGTGGTCGTGCACTTCCTTACGAAAAGATTAGTAGCAACATCTTTGTCGAGGTCGCCGGCGAAGAAAAAGTTAAAAAAGCTGCCGAAGAAAAGGTAGAAGCGAAGAAGGAGAAAAAGTAATATGGGTCAAAAGGTTAATCCCATCTCTTACCGTCTCCAGGTCAGCAAAGACTGGTCTTCCAAGTGGTTTACCCGCAAGGCTGATTTCCGTCACTGGCTTGTCGAAGACGTCAAGATTCGCGAAATGATTGAGGACCGCTTTAAGAGCCGCCCAACCATCGCTAGAATCAATATTGAACGCTCCGCTAACCTTACTACGATTACGATTCTCACCGCTAAAGCTGGTGCCGTGATTGGTAAGCAAGGCGCAGGTATCAATGAGCTCAAGAAAGAGCTCGAAAAGATCGTCGCTGGTCCAGTTCGTATCAACGTCGAAGAAGTTAAAAAACCAGAATTAAACGCTAAACTTGTGGCCGAGAATATCGGTTTCCAACTTGGTAAGCGTATGAATTTCCGTCGTGCAGTCAAGATGGCTCTGCAATCAACGATGAATGCAGGTGCTAAGGGTGTACGTATCGAGGTTTCTGGCCGTCTTAACGGTGCGGAAATGTCTCGCCGTGAGAAATTCATTGAAGGCTCAGTGCCTCTACATACGCTAAGAGCAGACATTGATTTCCATTGTCATCATGCTCCAACCATTGCCGGTATCGTTGGTGTAAAGGTTTGGATCTACAAGGGGGAGAAATAAGATGGCTATTTTACTTCCAAAGAAAACTGCACACCGCAAGGTACGCAAAGGTAAAAACGAAGGCGTTGCAACTCGTTGCAACACGGTCGCTTTCGGTGATTACGGTCTGATGTCACTCGACAACGAACGTATCAACAGCCGCCAAATCGAGGCTGCCCGTCAAGCTATTACCCGTTACATTAAGCGTGGTGGTAAAATCTGGATTCGCATTTTCCCGCATACTCCAGTGACCAAGAAACCACTTGATGTGAAAATGGGTTCCGGTAAAGGTGAACCACAGTTCTTCGTAGCTAAGGTCAAAGCCGGTACCGTGATGTTTGAGATCGCTGACGTAACTGATGAGCAAGCAAAAGAGGCACTTCGCCTTGCTTCTCACAAGTTGCCAGTTAAATGCAAAATTATTAAGAAAGAGGAGTTCTAATATGGCACACACATTACAAGGAATCGTGACCTCCGACAAGCGTGATAAGACCATTACCGTCTCCATCGTAAGTCGTGAGACTCATCCTCTCTATCGCAAGCAGTACACGAAGACTCGTAAGTACACCGCTCACGATGAGAAGAATGAGGCCAAGGTTGGTGACCGCGTAGAAATTATGATGGTTGCCCCAATCTCAAAGACCAAGGCATACAAGCTCGTGAAAGTGCTTGAAAAATCACGTGGTACTGTCGAACTAAAGGACGATGTAAACACCGTGGAAATGCCGGAAAAGGTTGGCGCCGACAAGGTAGCTAAGGCAGAAAAGGGGGAAGAATAAAATGATTCAACAAGAAACTAGACTAAAGGTCGCTGACAACAGTGGCGCTAAGGAACTCGGTGTGATCCGCGTCCTTGGTGGTACACGTGCTCGCTATGCGAGAGTTGGCGATATCGTGACTTGTTCAGTGAAGGATGCATCCCCAACTGGTAACATCAAGAAGAAGGCAGTGGTGAAGGCCGTAATCGTACGTACCGTTCAACCAATTCGCCGTCCAGATGGTTCAACCATCCGTTTCGATGAAAACGCAGCTGTGCTCGTCAATGAGGACAAGACGCCGAAAGGCACTCGTGTCTTTGGTCCAATCCCACGCGAGCTTCGTGATCTTGGATTTACGAAGATTATTAGCTTAGCACCGGAGGTACTCTAAGATGGCACAGAATCTCAAAGCAAATGACACCGTGCTCGTAATCGCTGGTGACAACAAAGGCAAGAAAGCTAAAATTGTCAAAATCGATCGCAAGGCCGGTAAAGCTATGCTCGAAGGTATCGGCGTAGTCGAACGCCACATGAAGAAATCTTATACCAATCCAAAAGGTGGTAAAAAGACTATCCATGTTGGAATTGATTTATCGAATTTGAAGCTTGTAGAAGCGGCAAAGGTAGAAAAGAAAGCTGCTAAGAAGGCAGATAAGAAAGACGCTAAGGCAAAGAAAGGAGCTAAGTAATGGCGGAAAAGAAATCTGCAGCTAAAACTGCACCTCGCCTTAAAGAGCTCTATAACTCAGAGCTAAAGGCGAAACTACAAAAAGAACTTAAGTTAAAGAACATCAATCAGGTTCCAGAACTTAAGAAAGTGATTGTCTCTTGTGGTGTTGGTAAGAAGCGTGAAGACAAGAAATTCACCGAGACGGTGGAACTCACCCTCGCGAAGATTACCGGCCAAGCTGCCACTTCGAGACTCGCAAAGAAATCAATCGCGACATTTAAGATTCGTAAAGGTATGGGTGCCCCAGTTGGTTACCTCACCACTCTACGTAATGACAAAATGTACGAATTCGTTGATCGCTTGATTAACATTGCACTCCCTCACGTACGTGATTTTCACGGTGTGAGCCGCACTGCATTTGATAAGCAAGGTAATTACAATCTTGGTCTTAAGGAACAAACTGTCTTCCCAGAAATTACTTTCGAAGATGCAGCTGTTCTCCATGGCCTTGAAGTTACGTTTATTATTAAGAATGGTTCAAAGGAAGGAAGCACCAAATTGCTAGAACTCTTCGGAATGCCGTTTGAGAAAGGAGACAAGTAAGATGGCTAAGAAATCTGCTGTACTCCGTGACGAAAAACGCCGCAAAATGTACGAAAAATATAAAGCCAAACGTGCTGAGCTCAAAGCCGCTGGTGACCTCGAAGGTCTCCAAAAGCTCCCAAGGAACGCCAGCCCAACACGCCTTAAAAACCGTGATATGCTCGATGGCCGTCCACGTGGGTATATGCGCCGTTTTGGCCTCAGTCGTATTAACTTCCGGGAAAAAGCATCGAAGGGTGAAATTCCTGGTGTAACTAAGAGTAGCTGGTAGGAGAAAGGAGAAAGATATGTCACTTCAAACAACTGATCAAATCGCCGATTTACTTACCCGCATTCGTAATGCGATTTCAGCAAACAAGAATGAGATCCTCGTTCCTACTTCTAAGCTAAAAGAGGCAATTGTCCAAATTTTGGTGAAGAACGGCTATCTCGCTTCATACAAAGTTGAAGAGGCGAAGCCACGTGGGATGCTCCACGTTGTCATCAACGAGCCGGGTACTTTGGCAAAAATCAATGAAATCACCAAGGTTTCAAAGCCAGGTCGCCGCGTATATTCTTCAGCAGTAGAACTTCCAGTAGTGAAGTCCGGTCGTGGTACGGTTATCGTGTCCACTTCGAAAGGTCTCATGACTGGTCGTGAAGCCAAGAAGAATGGTCTTGGTGGTGAAATCCTAGTTCGCGTTTGGTAACGCACAAAGTTTGACCGCTTTACGTAGAATGCCACTATATATAATATATGGTGGCATTTTTCATGTACTAAATCATAAATTTTAACATAAACAATACTTGTTCTAAGCACGGCTTAAGCATTATAATTGATGTATAAAGCTATGGAGGAAAAATGGCAAAAAGGAAAGCAGTTATTGCTTTTTCGGTAGCAGCGCTTGCGGCAGGCGTCAATATTTTGGCGCCGCATTTCGTTGGTGGTGCCTATGCCTACACGATGGACGGTGGTTATGCTGTACCAGAGGGTGAGACCGATCAAGCAAAGTATAACGATCTGAAACAGGCGATTGCAGATGGCGAGAACGTAAAGCTTGGCTCAGATATTACGTACTATGTACAAGTATCCAAAAAACCATCCATCGAGGTTAATCATTCAATGACATTGGATTTGAATGGTCACGTGCTGGATACCGCTAGCACCAGTGGTGGTTCTGGTGGTAATACTGCGATTGCTGTAACCGGCGAGGGTTCAGTTTTAACAGTACTTGATTCTAGTAATGAAAAAACCGGTACGATTCGCTATGGTCACGCTGGCAACACTTCGCCAGAGCTGATTAGAGTGGAAGCTGGCGCAAAGTTAGTGTTAAATAGCGGTACGCTAGTTTCTCCGCTCGGTAGAGCAAATAGTAGAGAAGGTTTTGCTGTGAAAGTTGCAACTGATGGCGCATTCGAAATGAACGGTGGCGAAATCAGGAGTCCAGGAGAAGCACCAAGCGGCTACTATGGTATTTACGCTGGTGGTGCTGGTACGATTGACCTCAATGCAGGTAGTGTTACGACTAACGGTACCGCGGCTTGGATCAAAACCGGTGCTGTCGTAATCAATATTAAGAGTGGCGTAGTACTTACTGGTACTACCGGCAAAGATCTTGAAATTGGTACAACTACGGCGACTGGTACAGTAACTGGTGTAACTTTGAAGGATGCTGTAATCGCGGGTGCCGTTGTGTTAAATAATGTTACCATCACCGGCGATCTTGACGTCAAGGGTGGCGAGCGTACACTTAGTGGTGTTACGGTTGGTGGTGCCATGAATATCACTGCTGGTACCACGACGGTTGAGAATGTGACTGTAACTGGTCTAACTTCCGTAACGGGTGGCACTACGACATTTGGTAACGGTGCGGTCCTTAACGGTGGCTTGGCTTATCAAGCATCATACAGTGCTAGTCTAACGATTAATGAAGGTGCAGAGATTAACGGTTTCACTCAGACTGGCAAGTCCATGAACATGAGCTATACCGACAAAGATACAAAAGAAAAAGTTTCCACCACAGTAGATTCTTATGGTAGTTTAACGATTAATGGCGGTACATTTACCGGTTCGTTTAGCGTTCCTACCGCAGAGCAGATTGAACAGAGCAATACTGCTCGTGAAAATTTCGTAAACGCTTACAATGAGCATTCCACGGCAAGCAACCCAATCACTTATGTACCTTATGCGATTGCTCCGGAAGTTTCTGGCGGTACTTTTATGGTAGAGCCAAGCGCGGATGCGATTACGCCAGGTAACGAAGCCGAACTTAATGATAACGGTGTATACGAGATCTATCCAATCAATGTTGACTATAATAACGAATTCCTTGAAGACGGTGGTGCGGTGGCAGGCCATGTCTCTACCACGGTTGAATTTAATAGTGAGCTAATTGTTGATAGGAAAGCAACGCTGAGTGCGGTAGATGCGACTGCAGGTGGTTTAACGCTTAATGCAGAAGAAGGTGGCACTTTAATTCTTGCGGCAGATGTCAATATGCTCGATCGTGACGGCCAAACCATTGGTATTAACGGTGTAGATATGACGCTTGTATTCGATTTGACCGCAGAACAAGGTGCTGCACTTTCGCAATACGATGGTGGTGTGGCGATTGTCTACTTCGAAAACGGTGTTGAGGTCGAGCGCCATACGGCACAGCTTCTTGGCGAAACTGGTCACCAGTGGGTTGAAGGTGCTATTACTCACCTTTCCACCTATGGTGTGGTTGGCCTTGGTAATTCAGCTGCGCCAACTCCAGCTGGTACTCCAGACACTGGTAGATTCACGATGGTGACTGCTTCAGCAACGGGTGCTTCAATGGTAGCCGCTGTGATGGTTGGCATGATTGTGTCAGCGGCGACGTTTAGAAAATTGCGCCACATGCGCCTATACAGAGGAAAGTAAAATACAGAGAGAAGAGCCCGTAAACGCGGGCTCTTTTTTGATTCTACTTATGGTTTTTATATTATATATAATAATTGACAATTTGGCAACTCTGTGATATATTAATAGATAGTTGGTGGGCATCATAGGAGAAGGATGCCAAAGAAGAAAATTGTTGCGAGCACTGCGGAACAGCAGGTGCTTAAAATCAGTACGGTCAGAACGCCACTGCAAGAGAAACTCCATGCAGTGCATTTTGTAGTTTATGGCACTTTCAAGCGCGTAATGGATCTCACGATTTCGGCGGTAGTATTAGTGTTACTATCGCCGCTTTTCGTGATTACGGCGGTTGCAATTAAATGTGATTCGAAAGGTCCGGTTCTCTTTAAGCAACTTCGCACCGGCAAGGACGGCAAGGAATTTTATATCTTTAAATTCCGTTCGATGGCGGCAGATAATGATGTGATGAATACTAAATGCGAGGATCAGTATACGAAGGTGGGGAAGTTGATTCGCAGGACCTCGATTGACGAACTCCCACAGTTTATTAATGTGTTTCTTGGACAGATGAGCTTTATTGGGCCGAGGCCATGGATTCCACAATATTGGCAGAATATGAATGAGATGGAACGTGGACGCACGAAGGTGCGCCCTGGTATTACTGGCCTCGCTGCAGCGAAGGGTAGGAACGGCCTTACGATTTTTGAGAAGATTGATTACGATCTAGAATACGTGGAGAATTATTCGCTATGGATGGATATTAAAGTGATTGTTTATACTTTTAGACAGGTTTTTGTCGGGGAAGAAGTCGATGCTGGCAAAGCCGGAATACATGATGATATTCGGGATTTGAAAAAGAGAAACAAGGCGAGTGCTTAAAGGAGTGGGGATGAAAAAGGTTTTATTTGTGGCAACGGTGGATTCGCATATTGAGCTTTTTCATTTGCCATTTCTAAAAATGTTTAAAGAAAAGGGTTGGGAAACGTCAGTTGCTACTGAGTCGGATAAGCCGATTAAGTATTGTGATAAGAAAATCTCAATACCGATTAAACGCAGCCCGTTCAAGTTTATTTCAAATTTCAAAGCAATTCGCAAACTTCGTAAAGCAATTAAAGAAGAAAAATACGATATTATTCATTGTCATACGCCGATGGGTGGAGTGGTGGCGAGAATGGCGGCTAGATCAGCTCGAAAAAATGGTACGAGAGTGATTTATACGGCACACGGATTCCATTTCTACAAAGGTGCACCACTACATTTTTGGTTAATGTTTTATCCGGTGGAATGGTATCTCGCTAAATACACGGATACGCTGATTACGATTAATAACGAAGATTATGAACGAGCGAAGAAGAAGTTTGGTAAGCGTTGTAAGGATATCCAGTATGTGCCAGGTGTGGGTGTAGATCCGAAGAAGTTTGAAAAGAAGATGAGTGCGAAAGAAAAACTCGCTCTTCGCGAATCGCTTGGCCTAAAAGCAGATGATTTTGTATTGATTTTCCCAGCAGAATTGTCAAAAAGAAAGAATCAAACTTGGTTAATTAATACACTGAAGCCGGTATTTGATGAGAAGAAGAACATGCATCTACTATTACCGGGTAAGGACAGTTTGAATGGTAAATGCCAGAAGCTCGCAAAAGATTTAGGCCTGGATAATCAAGTGCACTTCCTCGGATTTAGAAACGATATCCCGGAATTATTGCAGATTTCTGATGTGGCTGTTTCATCATCTCGCCAAGAAGGACTGCCGGTTAATTTACTTGAAGCGGCATTTCGTGGTATTCCGATTGTAGCGACGGATTGTAGAGGGAATCGTGATGTTTGTGAAAAGTGTGGATTAGTGGCTGTTAGTCAAGGTGATTCTGACGGTTTTCGGAAAAGGATTTTGGAATTGAATACGCTCCAAGTTATTATCGATAGAACATTTTCATTGGTTAGTGTTAAAAGTTGTATGGATAAGGTTTATTTCCATTCCCCAAGGATTGCTAGCAAAAAAGAGCCATATCCTATCGACTTTGTTGTTTTATGGGTGGATGGTGCTGATCCGAGATGGTTAGCAAAGAAACAGAAATACAAAGCGGACATTGATATTGCTGACTGCGCTGCCAGATATAGAGATTGGGGCACGTTTAAATATTGGTTCAGGGCGGTTGAAAAATATGCACCATGGGTTAATCATGTATATTTAGTAACGGATGATCAAAAGCCTGAATGGTTAAAAGAAGATAACCCAAAGTTGACCATTATAGACCATAAAGACATTCTGAAAAAAGAAAACTTGCCAGTATACAATACATCTGCTATTGAAGTAAATATCCATCGCATTCCGAATTTGTCTGAGCATTTCGTCTATTTTAATGACGATGTATTCTTGGTCAACAAGGTCAAACCGAGTTATTTCTTTAAAAATGGGCTGCCCGTTGAAGTTGCAGATATTAATGCCGCTACTGGAATGGAAGGCGATCAGCAATTCGCACAAATGATGTTTAATGATGTTTTATTAATTAATCGACACTTTAAAAAGAAAGAAATAGTTCATAAGCATCCGTTTAAATGGATTAATGTAAAGTATGGCTCTTATAATATTCGTACTTTGTCTCAAATTATATATCCGTACTTTACCGGTTATAAGGCTCATCATGTTAGTGTTCCATTTTTGAAAGAAACCTTTTGTAAGGTTTGGGATGCGGAGGAACAAATTTTAAGTGAAACAAGCTCACATAGATTTAGAGATAACGGCGACGTTAACCAATACATTTTTATACAATGGCAACTATGCGAGAATCGTTTCGTGCCTCGTTCGGTAAAAACCGGAAAACACATCAAGTTTAATTCGAAAAATAGTATTAAACAGGTTGAACGTGCTGTGAATTCTAAGAAGGTGAAGGTTGTCTGTATTAATGATATTTTGCCAGACGACGTCGGTGCTAATGATTTTAGCGAAATAAAAAAGAGTGTTTCGTCTATTTTAAATAAGAAGCTTCCTGAGAGGTCGAGTTATGAAAAATAGGATTGAAAGAAAATATCTAAAGACGAGCCCGCTTATTCTGTTTCTGTTTTGCTTTTTCATGTACACGCCTTCATTGAAAGCTTTTCCGTTGTTATTGACTATTGTTTCTTATGGCATTCCTTTCCTTTATATCCTGATTAATAGATCGGTATTTAATAAAATTGGTTTAAGGCAGAGCAAAACTATATTATTTGCTGTTTTCTTATTATTACTTAGTTTATTGTCCATAGCTCTGCATGAAACTGGCGATTATTCACACTTAATAGTATCGTCGTATTTTTTCAGAAAAGCAATTATCTATATGTTTCTTTTATGTGTCATCTTGAAGAAGACAGAGGAGGAAAAGGCTGCTTATTATTTTATGTACTATTTTGCGTTGACGCATGTTGTATATGTAATTTGCACGCTGTTGTTTGTTTTAATTCCATCTATACAAGAGACATGGTTCTCAATATTCGTGAAAGAAGTGTCGTCTGAGAGTTTGTTAAATTCGTATGGATATACTTTCCGGTTAGGGTGGCAGGGTTTTGCTGGTTTTAGATTGACACTATATTGTACTATAAGCGTTATTTTTACACTGTTTTTGAGATATGGTTCGAATGAAAAGCCTATTAGTGCTATCCAATTTTTAGTTTTATTCCTTGGATGTATATTGGGTAATATGTTTTATGGTAGAAGCGGCGTGATAGTTTCGTCAATAGTAACTATAGCTGCCATATTATATTGGAATAGAAAGAATATCAAGAGGATTATTCTGTTTTGTAGCTTGCCAATTATTATTGTTATTTCTCTTAATGCATTAAAAGACGTACCAGTATTTAGCGACTGGTATAGATGGATGTCGACGCCAATTATTAACCTTTTATCGACTGGCGACGCAAATAATGCATCTTTTGATAGGTTGCAAGAGATGAGCCAAATTGAGATACCGGAGAGTACAATTATGTTTGGCGATGGTTATTACAAAAAAGATGGCCATTATTATATGCAGACGGATGTTGGTTATTTACGTAATATACTGTTTTGGGGTGTTTTTGGATCTATTCTTTCATATTTATTCACGGCCTATTCGCTTTTTAGTTTGAGAAAAATGAGCAAACTGATGATTGTGCAATTGATGATTGTATTTCTAATATTTGAATATAAGGGTGCAGTATATTATGAATTTCCGCCAATTATATTCGCTTTAAGTATTGCTATGAACTATTTGCCAGAAAACAGTTTAGCTAAGATTGATGGAGAGTCAAAATGATTTCTGTAATTATGTCAGTATATAATGAGCCGATTTCTTTAATTGAACAGTCCGTTCGATCCATTCTTCAACAATCGCTAAAGGATTTTGAATTAATTGTCGTTATCGATGCTCCAAATAGAAAAGAATTAATAGACTGCATCGATAGAATTAGTAGGCAGGATAAGCGTATTGTAAAGATAATTAATAAGCAGAATATTGGCTTGACGGCGAGTTTAAATAAGGCAGTTGATCTGGCGAAAGGAGAATATATTGCTCGTATGGACGCCGATGATTGTGCCGATCCAAAAAGACTAGAGAAAGAATTAGGTTTCTTGTTGAAAAATGATTTAGATTTGGTTGGATGCGATATTGTGAATATGGACATGAACGGTAAAAACGCCGACGCGCCGACCATTTACCCTAAGGGCCCAGAATCTATAAAAGAATACCTTCGTTACAATAGCCCAATGGCACACCCTACTTGGCTTGGGAAAGTAGAACTATTTAAAAATAATAAGTATATTGATTTCCCTGCGTGTGAAGACTATGAATTTTTGGTGCGCTTAACTTTACAAGGAAAGAGGATTGATAATTTGGGCGATGTTCTTTTAAGATACAGGCTAAATGATTCTGGTGTATCGAGCACTAAAAGAGCGATTCAAAAAACTAGTTTATCATATGTACGACGCAATTATAAAAAAAGCATGGTTAGTAACTATTCTGATTACATTCAATATTTAGACAGCAGTAAAGGGAAACATAAAACCTTCGTAATTGAAAAATACTATAAGACAACAAAAAAGATGAAAGATTACAAGAAGCAGAAAAAATTTTTCGCATTTGCTGGAAATGGCATCACCTTGTTATGTAATCCGTATTTTTATGAATCTATGTATTGTTTGATTAAGAGTAAAAGAATACAAAAGAGAGCTGGGAGGAACAGATAATGAACATTTTAAAGAAGATAGCTCTTGTATTTAAGATTAAACTTTTTTATCTGCACAAAGGATTAATCATTTTTAAGCCGGCGATGATTGACATCTCGAAGAAGGCAGTTATTGATGTTGAGAAAGGTTTACAGTTTAATAAAGAGTGGCATTTTTCAAGAATCATAAAAAACAAAACCGTTGGCTCGTTATTCGTGTCTAATAATGGATCGTTTAAATGTGGTAAAAATGTCGTATTCAGATCTGGATGCAGGGTATCAGTAAACGAGGGCTCTGAACTAGTCATCGGCGAGAATTGTCTTATTAATAGCAATACTAGAATTGAAGCTTTTACTAAGATTAGTATTGGTGATAATACTATTATTTCGGAAGAAGTATTCATTCGTGATAGTAATAACCATAGAGTAAAACAGAGCGGTTATAAGATGAGCGAGCCAATTACGATTGGGAAAAATGTTTGGATCGGGATGAGAGCTATCATCCTCCCCGGTGTCACTATAGGCGATGGTAGTATTATTGCTGCTGGTGCTGTGGTTACAAAGGATGTCCCGTCGAGAACATTAGTTGGTGGTTGCCCTGCCAAAGTAATTAAGGAGGGTATATCATGGGAAAGATAGGATATGATAAGAAAACTTTGAATAAAATCCATAGATCTGAGCAAGAAATCCTAGATGAGATTGCTAGAGTATGTGATAAGAATGGGCTGAGGTATTTATTGATTGGTGGTACATTGCTCGGTGCGATAAGACACAATGGTTTTATCCCATGGGACGACGATCTGGATATTTCAATGCCTCGCGAAGACTATGAGAAGTTTCTAGGAATTGCTCCAAAAGAGTTAGGCGATAGGTTTCTTCTTGAAGATATCTCGACGAATGATGAATATTGTTATATGTTTTCGAAGGTCAAGTTAAAAAATACCATAATGAGAGAAAAGACGATGTCTGAATCGTATGATGGTGGTCAGGGCATTTGGGTAGATATTTTCCCACTTGACTATACAAATCATTTTAAGGATTCCTTCATAAAACTCAAATGGCGTAGAATTGTTTTTTTGAAACGTATTTGCATGCGGAAAAGTAAAAGGACAAAGAGAGTAGAGCGTAAGAGAATAGACAATTTTCTGTTTTTATATAAGCATCGTAGCGTTAAAAGTATTATGAAGAAATTGAATAAAATTGTAGAGTCGGAAAACAACAAGAACTGCATGTATTATATCAATTATGGTAGTCAATATGGTGTTTTGCGTCAAACGCATTTAATCGATGAAATCCTTCCTTTGAGTAAAGTTAAATTTGAAGGAAAAGAATACTTTGCGCCAAGGAATTGCGACTATGTCCTTACTAATATTTATGGTCCGAACTATATGCAATTGCCACCAAAAGAGAAAAGAATCACGCATAGTCCGGAATACATAAAGTTTGAAGATGGAGAAGAGGTGTTTTTCAATGAGTAAAGGCAAGGAATTTATAAAGAATACACTCATCTTGCTGCTTGGCAAGTTTGCTACGCAGTTTATGAGCCTTCTTTTGCTTCCGCTTTACACATCTAAGCTAGCGACTAGTGATTATGGCACGGTTGATTTGATTCAAACCTATATTACTTTGCTTATTCCAGTTTTGACGCTTCGCATGGATAGTGCGACTTTCCGTTTTCTTGTAGATGTAAGAAAATCGCCTGAAAAAACCAAGGGAATTATTAGTAATGTATTGTTCGTGTTACTTTGGTCTATCGTATTGGCGTTAATCATCTCACTAATTGTTTCGCTGTTTGTAACACTTCCAAACCACCTTTGGATAATAATGAATCTTGTCGTATTGATGATCTCTGGTGTAACTTTGCAGATACTTCGTGGCACCGGTAAGATTATGCATTACACCATCGCAAGTGTACTTACTGGCGTAAGTACGCTTGTGATGAATGTTATTTTAATTGCATTTATGGGACGTGGTGCGGATAGTATTCTTATTTCTTCATCCGTCGCGAATATCATTTGTATCCTGTTCGTCTTCTTTAGCGCGAGACTATATAAGAACTTTTCACCAAGTATGATCTCAAAGAAAACTATCAACGAATTTTTGAAGTTTTCTGTGCCGATGATCCCGAATTCACTTTCGTGGTGGGTAGTTAATGCTTCTGATAGAACTATCATTCGCATCTTCCTTAATGCTGCGGCTAATGGTATTTATACGGTATCGTGCAAGTTTTCAAATATTCTAAACAGTGTGTTTTCGATTTTTAATGTGTCATGGCAAGAATCAGCATCGCTTCATATTGACGACAAGGATCGAGATGAATTCTTCACAAAGATGATTAATCAGCTTTTAATTTTCTTCTCAAGTATTGCGTTGCTTATTCTGGTGGCGATTCCGATTTTCTACAATCTACTAATTGGTGAGCAATACCACGATTCTTATAACTATATTCCGGTGCTTTTATATGCAAACAGCTGGCATGTATTGATTAGTTTGATTGGTGGCATTTATGTTGCTAAGAAAAAGACAAAAGCGATTGCTACTACGACTATTATCTCTGCTGTGATTAATATTACGGTCGATTTAGCTTTGATTAACTTCATCGGGTTACATGCCGCGACAATTTCAACACTAGTTTCGTATATGGCGATGGGCTTATATCGTGTCCATGACTGTAAGAAGTATGTAAAGTTTAAGTTTGATGTAAAGACATTCACGTTATTCACGATTGCGTTTATCGCTTCATCTGTGATTTATCATTTGAATATCTTTTGGATGAATATCTTGAACGCTGTATTGGTTGTATATCTTGTAGTCTGCTTTAATCAGTACAATATGAAGAGCATTCTGAAGATGTTGAAGTCGAAGAAAAAGAAAAAAGAGATTGATGTTGGCAGTGAATAGGTAATAAAATTGACAATTATGCAATCTAGTGGTAAAATAATGGGTAATATGAGTAAAAAGTATAGAGTTGGATACACTACCGGTGTTTATGACATGTTCCATGTAGGACATCTTAATTTATTGCGCCGTGCTAAAGAGCAATGCGATTATCTTATTGTCGGTGTTTCAACTGATGAACTCGTCCAAAAGACGAAAAATAAAACTCCAATCATTCCGTTTGAAGATCGTTGCGAAGTTGTGCTTGGTTGTAGGTATGTAGATAAGGTTGTACCTCAAGTCAATAAGGATAAAATTGCAGCCTATCATAAGTATAAATTTGATGCGATGTTTGTGGGTGACGACTGGAAAGGTTCTGAACTCTTTTCTAAATGCGAAGCTGAATTAAAAAAATACGGTGTGGATGTGGTTTACTTCCCGTATACCAAGAAGGTTTCTTCTACGATGCTTCGCGCAAAACTCAATAGTGGCGATACGCCAGCAGAAGTGGCGGCTACCAAGCGTCTGAAGCTACTCGCTTACTTTAGATCGTTGTTTTAATTAGACTTGCGGTTAGTTTATAGGTGGGGGTTGCAGATTTTTTGTTACTATGTTAGTTTTTCTTTCGTGTTGGTCTTTGGAGATTAGTGGGTCATTTGTCCAGGAGTTGCAACGGACTCGTGGCGTTTGAGGGGCTCATTAAGAAGATTTATTCTAGGCGCGATCAGAGTCCTGGAAAGGAGCGAGCGATGCAAATAGGTTTAATAATCTTGAACATTGGTCGTAGAAAACAGGTCAAACCGAAGAAAAAAGATTAGGTTAGGAACCTAATCTCACCAGCATAGTGATAGGAAGTCCTAGACTCCTATCGATGGGATTATTATAACAAACCTTTTGTGATCTGTAAATAGATTGCAATTATATGAAAAATATGTTATATTATATATAATATATGTGGTGGGCATCGGGAGAAGGGATGCCGAAGAATAATAAAAAAAGTAGAAGCCGTCTAGAATTCATCAAGCCACCAAAATTGGTCTTTGCCTTTTTGATGCTGGGTGAGCTCATCACGTCGATGCTTCTCGTTGTGTCTTTGATCAAGATGCAGATTTTGCCAGCTTATATTATTATTGCCGCTGGTGCTGTGCTTCTTGCTATCCTGGCCTTTTGTTCTTATAAACTCGTCTTTACGAAAAAGTTACCAAAAACTATTACCAAGGTGCTCGCGACTATCCTTTCTATCGTCACGATTAGCCTTTCGCTCTTTGCGATGAGATATTCTGGCTCACTAAATAATTTCTTTAGCCGTATTACTACTAAGACTACTGAATCGAAATGGTATAGTGTGGTAGTGCCGGTAGCGAGTGATATCGACGAAGCGAGTGAGCTTGCCGGTAAGAGTGTTGGGTTTCTCCGTGCAGATACGCGGGCGACGTTGGCGAGCGAAGAGTTAAGGAAAAATACTGGTGACATCATGATTGATTATTATGATGATACTAATACTTTGCTTAGTACTCTTGATAAGAATCTTTCGACTGCCAGTGTGATGGAAGCGGAGCGTTTTAACGCGCTGACCGAAGCCGTGGAAACCATTACGGATAAATATAAGGTAGCCTTTAACTACAAGATCACCTATGACAAAGAACAAGCGGAGACGACTCCGGTGGAAGTAACGAAAGAGCCATTTATTATTTATATTTCCGGTAGTGATTCACGAATTGGAATTGATGACGCGACGGCACGCTCGGATGTGAATATCCTCGCAGTGGTGAATCCAGCAAAGGGAAAGATACTCCTTGCGACAATTCCACGCGACACGTATGTGCAACTCCATGGTACGACCGGACTAAAGGACAAACTCACACACGCTGGGCTTTATGGTGTGAATATGAGTAAGACAACGATTGAAGATTTCCTTGGCATTAAAATCGATCGCACGGTGAAGGTGAGTTTCCAAACTGTGATTAAGGTGGTGGATCAGCTCGATGGAATTGAAATATTCTCGGACACGGAGATGACACTTAATGCTGATCCAAAAGCAGGAACAACTAAGAAATGTTATTACCCGTATGGCCCACAAACTGTGGATGGTGAATGTGCGCTGCGTTTTGCTCGTGAACGTAAAAAATACTATCGTGGCGATAAACATCGTGGTGAAAATCAACAGGAAGTATTATCCGGCATTATCAAAAAACTGACTGGCTCGAAGGAGTACCTTTTGAAGCTTCCGGAGATTCTCGATATCGCGGCGGATTCGTTTGAGACGAGCTTCACTAAGGATGAGATTACAGAATTTATCAGATTCCAACTATCCGAGGGAACTAAGT
>CAMJXP010000001.1 GCA_946409745.1 uncultured Candidatus Saccharibacteria bacterium | reverse complement strand
CAGCCATAATCACCATCAGAATTGGCTCAATCATGGTAGAAATACCATTAATCTGATTATCAAGTTCTGTTTCATAAACCGCCGCCGCTTTACCAAGCATTTCATCAATCTTACCGGATTCTTCGCCAATCGACGCCATCTGTGGCACGAGCGGAAGCATATAATCACGATCGCGAAGGGCCTCGGAAAGCGCCTTACCACCTTTAATAATATCAAGTGATTTTGCGTATTCTTCCTCAATAATCTTATTACTTGTTGCATCAATAGCGATACGAATCGAATCAAGCATTGGCACGCCAGTCGCGAGCATCATTTCGGCCGTACGCGCAAAACGTGACACATAGAGTTTGCGGAAAAGACCACCAAAAATCGGCACATGGATTTTCACCGAATCCATCACCTTGTGTCCTAGCGGTGTATATTTCATAAAGTAGAAAATTGAACCACCAATTGCAAGTACTACAATTAATACTAACCACCAGAAGTTTCCGAAGAAATCTGTCAAATTCACCAAAAACTGCGTGAGCCCCGGTAATTCCTTGTCCATATCCTCATAAAGATTTTTCACCTGTGGCACCACTGCAATCATCATGAATGCGAGCACTGCGATAATCACGCAAAGAATAATACCTGGATAAACCAATGCGCCCTTGATCTTTGACATCATGGCTGCATCTTTTTCTTCCTGATCGGCAAGACGCTTCAAAGCGAGATCGAGTGTACCAGAAGTTTCACCAGCTTGAATCAGTGCCGTATAAACACCATTAAAGGTATCTGGATGAGCGGAAAATGATTCATAAAGGCTTTTACCAGATTCCACGCTCGTGAGAATCTCTTCAGCGATTGATTTCATCGCCTTGTTTTCCGTCTGTTCAATCACGGTACGAAGCGAAGTCGCAAGTGGCAAACCGGCACCGATAAGTGTCGATAACTGACGCGTAAACATCACGCGGTCTTTATTCTTGATGCGTTCCTTACCACCAAAAATACCACCGCCCTCTTCCACAATTTGAAGTGGCGTAAATCCCTGTTCAATCAAAAGGCGACCGGCCGTCTGTTCATTCTCAGCCTGAATATTGCCCTTAATGAGCTTACCGTTATCCTTTCCTCTCGCCTTATAATTAAACCGCTTCATGCTAGCCTCTTACTAACCTGTTTAATTCATTCATATCAACTGCATAGTCACGGGCCGTATCGTAAGTAATCACACCAGTTTGTACAAGCTTCGCGAGTGTACGGTCCATCGTCTGCATGCCTTCCGCTGCGCCAGTCTGAATGGCGGTATCGAGCTGAAAGGTCTTACCATCACGAATCAGTGCTCTTACAGCAGCATTCGCAATCATAATTTCAGCTGCGACGACACGTCCACCACCAATCGCCGGAACTAGACGCTGTGAACAAATTGCGCAAAGCATATTTGAAAGTTGCGAACGCACCTGTGGTTGCTGATGTGATGGGAACACATCAATCATACGGTCAATACTTTGGGCTGCCGAATTCGTGTGAAGCGTTGCAAACACTAAGTGACCGGTTTCGGCAATCGTAATCGCTGCCTGAATTGTTTCGAGATCACGCATCTCACCGATGAGCACCACATCCGGATCTTCACGAAGTGCCGAACGGAGTGCCGCCGCAAAGCTAAAAGTATCATAGTGTACTTCACGTTGCACAATAATCGAACGTTCCGACTTGTGCGTAAATTCAATCGGGTCTTCAATCGTAATTATATGCTTCGAACGTTCACGATTAATCTTATCGATAAGCGCTGCGAGCGTCGTTGATTTACCGGAACCAGTTGGGCCAGTAATCAGCACCAAACCACGAGGATAATTTGCAAACGTCTCGACAATCGACGGCATACCAAGATCATTAATCGATTTAATCTGGTTAGGAATCAAACGGAAAGCCGCTGCCATCTTGCCACGTTCGTGAAACGCGTTCACACGAAAACGTGCAATATCACCAAAGGCAAACGAGTAATCAAATTCCTTGTCTTTGAGGTAAATCTTTTGTTGCTCTTCATCAAGCGTTGCAAAAATCACATTCTTAATCATTTCTTCGTTCATCGCTGGAGTACCAGCAATTGGCGTGAGTACGCCATCTACACGAAGAATTGGTGGAAGCCCATACTGAATATGGATATCCGAAGCTTTCCTTCTGATACATTCTTCAAGTAGGCTCTCGATTCTTATTTGTATTTGTTGTCCACCGTTTTCCATATTATCCTCATTATACCATAAACATTATGACAAATCGCTCGCCACGCGGTTAACCTCATCAATCGTCGTAATTCCAGAAAGCACTTTAAGGATTCCGTCTTGACGCATTGTCACAGTACCTTTACTCTTTGCTAGACGCATAATCTCCGCGGCCGTTGCGTGCGAGATAATCAATTTCTGAATATCTTCATCCACCACAATCGTCTCGTAAAGACCGGCACGACCTTTATAACCACCCGGCGTCTCTTTCGTTGCAAGACCTTTTGCTAGCATATAGAAATTATCATTCTTAATTGGCAAACCTGGATAACCTAAATCTTCACTCACCGCTGCCACATCGCCTTCCTTGGCCGGGAGTAAATCACCTACAATTTGGTTGATTCCCTCCGTTTCAAGTTCCGAAGATTTGTAATTCTCACGCTTTTCGGTAATACGGCGAACTAAGCGCTGACCAATCACTACGTTAAGCGTCGATGCTAGAAGGAATGGCTCAATACCCATATCGAGAAGACGAGGCAAGATACCCGCAGCCGAGTTGGTGTGTAGAGTCGAGAACACCAAGTGACCCGTTAGTGCTGCCTGCACTGCAAGACCAGCCGTTTCGGAGTCACGAATCTCACCCACCATTACTACGTCAGGGTCTTGACGGAGAATTGAACGTAGGCCATTCGCAAATGTTAACCCGGCATCCACATTCACCTGAATCTGGTTAATACCATCCATCTTATACTCGACCGGATCCTCGAGCGTTACAATATTAATTGCTTCAGATTTAATCTTTTGAATCAAAGCATAAAGCGTAGTAGACTTACCAGAACCGGTTGGACCTGACGTTAGAATCATGCCATTTGGTTTTTCAATGCCACTAAGGACATCACGGAGTGCACGACCAGCCATACCCATTTTATCAACTTCCATCGAAGTACCAGTTTTATCGAGAAGACGAATCACCACTTGTTCACCCCAAGTCACTGGCGAAATTGCAATACGAAGGTCAATCTCTTTTCCATCCACAAGTACTGTAAACTGACCGTCTTGTGGGACACGATGTTCATCAATCTTAAGGTTAGACAAAATCTTTACACGAGAAACTAGCGCTGGCGCCACATTCTTTGGAAGCTCCATGATGCGACGAAGCACACCATCAATCCGGCAACGAATAATGAGCGAGCTTTCAAGTGGCTCGATGTGAATATCGGATGCCTTCGTCTTCGCTGCATAACTCAAAATCGTCGTGAGGGCTTTTGAAATCGGCGAGTCTTGGACAATTGTCTTAACATTGCTTTGCTCGGCTGCAGCCTCTTCGTTACCTTCCTTCACGGCTTCTGTGACACCAGTAAGATCACCGTGGCTCTTTTCAATCATTTCACGGATGCCATGTTCAGATGACATCCAAACCCGAATCGGGCGACCCATGAGGTTAGACAAATAATCGGTTGCCTGAACGTTTGTCACGTCCGCCATGGCGACATTGAGCATGCCGTCTTTTTCACCAAGTGGAATAGCAAGCTCGCGTACCTGCGCATCCTGTGGAATCATTGAAAGAATTTCTTGTTCAATCGTAACATTCTTAAGCTCAACATAAGGTACACCAATAAGCATAGCCGTGGCGCGTGCCACCATGTCTTCATTAGCGACACCACGTCTAGTCAACTCGCCAAGGACAGATTGTTCTGAACCGGAACCTTCAACTTCAGTACGGACACTCTGAACTAGATTGCTATCTACCAAACCTTCGGCAATCAAAATATTGATGATATTATTTTCGGCCTCTTTAGTCAGTAGTGCCATTTTGATTGTCCCCGTTTTCGTCCTGGTTTTGGTTTTCGTTTTCTTCTTCTTCGTTTTCTTCTTGTTCTTGCTCCTCTTCAGGTTCTTGTTCCTGCTCTTCTTCCTGTTGATTCTGGTTGTTGTTCTGACCATTATTAATATTGTCAGTTACAATCTCATCATTACAAGTGCCATTATCGCCCAAGTTCTTACAATCGCCGACCCACACTTCAACCGTTGGGTTCACGGAACGGAAGTTAAAGATTTCGGCATCTGGTTCTGCAAGCGTAAAACTTTCTTCATTAGCGAGTTCAGTGATCGAAACGCTTAATTCATCAAAACTAGGCAGAAACATTCCACAAACAAAGTATGCTACCAGTGCACCTACTACTGCTGCAAAAATCGATGTTGCTAAATCTTGTTTCATCTCTTAGTTCCCTTCGTAGCTCTAATTGTTTGCGTTGTTTCAACTAGTTCAGATGGAGTCATGTAAAATGCTGAGGCTTGAGCCTGGAGCACTAGTTTGCCGCCTTGCGCCCACTCAATCGTTGCACGCTCGATATTAAATTCACGAATCGAACGCTCAACATTTTCGAGGAACCCGACCGTGGTTGGCGTTTCAGACTCAACCGAAAGACGAACCGAAATTGATTCCAAACCTTTGCCATAGTTCGATTCACCCGCTGCACCAGTTGGGCTGAGCGTTTCTGGCTCGATACCAGTAATCAAGAAAATCTTATTAAGTGACGAGAGAAGTGCTTCCTCGTTCTTAAAGGCTGGAATTGCATCCGGAATAATACGGAGTGCCGAACAACTCTGAATTAGCTCGCTAGCTTTAACCACTGCATCGAGAGCATCTGGATTATCAGGTTTCTTTTCTAGTTCTTCATACGCGCTATCATAATTCTTTTCTAGTTCTTCATAGCTATACTTCTTGCCCGTGTATGGATTAATACAACCAGATGAACTCTCTTTCGGTACTGAGTTCAGTGCCGTATTCGCCGCCAAATTATTAATAATATTAGCTCTCAGTGTTCCTGGAATCGAATCCACATCAATCGAATCAGGACTACAATTCTTTAATTCCTCATCCGAATATACTGCGCCTTTTGGTTTTGTGCAAACACCAATGTCACGGATTGCATCCGAATATGCCACAATCGATTTCTCTTCTTCAGCAATCACATTTGAATTGAATGAGATTTGTTTGACAAAGAAGAAAATCAACGCAATTGCTACACCAAGAAAAATTGATGCACCAAGTACCGCTAGAAGCACATATTGCTGAGCCTGCGAGATTTTTGCACGTTTTTCAATTGCTACTTCTTTCGCCATTTCTAATCACCTCCTCGATTCTTGGTATTCTCAATACAGCTCTTATCAGTTGGATCACAGTCGGCTGCTTTCTGTGCGAACATATCTTGAATCTGAACGTAGGAATCCGTCACATTGTAACGACCGGATGGACCAAGTGAAAGTACGTGATGGTTGTTAAACCTATAAACATCTGGTGTCAAAGTAATCGTGGCGGAGAAGCGAAGCACCAAGTCATCCGATGAGTCACGACCATTGGACGAGTCGGTAATCTTAATACCATCCGAACCATCTGGAACGAGATAACAACTCTCGTTTGTGCTAGACCAAGTCACAGCACCCGTGTTTTCGTTTTCAACGCCAGAATATCTAATACATTCGCTTTCGAAGTGAGGTACACCAGCAATGACACCACTTAGGTTCATATATGGCTCACCTTCAACTTGTTCGGCCTTGTACCATTCGGAGAATTGTGGCGTACGCCAAATCTTTACGACAGTCTGGTCATCATAGATTTCCGTAACATAACCTGCCGTACGGCGCTTTTCATCTTCTTCCTTAATCTCGGCTTCGGTTCTGGTATCTTCATTTTCTTCATCTTCGCTTTCAGTCACCGTCGTTTCGAGTGGCGTGTAGGCAGGATTACATCCTTCACCTGCAATCAACCAGTAAGCATAGTTACCTTTTTCGGCATCCGTAAAGGTTGCTCCGTCGCTACCAGATTCAATCATACAATAAGCTGGAATGACATTGCCTTCCTTATCGACATAATTGCCGTAATCATAACGCATGTATTGCATACTCTTCTTAAACGAATCGAGTACGTTGTAATCGATGTACGGAGGATCGTAAGCATTCGCCTGCGCATCGAATGTAATCGTTGGCTGCGTACCAGAAAGATCGATATTTAATTCTGAAATTGTAATTTTATCATTACCTTTTGGAAGCAGTGCTGACAAAATGCCAAATGAGCGAGAAAGCAATTTCTTGTTTCTTGAAATCGTCGACAAATTACCAAGCTGGTCACGAATCGTCAAGAAGTCACTTAAGTCGCCATAAGATTTGAGTTTCTTTGACATCGTTTCAATCTTGGCTTTATTACCATCGGCAATCGCTTGTTGACCACCAGCAATCGTTGCAAAGAGCAAAATCACACCAACGCTCGCTGATGCTACAATGATACATACAAAGAAGATGAAGTTTCTAAGCTTCAGAGCTTTAATCATCTCCTCCTTAATATCCGGAACGAGGTTTATTTCACGAGCCATTAGTCGTTACTCCTTTCCGACAAACCAATCACCACAGCGAATTCGCTCGCCACTGGCATCAGTGCCTGCTTCTGATCCGGCAACGTACGTACCATCTGCCATGGATCACCTTTCATCGTCGGAACATTGGTTCTTGCCTCAATGTATTCTGGGAATAATGGAATTCTACTGGCATAACCAGACAGTACGATACCGCCGACCTTACCATTGAGATATTTCGTCTGGAAGAAACGCACGGACTTCGTAAGTTCGGATGCATAACCTTCAAGAATGTGGCTAAGCGTCTTAAACACTTGACCTTCCACCTTATCTTCGGCTAAACCAAACTTCAAAATGAACTGACGTGCCTGGTCTTCGCGAACATCAAGACCACCAGCTAACGTCTTCACGAAATTCGAGAAACCGCCTGGAATTGTACGCACCAAGCGTGGTTGGTTGCGATAAACAATCACAAGGTCGGTTGACTTTTCACCAAGATCCACAATCATCGTGGCATCCATTGCGCCTGGAATTGACAAAGCTCTCGCCATCGCGAGCGGTTCTGGCTCCATCGCAATAATGTTAAGACCAGTCTTCTCAATCGTTTCCATCGTCGATTCAGCATATTCCTTCGCAATTGAAGAAACTAGAACTTCCGTCTTGGCTGGATCATTTGGACTTGGACCAAGAATCACATAATCGGCCTTTGCATCACTCATGGCCATTGGAACGTATTTATCAATCTCATATTTAAAGGCTTTCTGGAGCTCTTTTTCTGGCATCGTATCAGTTTCGACAATCGAAGTAAAAGTCTTACCAGCCGGCAGACCAATTGCAATATTTTTCGTCTTGATGCCTGCCTGATTGACAGCACCCATAATTGCCTCGCCGAGTCTCTTTCGGCCAAGCTCTGAGCTGTCATTCAAAATCTTCTGATCCACTGGAACATAAGCATACCTAATAAGCTGCCAACCATGTTGGCTATTACCAGAAAGCTGCACGATACGCATCGAATTAGTCCCAATATCTAGGGAGAAGAAATCGCCCACGCCATGTAACAAGTTCATAAAGCAATTATATGCTTAAACGTTTTATTTTGCAAGAATTAAATCATAAAAACGTTCTAAATTGCCAGTCCGGCCCTTCAGTTCATTATCCCTCTTATTCATCACAATAAAGCCATTTGACTTCAGATAATATTCAAAGTCCCGAACTATCTGCCTTCGAATGGCCTCATTCTTGACAACTCCTCGATTTAATTGTCCTGGTGTCGCTTCAAATTGTGGTTTTAGCATCACGAGAAATCTCGTACTTGGTTTTGACAAATGAATCTTCGCATATTTCAAAATTTTCGTAAGCGAAACGAACGAAACATCCGCTACAATCACATCTGGCTTCTCGTCTTCAGCTAGTCGAAAATCAAACACATTTGTTTTTTCGTGTAGATCAATTCTTTCATCGAAACGCAGTGGCGCTTTCATTTGGTTCGTGCCTTTTTCCACGGCGATTACTTTCCTAGCACCTTTATTTAATGCGAGTTCCGTAAACCCGCCCGTGGACGAGCCAATATCAAGCACCACCTTGTCTTTAAAATCAAAATTGAAGGCCTTGACTGCGCCTTCAATTTTTTGATAGCCTCTATTTACGGCCGCGGTATTCATAAGTGTCTGTATCCACCGAGACGATTTCGCCCTGCTTAATGAATGCAGGAACCTTAATTACCACGCCAGTTTCGAGCGTTGCATCCTTCATCACTGAAGAAGTTGTATCGCCCTTTACGGCTGTTTCTGTATAAGTGACTTCAAGCCACAAGTTCTTTGGTAATACCAAGTTAATTGGTGTACCATTGTAGAACTGAATTTCCATTTCATCACCATCTTTCATGAAATCTTTCATGTCGCCAACCATGTCAGCAGAAAGTTCATATTGTTCGAAAGACTCTGGGTCCATGAAATAGAATTTTTCATCATCGCGGTAAAGATACTGCACCTTGCGGGTAGTAACTTCAGCCGGTTCAATTTTTTCTTGGCCTTTAAAAGTCTTTGGGAGAAGAGCACCCGTCACGAGATTTTTTACTTTCACGTTGACGATAGAACCGCCTCTACCCATTACTTTTTGGGAGTACTCTACCACCTTATACGGCTGGCCGTCTAAAGTAATCAGAGTATTCTTCTTTAGATCTGTTGGTCCGTACATTTTTCGACTCCTTAATTATTTGATACAAATGGCAAAAGTGCTAGATGACGTGCACGCTTGATAGCAACTGCGAGTTGGCGTTGTTGCTTAGCTGAAAGACCAGTCTTTGAGATTGGTTCAATGCGGCCATAGGAATCAATGTAGCGTTGCAAAGTCTTCGTATCGCGATAGTCGAAATAGACATTTGGATCATTCTTGAATTTTTTCATTTTGCATCCTTCCTTCGCTTAAATTTATTAAAATGGAACTTCACTGAGATCAATTTCTTCCGGGATGTCTTCTGGAATGTCTTCCTGTGAAGCACTAGCCGGAGCGCTGGAACTGCCCGAAGTATTACCACCATCACGTCCACCCACGAAGTTGAAGTCTTCAACTACGATTTCAACACTGGAACGCTTGTTGCCGTTTTTATCTTCCCAGGCTCTTTGGTTCAAACGACCTGATACTAGGACGCCATTACCTTTTTTGCCATATTGGGCAATCGTTTCGGCCAACTTACCCCAAGCTGAACAATCGATAAATGATACTTCTTCTTTTTGTTCGCCGTCCGTACCGCGATAATTGCGGTTTACGGCTACCGTAAAGCTACATACTGATGAACCACCGGTAGTAGTACGAAGTTCTGGATCACGGGTGATGTTACCAGTGATAATTGCTTTGGAAAATCCGCGCATAAATTACTCTCCTTGTTTTTCGTTAGACTCTTCCGTCGAATCCTCTTCCTTCTGTTTGCGACGAGAAGCATATTTTGCTTTGCGTTCGTCAACACGAACGAGAAGGTAACGGAGAACTTCATCGGTAATGTTGAGGACACTCGAAAGCTTAGCTGGAGCTTCAGCTGGGAGTTCAACATCAATGAAGTAATACACAGCAAAATCCTGACCGCTGATGGAATACGCCAAGCGCTTCTTGCCGTCATTTTCCTCTTTGGTGATTTTACCGCCGTTGTCTTCAATAAGTTTCTTCACCTTATTGACGACTGGGTCCAGATTCATTTCGAGATCTGGATGAAATAGGATTGAAAGTTCGTATTCTTTCATATGACTCCTTTGGTTAAAGCAAACGCGAATAAATACCGTTTGCTGAGCTAATATTACCGATTCATTATAGCACAAAGGCGGAAAACTGTCTAGTCTTCCGCCCCTGTCAAAGCCTAACCGTGATAGATTAACTATTTGTCCCAGTCAAACTTATGGCCATAATGACCATATCTCGCGGTCTCTTCGTAAATTGGACGCTTCAAATCGAGGAATTTAATAATGCCGCGTGGCGTTAAATCATAACCTTCGATTTCTTCTGGCTTGCCATCCACAATTACCGTTTGTTCAAGTGGCTCTGCCTTGCCAATCGCATAAGCGAGACGTACCAATACTTCTTTTGCGTGGCGCTTCTTGAGATAATCCACCGCAATTTTACGAGCCATGTAAGCCGCTGAACGGTCAACCTTTGATGCATCCTTACCAGAATAACAACCACCACCAATCGCGATACGTGGACCATAGTTATCAACGATGAGTTTACGACCGGTGAGGCCAGTGTCAGCATCAAAACCACCTTGCTTCCAGTCACCGGCTGGGTTTAAGTGTAGTTCGAGTTTGCCTTTTAATTTCCTGTCCTTAATGAATTTCTCGACCATTTCCTTAAGCTCGGCCTTTGAAACATTCTGGAAGCTCGCGACAATCGAATCAATTGTGCCATCCGGCGCAATCGTGACTTGCGTCTTGCCATCATAAGGATATTTGTCATAGATAAACTCATTCAAATTTCTAGATAGGACGACTTCGAGTGGCAAAAGCTCTGGGGTTTCGTCACACGCATAGCCAATCATGATGCCTTGGTCACCGGCACCACCCGTATCGACGCCCTGTGCAATTTCTGGTGACTGCTTCACAATCTTTGTATGGACTTCTGTATCCTTACCTGCGATTCTTTTTACAATTGCAGGTATGTCTACATCGCCCTTTGATGTGATTTCGCCGGTCACAAAAACAACACCGTGTCCGCCACAGGTCTCTGCTGCCACGCGGGAATCCGGATCTTGTGCGAGGTACGCATCAAGAATCGCGTCCGAAATTTGGTCACATAATTTATCTGGGTGTTTTGGAGAAACGCTCTCCGCTGTTCTGTAGAACATATCTTTCCTTTCTTTGGACGGAATTACCACCTTGGTTAAACTAGGTTGGTATGGGGGTCATCGGGCCGTTCCCTCGCCTCATTCTTGATATTAATGTTGTCTTTTCATTGTAGCATCAAAAACCCGAAAACGCTAGACTTTTATTGTTGTAATTTTTTAATACTCTTCAGGGGTGTCGACGCCACCAGCGTTGGCGAGTTGGTCAAATTCATCCATCGATGTAATTAATAAGTCACGCGGCTTGTTGCCGTTTTGTGGACCAATCACACCAATTTCCTCAAACCAAATGGCGAGACCGCTCACAAAGCCATGGCCTTTACCGAGATATGTCTGGAGCATGGCAGTCGAGAATTTACCTTTATTCAGCGAAATCTCCACGGCCTTACGAACCATCGGGTCATTTGGATCAAACCGACGGCCGAGGTCGCCAATTGCACCGCCCATTTCTGGGCCCATGCCTTTAATCGCAACGGCCTGCGCAATGACTTCCTTATTATAGTTAGGTGGACGTTGCTCGCGCAGGAAGTTCGTCACCTTTTCAATATCTTCATCCGGTGACCAAGCACCCTGGATACGCTCCGGGCCATTGGTCGTCTTTTCCGTCGAAAGCAACATATCACCTTGGCCAAGTAGTTTCTCTGCACCCGATAAATCGAGAATAATACGTGATTCCATCGAAGTCAGCACGCGGAAAGCAATACGTGACGGAATGTTACCTTTAATCAGACCGGTAATCACTTTTACAATCGGTTTCTGCGTTGCAAGTACTAAATGCATCCCAGCCGCACGACCAAGCTGGGCCACACGCACAATCAAAGGTTCAAGTTCCTTCGACGCCTGCATCATAAGGTCGCTCATTTCATCAATCACAATCACGATGTATGGCATCTTGCTGATTTTCTCTTTTTCTTCCTCCGTGACTTCATTTTCACCGGCCTCTTTCAGCTTCGCCGCTTTTTCTTCCATCTTACGGTTATATTCGCCAATCTTCTTGACCTTTTCTTCCGCCATCAAATGATAACGCCTATCCATTTCGTTAGCCGCCCATTTCATGGCCGATAGCGCCTTACCAGTATCCGTAATCACTGGCGTAAGTAAGTGTGGAATATCATTATATTGCACCATTTCCACCTGCTTCGGATCCACGATAATAAGACGCATGTCTGAAGGTGAATTACGATATAGAAGCGACATGATGAGCGTGTTCGTCATTACAGACTTACCTGAACCAGTCGTACCAGCAATGAGAAGGTGTGGCATACCGGCAAGATCTGCAACCACTGGTTTACCAGAAATATCCTTACCAATCGCGAAGGTAAGTGGTTCTTTAGCGTGTTTCCATTCTTCGCTCTCGATAATACCCCTAAGTGATACGGAAGCTGATTTTACATTTGGTACTTCCACGCCAATCAGCTGCGTACCAGGAATTGGCGCTTCAATACGCACGGTCTTCGCCGAAAGATTATAAGCGAGCTCCTTATCGCGCGCTGCAATCTTCGCAAGGTTCACACCGCCTGGCGCGCGCAAAGTATACTGCGTCACGCGTGGGCCAATGTTGGCGTCTTCCATCTCTACTTCAATCCCAAATTCCGAGAAAGTCTTCTGAATAATATAGGCATTTTGCTTCACATTGCCCGGATCTTGCGGAGTTTGTTTCTTGCTGAGAAGCGCCGTCGTTGGCATCTTCCATTCTGGATCCGAAATCGAAACGAGCGCCTTGGCTTCTTCTGGCTTTTCTGGAACTGCCGCCTTCGCTGGTGCCGGTTGATGAATTTCTGGCGCCTTTTTACGACCAAACAAACCATGTTTTACCGGTGCTTCTTTGGCAGCGGCTGTCGCACCAAGGCCCGAATTAACCTTAATTTCAATCTGTCCAAGTTTCTTGTCTTTTTCGTCAGTATTCTCTTCGACCGGTTTCTTACCCGGTTTCACGATATTCTTCGTATCTTTAAATAGCGTAATCGGCGAAACCTGTAAGATAAATGCGGTCGTAATAAAGATTAATACAATGTAGAAGAATAGCACGACGCCGTCGCCAAACACGCCAACTAGCATGTCGTTCAGCCATTTTCCTACCGAACCGCCATTGTGCCAAATCGCCCCAATACCGGAAATCCAAATAATCATTAAAATACTTGCCAGATATACCGGAATTGCAACCTTGTTATTCTCGCTACGGAGTTTTTTCACGGCTAAATACACGAGTAGTGGTGGCAAAAAGTAAGCTGCGACACCGAGCCAACTTAAGATTGTACGGTGCACCATATTAAGAGTCGACTTGTCTTCACTAAACCACGTGATTACGAAAAATAGCGCAATCGCAATCATTAAAATGCCCATAATTTGTCGCCAGAATCCACCTGGAAGTTCATGTTCAACTGGAGCTTCTTTTCTAGCACGAGATGTTTTTCTAGATGATTTTCGTTTTCTACCTGCCATATTCATTATTATAACATAGTTTTAAGCTTTTGCTTATTTTAATAAAGAGAAAGGCCCGAGTATAAACTCAGGCCTGTATGGGCTACATAGCATCGCTAATTTTCTGGGATAAATCAAGTGCGCGTTCGTAGTGGGGACGATTATAATCGTCGTTGATGCAGGAAAGGACTCGGATTGCTTCGTCGAGTTGGTTCGACAATTCTGAAAGATTCTCGTGACCAACCTCGTGGCGAATTGTGCAGTCATGAGCTTCAGCTCTCTCCGCATACAGATTGAATCGTTTCTCGATTCGATCCACTTCGTTGATTGCCCATTGAAAAGTACCAATACATGCCATAAGTTAATACCCCCTAACTCTAAAATTGGCATACCTGTTATTATTATAGCACAGATTACCAAAAAAGTCAAGTTTTGACGCTAATTCCCTAATGTGGTAAAATATATGGGTATTGGACCGTCGCCAAGCGGTAAGGCACTGGGTTTTGGTCCCAGCATTCGCAGGTTCGAATCCTGCCGGTCCAGCCAAGAAAACGAATAAAAAACGAGAGTTTACTCTCGCTTTTTTGAGTTTTCGCCGGCTGGACTTAGCGTGCGTTAGCACGCGTCTCCAGCCAATTATTTGCGAAGCGGAGGCGTCACCCTGCCCTTTGCGTCAGCACGCGTCTCCAGCCATTTTATAATGCTTTCTCGCAATTCTTCTTATGTGCTTTAAGTTTCTTCATTGCCCAGTCATAGTGGGAAGATAAACAACTTACAAAATATGAACCAAGCACCGAACTACCTACCCAAGGATACATACCTTTGGTGAATAGTTGTTCTTCGCTTAGGTTTTCAGCTAACTTCATGACGTCTTTATGCGATTTTTCGAACATCTTTCTCGCATCTTCTAGTGAAGTCTTCTGGTGTTTCTTCCAGTATTCGACGTTCATATCACCGTAAGTCTTCCAAGTGTATGGTTCTGGCAAGAATGGTGCATTACCGCCTTTATTCAGATTTGTATCGACAAATTCTAATAGCATTCGGTGCCATTCATATAAATGCACCCAAATATCGCGCAGATTCTTGTCGCGTCCCCAGTGGCGTTCTTTCTTTGATGGATCACCGGAGAAATCAAACTCAGTATTCATTTCTTTCTCGCTCATCGAGTCGGCCATTTGAGTGAGCTTAGTATAGTATTCTTCGCCAGCTTTTAATAAATCCTGTTTGTTACGTGGTCTCGGCATAAAATAAGTTCCTGTTTATTCTTTTATTATAGCATTTAGTCCGATTGTACTATTCCCTTTACATAAAATCAAACGCATAGCAAATCACAATATAAATAATCGACGCGAGATTTAAATAAATCAGATTAAATGCGTGCATCTTCCATTCCGAGCTAAGATTTGCCACGTACTCTCTAATTAATGAATTATTAAAATAATACCACGGCGATTTCGCACCAATTCCCTCGATGTTTTTGTATCCATTTTTGGTCGCAATCACTCCCGATCGAAACACGTGAAAATCCGTCGTCGCAAACGCTACATTCTCGCCCGATCCCACCAATTTCTTTGAAAAGAGAAAATTTTGCCTCGTCGTTTTTGATTCATCTTCCAAAATCATTTCCCCTCTATATCTTTGACTAATCGCGTAATTTTCCATGCATTCAGCTTCCGAAATTGGCTCGTCATACCCTTGCCCACCAGAAAATACCAGTGCCGGCAAAGTTCCAAATCTTGCTTTTTCGCCTCTCGCAAATTTTAGCGCTGCATCGACTCGTTTTTTGAGCATTCCACCCGGTTTTCCATTATCAAGCACTTTGCAACCTAGCACCACCACGTAATCCTTTTGGTGTTTTATCTTGCGATGTGAACTTCTTAAAGCAATATAAGTCGTTGCAATCATCATGCATTCAAAATAGGTCAGCGTAATCGAAATCACATTTTCAATCGCGAGCGAAATACAATACCCAGCATATGAATGCACATCAAATAAACTGCCTAGGAAGCCGTAAATATCTTTTACAAATAGTGTCCCGATAATTAATGAAAGTCCTAGCAAAAATCCCAAAACATTAGTCCTACTTTTCCCCTCCACTACGATTAAAACCGTGTTTGAAATTAAGAGGAAAATCGCGAGCAAAATCATCAACGGAAAAACATACATCGTGAAATTCGAGAACATCGTGCCGATATCCGTGAAAAAAGCATACATATTATAATCTTCCATCCCATACACGGTCATAATATTATAAAGCGTGAAGCAATCTTTGATAATCACACCAACTATAAAAATCATTACACCCATAATCGAGACGATTTCATACGAATAAATCGTTTTTTTAGTAATCTTTCGAATTCTTCTAAGACAAATTATTAGAAGTACAAAATAGAAAATCACTATCAAAAACTTGAATATCGTAAACATACCTTTATTTTATTCTAAAAAACATCGAATTTCAAATCTGTTATAATAAAGCCATGTTAGATCGTTTTATCGAAGCCCAAAATAGCAATCATTATGGCGAATTAACCCAATATGAAACCGCGAAAAAAGAATTAGAAGAAGGTTTAAAACAAAGTCACTGGATGTGGTATATTTTTCCACAAATCAAAGGTCTCGGTCATAGTGACATGGCGGCAAAATATGCGATTCAGAACATTGGCGAAGCCACCGAATATTACAATAATTCTGTGCTTGGCACTCGCCTCGAAGAACTCGTTAAAATCACAAATCAAATCGAGGGCAAATCCGCCGAAGAAATCTTTGGTCACATTGACGCCATGAAGTTTCTTTCCTGCCTTACTTTATTTAATCAAGTTGCCCCCGAAAACCAACTCTTCATTGACGCCATCAACAAATACTACGACGGCCGAAAAGATGAAAAGACACTAAAAATCCTAAACAGCCAGAAGGACTAAAATGACAGAATCGCTTCACTCTCATGAAAACCCTGAACCATCCGATAATCCCACCGAATGGGATACTTTAAAAGACGTCCCTATGAATCATAGTGAAACCGAACTCAAAGCGCCGTCCGACGTCATTGATGATTTACAAAAATACATGATGAAAGAAGGAAAAATTATATCAAAAGAAACCGGCAACGAAGAAACTGATGAAGATACAATTCTGCGCGTTAAGACTTCACGGTTTTTGTATGAGCGGGCTAAAAAAGCACGTGATGATGAAGCAAAAATGCAAGGCAATCGTTTTAGCGACCGTGGTCCGGAGTATTACATTGATAAAACACTTGATCGCTTTGGTTTTAAAGACGAAAATACTAATTTTGCCGAAGGTAAACTCCTAAAGGAACTCATCGAAAACGGCCGATTTCACCAAACTATCGGTGACAACACTCTCGAAGAATCAAAATTCAGTATGCTCACTGATCCAAACGGCCAAGCCATGCTTGAGCGCCGCTTGAGACAACATGGCAAAACTCTGACTGATTTAAAAATCAATCTTGATGATTCAAGTTTTACTAAGAATGGCTATTCCACAGTTGACATCAAACTAGTAACCACTGAAAAGAGAGCCGAAGCAAATGTTTTTCATCATCCAATTGCCGATCAACTAAATCGTTTGGAAACCGGTCTCGCTCAGGCCGAAAAAGACGGTGACGAAGTTGCTATTAATGGTTACAAAGCTGCTATGAAAATGGCCATCGAAAGGCATCCACTAGAAGTCACTCCAGCCGAGTGGGATAAAATGAGCGCGGGAGATAAACAAAGATTTATGACCATTAAAATGCGTGAAGCCAAAATACTCGGCGACAAAGACTCCTTCAATTATTGGAATGCTAATCTGAAACGCCAATCTAAAGAATGATTAGCGTTTAAACAACTGTTTAAATTTCACCACTTCAAAATTGATAGCATTCTTTTGGAACAGTTTGATTGTGATTCTAAGGATTATCACCGCGAAAATGATAATTTCAACGAGGCCAATCGCAAGCTCCACTGGTGTCAGTGTCCCGAACGTGCTTCTCAGCATCAATGCCACCGGCGCCGAGAGTGGGAAGTACGTTAAGAAGTGCACGATTAGTCCCGGTTCGGTCGCCATAAAGGCTTGCATAAAGTAAAGCGGAAAAACTGAAGCTACGACTATCGGACCAATATATTGTGACGCGTCGCGTGCCGTTGGCACGACTACACCAACCATCGTATTAGCAGCTGCAAATAAAGCAATCGAAGCTACGAACAAAACTACGTTCACGGCGATAGTTGCTGGATCAAGTTCGATTATCGATACAATTGAGGAAATTGCTGGATTGTTCCAGTTAAAGGCCAGTAACAGAATCATTGGTATTACCATTACTAGCACCTGAATTACACCAAGCGTCAGCATGCTTAAAATCTTGCCGATAATCAAATGTTTTGAAGAAATATTTGTAAGAATCATTTCCGAAATTCGATTCTCTTTTTCCTCGACTACCGTCATTAATAGTCTTGAACCAAACAGTACCATAAATACGAAATACACTACTAAAATTACGCCTGGAACAATTGCCTTGCCTAATGCATTTGAGGGTTCACCAGTCGCAGTTAGCTTATTATCATTAATCTCATATTCACCGGCAAGCACTATCGCATCCAGTTCATCAACTTTTAGTTTGGCATACTGGCTTAAAATCATTTTGAGCGCATTGCCATCATAATTAAAGATTTCCAGTCCTTCCGAAATATGATAGAACTGCGCTTTTTTAGTTTCGAGAAAATCCTTAGGAATGTAGAAGAAAAGATCTGCTTCGCCTTTCTTCACCGCCTCAACACCAGTTTCTTCTGAATCATATTTATTAAACGGATTATCCTTCGGCAAAACCCCCGCCTTATCCGTAATTGCAATCACCGTGTCTTCCGCAAGGTGTGGTGTCGTATCTGCGTTCTCTGAACCAGCAACAAAGCTAATTAGAAACATGACGCCAAACAAAACTGGCATGAGTAGCACCGCCACCCAAAACGACGGTTTTTTGAGCTGCCGAATCGTTTCAAATTTAAAAACGGTTTTAATTGGACTATTCTTCATCTTCACCTCCATATACTTCTACGAAGATTTGGTCTAGTGACTTTCCACCAAATTCCTTTTTAATGTCAGAAATCTTGCCGTAAGCTCTCGCCACACCATCCTTTAATAGAATCGCACGGTCGCAAAGTTTTTCGACTTCGTCCATATAATGCGTAATCATGATAATCGCCGAACCTTTTTGGTGCAACTCATCTATAATGTGCATCAAAAGTCTACGGTTCACCGGGTCAAAACCCTTCGTCGGCTCGTCGAGAATAAGAAGCTTTGGTTCATTCATGATGGTGATACCAAGTTGAATCTTTTGTTGCTGACCACCAGATAATTTTTCGAGCTTTAGATTCGCCTTGTCTTCGAGTTTCACGCGTTTCAAATATTTCATACTCCATTCGCGCGGATTCTTTAGACCCTTTAATTCACCAAAATAAATCATCGTATCAATCACCGACTCTTTGCGGTACAACCCACGTTCTTCTGGCAAATAGCCAACCGTAACCGAAGTATCCTCCGGATCATACTTTTTACCATTTATTAATAATTCCCCGCTCGTTGGCTCATAAAAACCCAGCAGTGCGCGGAGCGTTGTCGTCTTACCCGAACCATTCGAACCGAGTAAGCCAAAGATTTCGCCTTTTTTAACGTCAAAACTGAGATCCTTAATGACAGTTTTATTACCAAAAGTCATTCGGAAGTTTTTGACCTCTACAATTTTATCCATGTAATTATTATACCACCGTTTAATGCTTATGCTATAATATGGGTATGGATGAAGCATCTATTCAGTTGAAGCGCCGCGAAAATGAGGAGCAATCTACTGCCGACCGGGCCAGAATTCTCGGTCTCCCTTATCTTGATACCCGTCCATTTGAAGAAAACATTCCTTTAGTTCAGGGTCTCCTTCAAATCAATCAAATGCATAGTGATTTTATTTTGCCACTTCACAAAGGTGGCGGTGAAGAGCACTTCCAATTCTTAGTTACGAGCCAAACCCCGCGCTCCTTAATTAGTAAAATGCGCGATGATTACACTGCTCGTGGCGAACGTGTCGACTTCTTTCTAATTTCCAATTCTGCCTACAAATTCCTAATGCTCCGCTACGATCCGCCAAAAGAAATTGTTTATGACGATATTAAAATTGCTGGCGAAGGCGATTCCGAAACCATTACTGCCGTCTCGCAAACTTTGAATACCGTCTCAACCGAACGCATTTTCGACTTTTTGATTGATCAAGCCGACAAACTCGGTGCTTCCGATATTCACATCGAAAACATGCAAGACGAAATTCGCATTCGTATGCGTGTGGATGGTTTACTCCACCCAGTCGCGAACATCGATAAAGATAAATATCGTATCTTCATGGGCGAGCTGAGCTCCCGCGCCAATGTTTCGACTGCTTCAAACAAACCGCAGTCCGGCCACATGCAAAAAGAAATCACTCGTGACAATGCGACTCACACTTTAAACATTCGTGTTGAAACAATTCCAACCATGTATGGCCAAGACGCCGTGCTTCGTCTCTTTAACTTTGACGAATCGCTTCTGAACCTCGATCTCCTTGGTCTTTCCGATGAAGAGCGTCACGAAATCGACGAAGTGATTTCCCACCCACGTGGCATGGTCTTAATGGTCGGTCCTACGGGCTCTGGTAAATCTACTACGCTCTATTCAATGTTAAACGCTCTCAATACCTCTGACCGTAAAATTATTACCCTTGAGGATCCAATCGAATACGGCATCACCGGCATTTCGCAAATTCCAATTAATACCAACTCCGGTGGTTCCTTCGCCGAAGGCCTCCGTTCCGTGCTCCGTCTCGACCCAGACGTCGTGATGGTTGGCGAAATTCGCGATGGCGATACGGCAAAGACCGCTATCCAGGCCTCGATTACTGGTCACTTGGTGCTTTCATCCTTCCACGCGAACTCAACTTCCGCTGCCTTCTCCAGGATGATTGATTTAATTGGCGTGAACCCAATTTTTGCAAGCTCCATTCGTTTGATTGTGGCGCAGCGCCTCGTCCGAAAACTTTCTGACGACAAAACTCCGCGTGAAGCCACCGAAGCCGAAGTAAACTACATCAAGAAAGTTCTAAAAGACGTTCCAGCCACTAAACTTCCAGTTGATAATCTCGATCACATTACACTCTATGATCCAGTTCCAACCGAAGAACATCCGTTTGGTTACAACGGCCGTGTCGTGATTATGGAGCAAATGATCGTGACCGAAGACATTCAAAGATTCATTCGTGGCGACGTCGCCGACATTCATACTGAAGCCATTGAAGAAGCCGCTAAGAAAAACGGCATGCTGACCTTGGAACAAAAAGGTATTATCGCCGCTCTCCGTGGCGACACCACTCTCTCCGAAATTTCCCGCGTCATTTAATTATGGTATAATAATATATATGAGTGAAAAAGTTATTTCTGACTATAATGGTTACGACTACAAAAAAGAATTCTGGGAAAATGTTGATCGCGAATACGAAGACCAAGCCGATCGCATGGCGATTCGTCGTCTGCTCCCAAAGCGCATGGAAAAGTTTGCCGACATCGGCGGTGGCTACGGCCGTCTCGCCAACGAATATTTGAAGCGTGCGCGCAAGGTTTACATTTTCGATTATTCCAAAACTGAACTCGCTCAAGCCAAAGAAATCTATGGTGACAAGATTGAAACCAAAGCTGGCGATATTTACAAACTTCCGTTTAAAGACAACGAGCTTGATGGCCTCATGATGATCCGCGTAACTCATCACCTAAAAGACATGCCAAAAGCAATTGCCGAACTTTATCGCGTACTAAAGCCAGGTGGTGTCGCTGTCATTGAAGTTGCTAACAAGCGCACTCTGCCAAAAATGGTCCGCTATGTCACCTTCCGTTCCAAAGTTAATCCATTTAGTAAAGAAGTTGCTAATTACAAAGAAATCTCTGCTGATGGTTTCTATAACTATCACCCAAAATACGTTGAAGAAATCTTTAATAAAACCGGTTTCAAGCGCGAACGTGTGCTTTCCGTTTCCAACTTCCGCAGCAAAACTCTAAAAAAAGTCTTTAAGACTAATAATCTCGTCAAGATGGAAGAGGCCGCTCAGACCGCCCTTGCCCCAATTCGTTTCGCTCCATCTATCTATTACAAGTTGAGAAAACCAGAAAAATAAGGTATAATATAAAGACGGCGGGGCAGTCGTTCAACGGATAGGACATATCCCCTCTAAGGATACAATGCTGGTTCGATTCCAACCTGCCCTACCATTTAAGGAAGCGAGCAATAAAAAAGCTTGCTTTTTTGTGTTAAAATATAAGCATGATGTATCTTGGTATTATCGGTATTATTCTTACCGGCACCCTTCTCCATTTTCTTTATGAATTCAGCCACCACAACAGGTTTGTGGCTATCTTTGCCGCCGTCAACGAAAGTGTCTGGGAACATATCAAAATCGCCATGACCCCAACCTTTATTTGGGCCATTATTCTTGGTTTTCATTATGGTTGGAACGCTCAGCTACTAGTTGGCCTCGCCCTTTGTTTGTCTGTTATTATCGTGATGATTCCGGCGCTCTTTTATCTTTACACTGCTTTCACTAAAAAATCCATTCTCGTTGTTGATATTATTTGTTTTTGCATTACCATCTTTTGCTCAGAACTCGTCTTTTTCCATTTCATCAACTATTATTATCCTTTGCCGTCCTTTTGTGTTATCGCATCAATTTTTTTGCTCATCATCGATATCATGATTTATCTTTCCTTTACCTTCTTTCCACCAAACGTCCTCTTTTTCAAAGATCCAATCTCTAAGCAGTATGGTCTGCGCGGCCACACTCATCACGAACATCATCACCACGAGCACAGCAAGAAAAAGTCCGCTTAAATTAAGCGGACTGAAGGTTCATGCTGGTAACATTTCCAAGTATTCTTCGAGTGTCATGCCAAATTCGGTCATGAATTTTGCGTGTTCCTCGCCCACATAGCGAAAATGCCATGGTTCATAAGAATATCCAGTCGAATTTTCTCTATCCGGCGGATATCTCAGAATAAAACCGTGATCAGCCAGGCGTTCGTGAATCATTGCAAAGATTTCTCTCTCGGCAATCATCTCGTCATTGTCATTGATAAAGACACCGTCTTTAATAATGCCAATGTCGATGGCGAGACCAGTGTGATGCTCCGAAAAGCCCGGAATCGCTAGATGTGAGAAGCAATAATCATCCGAATAGCCTTCATTTCTAAACCACTCCCAGACATCGATTTGCCCATCAATAGTGCGATAAGTACTATCGAGTTCGATGTCGATACCCTGAAGGAGCAGGTCATCACGAAGTGATTCGAAATGTCTCAGTGTTTCTCTTTCCACCTGAAACTCTTCACCCTGGAAATTGTAGGCCGTCTCAAGCTCAATCTTGTCTTCCCAGCCAACCGGCAGCCGATGATCCTTGTTTACAAGCGTAAGATAAATGTCATCCTTCGGACTGCTGTAGTCTGCCGAGGCCGAAAGCCCGAAGGTTGTCAGACCAAACAGCAGCACTACCATCGCTACAAAAATACCCAGCTTTACCATACATGCTTTCATGAAAGGTTCACCCCCATAAATATTTACCACCTCACCGGCGATATCTTATTATTATATCACAAAATGCTTATTTTGTCTAGACATAGAATTGACTTTTTACATATTCTATGCCATAATATATATAGTAACTCTATTAAAAGGAGGTTAGTACTCATGACAAAACCACCCGAGTTTGAACCTTATAAACCCGTAATACCCCTTACGCCAAAGCAAGTTAAGGAGATGCACCAAAAGACCATCCCCGAAGAAATCATCTTGGCCGTCAATCATCTGCTGGTTAAAGGCTGTTCAGAATCCCGCATTCGCGTCATAATCGAGCAAAATGAGGTAATTGAACAAGCCACCACCACCATGAGAAACAACGGCAAAACTGTTGAACGAAATGATTTCTTCGACAAACACTGGCTCGACTTCGAGCCCATCTTCAGAAAAGCCGGCTGGAAAGTCACCTTTAATAAACCCGGCTACAACGAAAGTTACCCGGCATATTGGACTTTCGAAGGTTAACCCCCTTGCGCCGCAACTCGCGGCGCTTTTTTAAGATAAAAAATAAGCCCCTCTAGGGCTTATCTTAACGACCATTCTTTAAGCGTGGATGTTTGCGCTTGTCGCTATGTTTGTGATTATTGTTGCGGTTTTGCTTAGAAACCGGTTTCAAAGTAACTTTTCTTGCCATAAATCTATCTCTTTAAATATTAAAATGGCGGAAAGGACAGGATTCGAACCTGCGGACGTTTCCGTCTCTGGTTTTCAAGACCAGTGCCTTCAACCACTCGGCCACCTTTCCGCAGATTATTATATCATATTATTCGGCATTTGTGTAGACGTTCGTCACATCGTCAAGATCATCAATCGCCCCGAGCAACTTCTCTAATTTCTCGGCATTTTCGCCTTCGACTGGCACGTAAGAATTCGGTACATATTGGAGTTCTGCCGAAGTGACCGTAAGGCCAGCATCCACGAGACCAGCACGTACCTTCATGAGATCTGAAGCTGCAGTGTAAATTACCATGTAATCATCTTCTTCAACCGCATCCTCGGCACCAGCCTCGAGTGCCACCATTAAAGCATCCTCGCCTTTTTCAGAGATTTCAATCACACCTTTACGAGTAAACTGGAACATCACGCTTCCCGGCTCCGCCATGCGACCACCATTCTTATCGAGCGTATGGCGCACCTCTGGCATTGTGCGGTTTTTATTGTCCGTCGCGACTTCAATTACGATACCAACCCCACCAGGACCGTAGGCTTCGTAAACCTCTTCGATAAGCGCCGCTGCCGACTTGTCAGCCACGCGGGCAATGGCGCGCTCAATGTTCGCCTTCGGCATATTCGCGAGACGAGCTTTTTCAAGCACCATTGCAAGGCTTGGGTTCATCGCAGGATCAGTACCGGCTCTTGCTGCAATCGCAATCTGGTTACCAATCTTTGTAAACAAAGCTCCGCGCTTTGCATCAACTACAGCTTTTTGGCGCTTGGTGGTTGCCCATTTACTGTGTCCTGACATAAATTCTCCCAATAAAAATTAATACTTAACTTGCCTAAATTTTACCATATTATCTAATTATTGTCCACTTGTGGAGGATTCGGGTTGTTATTTTCAGATGCCTCAACTTGTCGTTCAAATTCTTCTTGTTCTCTTTTCTGCTTTTCGAATTCTTCACGAACTTCTTTTTCAATCATTTCCCTGCGAACTTTTTCTTCAATCTCGGCTCTAAGCTCTGCGTCAGTTTTTGGTCCATTATTCATCCCAGCCGAGGCTTTAAGTTTCTTCTGGGCTTCCTTTGCATTGCTAGAAATTTTTGTCGTCGCGATTCCGGTTATCACCATCACCAAAATTGAAAAGCCCATCAACTCGGCAATTATTACTCCTCCGTTTTTCCCCAAATTAAAGTCTAGTATCACTAAAACAATTGATAGAACATATGCAATCGCAAGACTGACAATACAAGTTAGTTTTAATGGCAAAATCAAATTGCTATTTTCTTCCGTTCGAACCATCGCACCACATATCAAAGCACTCATAAACGTCGCCCAAGCTATAATCGTCGTTTTAATCCAAATCGACATCGCATATGCTCGACCAGTACTTGAATTCGAGGCTACTTCCACCGGCAAAACTTCGAGGATTATTAATATCCAAAGAACTATTCCCAGCATACATGAAGCGAAACACAATGCACCCATATTTCTTACAAGAACATTTTTATCTTCCATCAGCGAAAAACTCGCTAAGCTCACAAACATACCAATCGCTAGAATTAAGAAAATGGCTTGGATTTTTCCAATCAGTGGATCCCATACCTGCGATAAAATTACAAAGAATCCGAAAATCGCTTCCGCGATTAGAATCCAGACCCCCGCCATCAAAATCTGTTTCTTTTGATTTAGGATAGCTCTTATAATACTATCGTTACCGTTCATGCTTAAATTGTACCACCTTTTTCTTTAAGGCGAATAGAAAAGGAACCATAATTATCGTATAAATTAAAAACACCGCCGGCTGTTCCTCCGGAATCTTCACCAAAAAATATTCCATCGAACCAAAAAAGTTCACCACCGCAATATGAAATTCGAGTAGTTTCTCCGTTATAAATGCCACTACCGTCTCAACAAATGGCAGTCCGGAAACCACTCCGGTCAAAAACATCAGCCCCATCGCATAAGACAAAGTTGGCAAAATCAAAAGATTCGCCACCACCGAGATTAAAGAAATCGTCCCGTAATAATACAGCGTAATCGGAAGTGTCATCAGCGTGGCCGACAAAGTCGTAACCACCGTCTCTCCCACAAATCCCGGCTTTTTCTCGCCGTAAAAGAATTTCGTGAGTTTCGGCCCTAGAATCATAATCCCGCCAAAACTCGCAAACGACAAAAGCCAGCCAAGATTAATTACAAACATCGGATTAATTAGAAGCGTCCCCGCCATCACCGTCACAATCATCCTTATCGGCGAAATCTTCCGCCCCACGAACCAAGTAATTAAAGTAAGAATTGCCATCACTCCAGCCCTTAAAATCGACGGCGTCCACCCCACCATCGCCATGAAAAACAAAATAAAAATAATCGAGAAAAAGAGCGCCGCCACTCTCGAAATCTTCCCAAAAATCTTCTTCGCAATCTCGACAAGAATCGAAAGATGCGCTCCCGACGCCACCACGATATGGACCAAGCCTACGATTCTCAAGTTCTCACTTAAATCATCCGGTAGCCCAGATTTCATTCCGAGTAGATAACTCATGCCGAGATTCACTTCTGGTTCCGGCACCAACTTCTTTATCCGGTCCGAAAACCAGTTCCGAACCTTCAAAATCAAATCACCCGGCTCTGGTCTCTGATGTCTTACAATATTCGGCCGGTACATATATCCCGCATAAGTCCCAAACCCGCTCGCGAGTCTCCCTTTTAAAGTCACTTTGTCTCCTCGCGCCAATTTGTAATTCTTGTATGCCGATATATAAAGGCTTCCAGCCAATTTCACTTCACCGCTCTCGCCAAATTCGAGCCCAGTTAGCTTTATCTTCGTCCCCTTTTCATCCGTTTCCGGATCGCCATCAATTATGCCGGTTACTACCACTGTCTTATCGAAAAATTGCCGGATATAATATTCGCCGATTAATTCCGTCGATGCTCTAAAAAACGCGAGCACCATTCCCGCGACCAGCATCACTACAATCAAAAACACCCTCGGCCGAATAAAAGCATAGAGAAACAACCCCACTACCACCAGAATCCACCAACCGGAAGCAAAATAATTAATCCTAAAAATTAACGCGAGAATCGTTCCCAAAATCACCCCCGCAGAAAAAGCCAGCATCAAATACGACTGGTGAATATATGAGACCAAAAATCTTAAATGCATGCCCATGAAAAACCACGGACAAACAAAACTTGCAACCCCCCACCCTACGCCTACGCTTTATGAATAACAGAGAAAGTGTTATAATATAAGGTACGCGCCCATAGCTCAACCGGATAGAGCGTCAGCTTCCGGAGCTGAAGGTTAGAGGTTCGAATCCTCCTGGGCGTACCAGTTCGTTAAGCACCCGTAGCTCAGTGGATTAGAGCACTTGTCTTCGGAACAAGGGGTCGTGGGTTCGAATCCCTCCGGGTGTACCATAATAATGAAGAATTCCACGATTAAATACATTCAAGAAGGAACCTATTTCGATGACGAAATAGTCATAGATATCTCAGTCATTCCTGGCAATTCTGATATCGTATTTCTGATTATTCCAGGCGTAGATGGCTCACTTGATGGTTATCAGGATAAATATAAAACCATTGCAGAAAATATTAATGAAAAATATCAAGCAACCGTGGTTCGCATGAGCAATCCATCTAATCCGATGGGGTATCATTATCGTAATTTATTTGAAGTCTTAGATTATATTGAAAAGAATATCGGTATACAAAACAAAAAAATGCACGTAATGGGTCATTCTCTAGGCGCATACATGATTGGTGCAACCGCGCATCTTTATGACTATATCGATAAAATTCTCTTAATCAATCCAGCTACAGGACTAGACCAAAACGAACTGTCAAATCTATCCGAACGCGACAAAAATCAAAACATTATATTAGTGGGCGATCACGACCCATCCTACAAGAACTACGACGAGTATTCAAAATACGCCAAAGTCTATGTAGTAAAGGGCGCAGACCATCATTTCTCTGGAGATAGTTTTACGGCATTCTTAAACTCGGCGGAAGAATACCTTTTTTAATATATCTAAAACCACTATATCAAGGTTTTCTGTTTCTGTTCATAGATGCCCAAATGACCAGCCATATTAGTAAAATAAAATCTGCTAAAGCCAGTAGTCCAATAAGAAAAAACTTCATAAACCCAGGGCACCCATTTCCACCACACGGACCAATTGTAGGCAAAATCAAAACAATAATTATTGCATTTATCAGCATTGCAACAATCAGTTTTAGTGGAAAACTTTTATTTGAATTATTGTCCATTATTCAATACACCTCAATCTGTATGCAAAATGATGCTCGGTCGCTTCGCGCTCGAGAACTATATAAACTCCTTCCGGGAAACGATTCTCTTTTTCTGTCACATACCAAAACTCTTTGTTCTCATTCAAGAAATCTTCAAGCGTCTCATAAACTTGCGAATCTTTTCTCTCAAGTCTGTCCTCAAAATATTTCATCGGCTCTTCCGACCCCCAACCATTCGTAAAGGTCGTTTCGAGTGTCCCATAAACTGGATTCTTTTCGTCTGCATAAATCGCCGACGCAAAGAACACCCAAATATCATCAGCTAAGATTGGCAAATTAAGTTTCGTATCTTGCACTTTCGTTACAATTTCCGCCACATACGAATCCGGCGCCCGGTTCAAGATATTTACATTTCCAACCACCGCCGTCGCCACAATCACGAGAGCCGACATTCCTGCTACCCATTTATCACATACCTTTTTAAGTGGCAAAATCGCAAGCGACACCCCGAGCAGAACCCATGCAATGATACTAGACGGAATTAAATATCGATCCACAAACATTGGTTTGTAAATGAGCGAAACTAAAATCATCGCAAGTGGTGGCACCACAAATAGCATCAGTAGGAAGATTAGCTGGCTCTTCTCTTTTTTAATCGCCTTAAATGCCTTCTTCTCTACTAAGATATAAACGGCAAAAAATACTATCGCAAGTAAAAGGCTCCAACCCGCTAATTCCCCGGCGCTCTTAAAGAAGAAAATGTTCGTAAGAAAATTCACTGGTGTCTCGGCTGTAACCGGCGGAATCCAAAACCCACCTGAAATTGATTTCATCTGTCCTAACAGTGCCGGAATCCACGGGATATAGAGCAACACCGCACCGAGATATGCAAAGATAATCGGCTTCTTATAAACCGGTTTTTTCAGTACGAATTGCAAATACAAAATGTGCGTGAGCCAAATCAGCGCCGTGAAATAATGCGTGTACATTCCAAGCGCCACCAGTATCGCATAAAACACCCACCATTTTTTCTGATTCTTCTCGACCGCAAGCGTCAGCACATAAGTCGCGGCAAGTACAATCGTAAGAATCACCATGTACATCCGCATTTCCATCCCGTAGCGAACTAAAAACGGCGAAATCGCCATCGCAAGCGTTGCCACCATCGCCGGTTTCTTGCCAAACCATTTCTTCACTAGGAAAAACAGCAAGATAATCGCCACTACACCAAAGAATACAGACATCATCCTAAGCGACACTAAAGACGTTCCAAAAATCATAGACCAGATTTTGAGTAAGAAATAATAAAACGGCGGATGTACATCCATCGCCGTGAGGCTCCAGATTTCGCCAAAATCGCCTTTCACGAGATACGCCGTATAACCTTCATCAAACCAAATTGGTAGGTTGATACTCTGTAGTACCAATGCTAAAAAAATCCCAATACACGCGAGAAGCGACGCATACGGCCAAAACTTCGATAGTCTTTCTTTCATACTTTTATTTTAGCATAAAAAATGGTGGTACCGGGTGGGATCGAACCACCGTTGGCGTAGCCCGGTGGTTCCCAACAAAAATGCTCCTGCTGGAGCTTATGCATGGTGGTACCGGGTGGGATCGAACCACCGACCTCGGGCTTATGAGTCCCACGCTCTAACCTGCTGAGCTACGGTACCACGTTTTTCCATTATAACATAAAACCATGATATAATAAAGATATGAAAACGAAAAAGGGCTTCACAGTTTTAGAGATTATCATCGTAGCCGTTTTTGCCTCGCTACTCCTAATTCTCTTCTTTATCCAAAAATCCAACCTTGATGCTATGGAGCGCGACGAAGATCGTAAGACCGCTATCAACGCTATGTACTTCGCCCTAGAGGAAGGCTACTACGCCAAGCACAAATATTACCCTGAAGAAATCAACGAAGAAGTCATTCCTTACATCGATCCCGCCCTCTGGAGTGATCCGAACGGCATCCACATCAGTGATGGTGCTAGTTCCTATTCCTACACTCCTGCCAACTGCGAAAAAGGCCACTGCAAAGAATACGTTCTAAAAGCCGAGCTCGAAAAAGAAGACGCTTACATCAAGAATAGTCGCAATAATTAATCTTTTTGCTTCTTCGAACTGATTAATTTTGATACCGCCTTTAATTCGGCTGGTGTAATATCTGAATACGGAAAAGTGTAAGTCGTTTCATCACCGACCGTCGAGAGGCGAAGCGTTCCGTATTTAAAGAAGTTCTGGAAAATCCCCTCTTGCGAGAAGCTCGCATCTTCCACTGAAACGAGATCGATAATATTGACCGAAGTCGCTAATGGGTGCTTCATAACATATTGCACCGCATGTTTATTAGTGAGAATCAGTTTATTCTTGCTAAACACCGTCACCGCAATATAAGCTGCAATTAGTGCTGTCGCAACTAAGACTGCTAATAATATATACATGAAATTTCTCGCCATTGTATCAAGTGTGCTTTGACTCATTAGCACCAATAAGAATACTGCAAGCACCACAATAAGCGCCGCTGCCACACCACCAAAAATCAGCATATAGCAGATCTTCGCTCTCTTGAACGAAAATTCGACATATTCATCTTCCTCCAGTTTCAAAAATGGAAAATCCTTCACGCTCCTGTCATGTCGGATTTTGATTAGATTTTTGTCCATTTATCTCCTTTCAAATGATTTTTTCCCTTCTCCGTTACCACTCGGCCTCTCGGCGTTCGGGCTAAAAGTCCAAGTTGTAAAAGATAAGGTTCATAGTAATCCTCAATCGTCGTCGCTTCGTCACCCGTCAGCGCCGCGATTGTCGTAAGACCAACCGGCCGGTCTCCATAATTATCATACATCAATTTCAACATATTTCTATCCGCCGGATCAAGACCCAGATAATCAATCTCCATGAGTTCCAGAGATTTTTCCGCAATCTTCGTATCAATAATTCCATCACCATTCACATCCGCATAGTCACGTACGCGTTTAAATAAGCGGTTCGCAATGCGTGGCGTTAATCTTGAACGCGTCGCAAGAAGCGCCGTCGCATCTGGGCTAATCTGAGTGTTCAAAATCCCCGCCGTCCGATTGATAATCTGCTCAATCTCTGGCTCCTTGTAGTATTCCAAACGATGAATAATTCCAAACCGATCACGAAGTGGTCCCGCGAGTGAACCCGTCCTCGTCGTCGCCCCAATCACCGTAAAATGTGGTAAATCCAGACGCACGCTTCTCGCCGCCGGCCCTTTACCAATCACGATATCGAGTTTATAATCCTCCATCGCCGAATAAAGCACCTCCTCTACCGCTCGGCGAAGGCGATGAATCTCGTCAATAAACAGCACGTCCCCATCTTTTAGATTTGTGAGAATTGATGCTAAATCCCCCGCCCTTTCAATTGCCGGCCCAGAAGTTACTCTAAGATTCGCGCCCAGTTCGTGTGCAATCACGCCTGCCATCGTCGTCTTACCAAGCCCCGGTGGACCATATAATAATACATGGTCGAGCGAAGCGCCATCATTACGTTTCTTTACTGCATCAATTGCTAGTTTCAGATTATTCTTGAGATGCTCTTGGCCAATGTATTCTTTAAAAGTCGTCGGACGAAGCGAAATTTCAATCTTCGCCTCTTCAGAATCATTCGCAGCCGTTGGTTCAACTAGCCTCTCAATTGCCATATCTATATTATACCAGAAATCTTGCCTTTTATCTCTAAACCCATATAATTATAGATTATGAAGTTAAAAATCATTGGCAGTGGTAACGCCCGTTCCAAAGAAATCTGTGCCTCGACCTTAATCGATGATACGATTTTAGTTGATGCTGGCCATGGCGTCTACAAAAAACTTCTCCAAGAGAACATCGATATTAAAAGTCTCGAAGCTATCTTTATCACCCATCTTCATACTGACCATTTCATCGATCTAACCGCCATCGTCGCTCACCGCAACATCCTTAAAGATGACGACCCAAATGTCCCTACTCTCCGTATTTATCTGCCGGTTGGTGGTATCGAAGCGCTCCGTGTCATCGCCTTAAACACTCTTGACCAAAACATTGATCCAGATTCCTGGATGCGTTTCTCTTCTGAAATTAAAGAATATAACAATCACCCAATTCACTTTAAAGACTATGAGGTTAAAGCCCTCAAGGTCGACCACGCCGCCATGGTTCCCTCTTATGGACTGATTTTTAAAACCAAAGATCATACCGTCGGCTTCTCTGGTGACAGCAAAACTTGTCCAAATATCAAGAAAATCATCGAAGTTTCCGACACTCTCGTAATCGACACTTCTTATCTCACCGAATGTATTTTTCATATGGGCCTCGATACCGTGATAAATTTTGCCGAAGAATATCCAGAAAAACTCTTCCTTGGCACCCATATTTCAAACGAAGTTCGAAACTCTAAACACGAATTGCCCAAAAATCTTCACCTTTTAAGAGATGGCGAAATTTATTAGCACTATTGACAAATGAGTGCTAGTTTACTACAATAGAGTTAATTAGCACTCACACGCGTCGAGTGCTAGACATATTAAAGAAAGTGAGGATAAAATGTCAAAAATTATTGGTATTGACCTTGGTACAACCAACTCCGCATTTGCCTACATGGTGGCTGGCAAGCCAGAAGTTATTACGAACGCCGAAGGCGATCGCACCACTCCATCCGTTGTCGCCGTCACCAAAAAAGGCGAGCGTCTAGTTGGTAAAGTTGCCCAACGTCAACGTGTTACTAACCCAAAGAACACCATCTATGGTATTAAGCGTTTGATTGGCCGCAAGTTCGACGATAAAGAAGTCCAACGTGACCTCGAAATCAGCCCGTACAAAATCGTCAAAAAAGGCCAAGGCGTTGCCGTCGAGATGGATGGCAAGGAATACACGCCAGAAGAAATCTCTGCAATGATCCTTTCTAAGATCAAAGCTGATGCTGAAGCCTTCCTTGGCGACAAGGTGACCGAAGCCATCATTACTGTCCCAGCCTATTTCGATGATTCACAGCGCCAAGCTACGAAGGATGCTGGTAAAATTGCCGGCCTTGAAGTCAAGCGTATCATTAACGAGCCAACCGCTGCTGCTCTTGCCTACGGTCTTGAGTCTAAGAAAGACGAAAAGATTGTCGTCTTTGACCTTGGTGGTGGTACTTTCGATGTCTCTGTTCTCGAACTCGGTGACGGCGTCTTCGAAGTAATGTCTACAAACGGTGATACTCACCTCGGTGGTGAAGACTTTGATAACATCATCGTGAATTACCTCGTTGATGAATTCAAGAAAGAATCTGGTATCGACATCCGTGGTGATGCCGCTGCAATGCAACGCGTCAAGGACGAAGCCGAAAAAGCCAAGAAGGAGCTTTCTAGCTCCACTTCTACCGACATCAACCTTCCATTCCTTTCTGCCGATGCTGATGGTCCAAAGCATTTCGAACACACTTTAACTCGTGCTAAACTCGAAGAGCTCGTTTCCGAACTGCTCGATCGTCTCGCTGGCCCAGTTGAGAAGGCTCTTAAGGATGCCAAGCTCTCCACCAAAGATATCGACGAAATCGTCATGGTCGGTGGTATGACTCGTATGCCAGCCGTGGTCGAAAAGGTGAAATCCATCTTTGGCAAGGACCCAATGCAAGGTGTGAACCCAGACGAAGTCGTGGCTGTTGGTGCCGCTATTCAAGGTGGTGTGCTTCAAGGCGACGTCAAGGATATTCTTCTCCTCGATGTTACTCCACTCACCCTTGGTATCGAAACCATGGGCGGTGTCCGTACTCCACTCATCGATCGTAACACTACGATTCCAACTTCTAAATCTGAAATCTTCTCTACCGCTTCCGATAACCAACCGCAGGTTGAGATTCACGTCCTTCAAGGTGAGCGCGAATTCGCAAAAGACAACAAATCTCTCGGTCGCTTCATCCTTGATGGTATCGCTCCGGCTCCTCGTGGCGTGCCACAAATTGAAGTTACCTTCAACCTTGATGCCAACGGTATCTTAAATGTTACCGCCAAGGATAAAGGTACCGGCAAAGAGCAATCCATCACCATCCAAAACTCCGGCAACATGAGCAAGGATGACATCGAAAAAGCCCAAAAGGAAGCCGAGCTTCACGCCGAAGAAGACAAGAAGAAGCGTGACACTGTCGATGTCAGAAACCACCTAGAAAATGCTATCTATCAAGCTGAAAAAATGCCTGATGAATACAAAGACAAAATCTCCGACGACGACAAAGAAACCATCAAGAAAGCCGTCGAAGAAGCCAAGAAAGTCTTAAATGATACCGACGCTGACAAGGATAAATTAGAAGAAGCCGCCAAGGAACTTTCTAACAAAATCATGCCAATTGGTGCAAAAATGTATCAACAAGCCTCGGACGATAAAAAGTCTGATGACAAAAAAGACGACAAAGGCGACGACGATGCAGTCGAAGGCGAAGTAGTCGACAAATAATCCTTTCTACAAAAACAACCTCCTCGGAGGTTGTTTTTTGTTATAATGTCCTTATGGACAAACCAAAGATTCCGAAAGAACTTCTAGCCTTCATGATTTTCAACTCTATTTTTGTAATCACAGCAGTATTATATTTTGAACTAGAACATTTTACCCCAACAATGAGTTTTCAGGAATCTCTCGGTTTATTTCTAATATTTGTCCTGATAGCAATTGCGACTGGCCCTGCCATCATCATCTTTTGCTTTTACAACCTTCTCTTAATTCCCATCCATAAACAAAACCGCAATTGTGCGGCAATCATTTATAGTATCTATGTTTCCATCTCCCTTGTATTCGGAGCTATCTATTTATATATAGCCAACAATGTTTATCGCGAGCTAAATAACAACCCGGTATTATATCAAATTGGAGTTTTATCATATCTAAGTATCAATATCGCAGGCACTATCCATGCAATAATAGCGGCAAAAGAAAGTGGCCTTCGCGAAGGCCACTCTAGAAAAAGTCATGCCTAATTAAGCTTCTGGCTTTGGTTCCGGCTTCGCTTCTGCCTTCGCAAGCACCGCAGCTCTCTTCTCTTCAACACGTTGCCTTGCACCAACTACCGCGCCACGAATGTCAGCCGTGTTTTCCCAAAGACCGACAAAGAGCATGGTCATTTCAAATGTTAACCTTAGTGAAATTGGTCCGACAATCATCGTACCAAGACCAACCATAATCATGATACCCGGTTCGCGGCCTTCCCAGAAACCATAGATCATGAGAGCAATACCGCCAAAGATACAAAGTAGTGAGCCGATAATATAAACAAACTTCATAATTCCGGCAATCCAAATCTTGCGGAAGTTCAAGAATTCCTTCCACCACTTGGCAAATCCAGATTTTGGATCCTTCTTTCTAATCACTAAACCAAAGAAAAGAATTAGTGCAACGACAAGTGATAAAACTGCTGTCACAATCCCCGCCGGTAGCAAGAACTGATCTGGCTCCTTATTATAACCGCTGCGTGGCGTATCATCCAACTCTTCGATGATACCGGTTACTACTTCGTCTTCCCAAGAGCTTACTGGCAAAGACACAGCTTCTTTGTGCATAAAAATCCTCCTATTTCCCTCATTATACCATAAGCATTGTGCATGTTATAATAAAGCCATGGAAAACGACAAACCAGAACGCCCTACTACTCTAAGCCCACTAGTTTCATTTAATACTGTTTTTGTTATTTCAGCCACAATATCACTAATATTGCTATTTTTTACTAATAATTTAAATCTCTTAGGAGCCTTTGTTCTTTCTATCATCTTTGTATCTATTTCCGGTTTTCTCACTATAGTGCTCTGGCTAATTAACTTTTTTGCCTCGCTTAGTCGCATGGATAATATCCTGTTTCACCACTCATTAGTTTATTGTATCTACGTAATTGCCGCTCCAATCATCGGCGGGCTAATACTTTTAATTGCCAATATTATTAACTTCGATTGGCATATTGATCTTTTCCTCGAGGGGCTCGGAATCGCTACATTTGTAATAATCAATGTCGCCGGCCTCATCCATCTTGATTTGCTTCGCAAAAAGCAACCCCTTCTCTAATATGGTATAATATTACTCATGAGAGTAATTTTTCCTGAATCAGAAAATCCTATTATTAAAGAGGCTTTGGTTTCATTCCCGGACCTTGAAGTTGTTCCGGCTCCGGATCTCGAAACTGCCACTGACATGCTCGCTCGTGGCGAAGCGGATTCGATGGTTTCTGGCCTCGATTATTCCTCGCGTGATGTCCTTCTCGCCTACAAAGCAAAAATTCCTTTAAGTTCCCCATTTTTCTCTAGTTGCTTTGTCGGCAAAAAAGACGGTAAACGCTTGATTATCGCCGATGGTGGTGTCAACAAAATCCCATCGAAAGAACAACTCTACACTATTGTTGAAGACACCGCGAGAACCTGCGAAATCTATTTTAAAGAAACTCCGCGCATTGCTATGCTCTCATATTCCACTAAAGGCAGTGGTGGCAAAAACCCTGATCTCGAAAAAATCTACTACGTTATTGATGAAATCAAGAAAAACCATCCGGAATGGCAGATTGATGGCGAAATGCAACTTGATGCGGCCATCGACCCACGCGTTGGTGAGAAAAAAATTGGGAACTCCGAAGTTGCCGGCCACGCTAATGTCTTAATTACTCCAGACCTAAACTCCGGCAATATATTATATAAGAGCATGGAGCATCTCGGTGGCTGGACCATGGCTGGCCCAATCATCCAAGGCTTCAACATCCCACTCGCCGACCTTTCCCGCGGTAGCTCCGTTGAAGATGTAATTTTAACCATTGATGTCATTGTAAAAATGTTAGAAAGGAACGCCTAATGAAATATTTTGGTACCGACGGTATTCGTCAAAAAGCCGATCAGTTTACTCCGGAATTTCTTTTTAAAATCGCTCGTGGTCTCGTTGACTACGCCGGTGATGAAATTAAAGTCTTAATTGGTGGCGATACTCGTGAATCTTCCGAATGGATTATTCGCGACCTCGAAATTGCCTTTGAAAACCTAGGCGTCGAATATTCCACCATCGACGTACTTCCAACTCCTGGCATTAATTATTGTTTCTATCAAATGGGCTTTGATTTTGCCGTTGATGTCACCGCCTCTCATAATCCATATGTTGATAACGGTATTAAGATTTTCGAACGCGGTAAAACCTCCGGCACCAAACTTTCTGAAGCCGGTTGTAATGCCATCGAAGCCGAACTTGATAAAGAGCCGTTCTTCTATGACCCAGGTCCAGGCACTTTCCGCGAAAGCCTTCACGATGACGCGCTCGACCTTTACAAATCACACTTAAAAGATTATCTTGGCGAAGTAAGCTTCAACGGTCTTCACATTGGCATGGACTGCGCCAATGGTGCCACCAGCGTTGTAAATAAATCCATTTTTGAAGCGCTCGGTGCCAAGGTCGAACTCATCAATGCCGACGCGAGCTATGGCACCGGTATCAATCACGATTGTGGTAGTACTCATCTCGAACAACTTCAGGACTTAGTTAAAAACAACCAACTCGATTTTGGCGTTGCCTTTGATGGTGACGGCGATCGCTGTTTGCTTGTAAATCACGAAGGCGAAGTCGTCGATGGTGACGAGATTATTGCAATCCTTGCAAATCACTTGAAACTCGATAAAATCGCGATTACCGTAATGGCAAACCAAGGTCTCCTCAACTGGGCCAAGGATAGCAACATCCACGCCGAAATCACCGCCGTGGGCGACTCCAATGTTGCTGCTGCCATGCGCGAAAAAGACATCAAAATTGGCGGCGAACAATCCGGCCACATCATCCTCCCAGGCGAAGCAACCGGCGACGGCATGCTCACCGCTCTCATGATTACAAAGGTTGTTGCTGAAACTAAGAAATCCCTAAAAGGCCTTGCATCCATCATGACTAAATTCCCGCAAATCATTCTGAACATGGACGCTACGCCAGAGCAAAAGAAAGCCTTGAAAGAAAAAGACGAAGCCAAAAATCTTCTTCTAGAATTCAATCAGAAACTTGAATCCGTCGAAGGTCGTTTGCTCGTTCGTCCATCCGGCACCGAAAATCTCATTCGCATCACCATGTGGGGCAACGACGCTGATGCTATTAACCAACTCGCCCACGAATTAAAAACTAAATTAGGAGAAGTTTTATGATTGTCAAACCACTTGACCATTACACGCCAGAAATCGCGAACCGCGTGCGAGAATTATTAATCCAACTTTCCCGTAGTGGCAAAGACAAAGGCGAGATTCCAGAAGACTGGTTCAATGATATCATCAATTCCCCATGGCACGATTTACTCATCGCCGAAGAAGATGGCAAGATTCTTGGCATTGCAAGCGTCTCGGTCACCATGGGTCCTGGCATCCGCAAGAACGCCTACCTCGAAGATTTCGTGACAGACGCCGAAGTTCGTGGCAAGGGTGTCGGCACTGCCATTTGGAACGCTTACGAAGCATGGGCCAGAGCAAAAGGTTGCAAAAACCTAGAATTCACTTGCGGTCACGGCCGTGAAAAATCCCAAGAGTTCTACAAGCATCACGGTGCCGAAGTCTACGATACTAATTTCTTCCGAAAGGCATTATAGCCGGAATCAAATATAAGTGAATCACATTTGGAAGCCCTGCGAAGAATAGCAGGGTTATTCCATATCCCACCAGAACCGTCGAGATTAATTCAAAGTGTTTCGATTTCTTCAAAGAATTAAACACCACCACGCCCGTCAGTGCCAAAATCATAGTCCCAACTAAACCAGTTTCAAGCAGCAAGCTCACATATTCATTTTGCACGATTTCCTTCGGCCAATCCGTATTACCAGCATCATACATTGCCTGTCCGGCGCCACCTACGCCCACACCAAACAGAATCGTAGCCGGGTCCTTCGCCCAGGTCTTAATTGCTGCGCCCGTGAGCTGCATTCTAATATTCGTTGAATCTTCTACATAGCCATCAAAAGTTGATGTGACTAGCGATCCATTTGGTTTCGACGCTGCATCTGGATCCGGTGGCAAATTATCAGCCGGATCACCCTCGATTATTGTCCCGTCTACCACCGTCGCGCCGGCATTATTATTGTCCTTTGGCCTGACATCAATAATTCCAAGTGACAAATGGTTTAGAACTTTCGCTACACCAGACATGTAAGTATCACTCGTTGGTGACACTGCCGCCATAATCCCCTGCAAATTCAAAGTGAAAATAAAGGCGAGAATAATTACTGGCCACAAAAACATCGCTTTAAGTTTTTTCGTCTTCACAATCTGCATCACTGTATAGAAAATCATCGCGACCATCACGGCATAAATTGCTCCGCGCGAAAATGTTAAGAATAATCCACATAGAAACACAAAGAATAGTATCATCGTCTTCTTCGAATGGTTTTTCAGCATGAACAAACCGCACATAATTGTTGGCGCGAGTAGCAAGTTTCCCATAAATTGCGGTTCAATCGCAAAGCCATTTGGATGTGGGAAGCCAAACGTCGTCGACACACATCCCTCACACATTAATGAGCATTCTCTCGGCACACCCACGAGATCTAAGATACATTGCAATACGCACCAGCCCACTACTGCAAGCGAGCTACCGATAAAAATCTTCCAAAGTTTCTGCCAAAACTTTTTTTCCGCCACTTCTTCGCGCAGTAGATAAAAAGATAACGCCGCAAAGAAAATCATCCACACCACGCCAACCGTGAGCAAACCACGCACGCGGTTCGCCGACCACAGCAAACTTAAACTCGCAAAAACCGGAAACGAGAAATATTGCCATTTCGAAAAAACTTCGTTAATCTTTTTTCTTTTGATAATTAAAACTAGTGCCGTCACATCAAATACGGCGAGCCATATCAAAGGCAAATTGATTTCAAAATGCATCGACTCATTTGTACCAAACGAAATCAAAGGATAATACGAAAAATACAGCACCGCCGGCAGTACATATAATAATATACGGTAAAATCTACTTCTTTCTCTCATTTAGACACCCCCTCGCATAATCTGTGAGTTCCTTATCAAATCTCTTCCCACTAAATCCGTCTGCTGTTTTGCTCACTTCCTTACGATCGAATTTCATTTTCTCAAATTCATTAATTGCGTCCGCCAGTGAACTCACGGTCTGCTTGTCAAACAAAAGCCCATTCTTTTTATCAAACACATAATCTTTCGCGCCACCTTCTTTAAAAGCAATTACCGGGCAACCCGTCGCAAGTGCCTCAACCGGCGCAATCCCAAACGGTTCCATGCTTGGGAACAAATATCCTTTAGCATGCGACAAATATTTCTTTAATTCCTTTTTATCCATGAGCGGCAAAAACTTAATCAGTGGGGAATCACCCGCCATCTTCACCAAGTTCTTATGTTCCGGTCCCTCCCCGATTACCAGTAATTTCCTGTTTGCTTTGAGACATGCTTTTACGGCGAGATCCAGTTTCTTCCAAGTCACCTGGCGCGAAGTCACAATATAATAATCTTCAACCTCACCAAATTCTTTTACTTTAAAATCATCAACTTCAACCGGCGGATGTACCACCACTGCGTCACGTTTATAGTATTTTTTAATCAAATCTTTTGCATAATCCGAAATCGTTACAAAATAATCTACATCCTGCGCCGCTTTGAAATCTTTTTTGCGAAGTGGCTTCACGAGTAATTTAAAGAAAAACCGGACCAACGGATTTAGAATCCCAAATCCCGGATTCTCCACGTATTCATCATACATCTGCCAATAATACTGCGTCGGTACATGGCAATACGAAATATGAATTCCGTTTGGCACCTTCACCGCTTTTGCTTCCGCACCCGTCACCGAAATCACTAAATCATACTCCGAGAGTTTCAAATGCGAAAACCATCTCTGCCGAAACACACCAAGAAACCGACGTAGGCATGACGGAAAAATCTGTAGCCATCCAGTCCTTACATCCGCATCCTTAAACCAATCAATTCCCTTTGGGTTATATTTCGAAGTATAGATCGGCGCATCCGGATAGAGTTTATGGACGGCAAGTAAAACCTTCTCCGCACCACCAACATTTGTTAACCAATCACAAACAATCGCAACTTTCATTTTGCACCGTCTCGCTTGATTACCGACACAATCGTTCTAAAGAAAATCTGAGTATCAAGCATTAGTGACCAGTTCATCACGTAATAAATATCCAGTGCTCTACGTTCTTCAAATGAAATATCACGCCTACCAGACACTTGCGCAAAACCCGTTAAGCCAGACTTCACCGTGAGAAGGAGCGACCTATCACCATAATCGCGCAGTTCGCCAGGGAGTAAAGCTCGCGGTCCAATTAGTGAAATATCACCCTTCAAAATGTTCACGAGTTGTGGGAGTTCGTCGAGTGAAGTTTTTCGGATAAATCTACCGAACTTCGTAATTCTCGGATCGTCCTTTAGGAAATCGCCATTCTTGCGATATTTTTTAATTAGCTCTGGCTTCCCCATCTTAATAAACGCTTCTTCCGGCGTCATGCCACTATATTCCGATTTCATTGAACGGAATTTGTAACACCTAAACTTACGATTAAATTGTGTGAGCCTTTCGTCTGCATAAATCGCTTTATGTTTCACATCCGAAAGTTTAATCACGAGCCAAATAATGAACATTGGAATCGCACCGATAATTAATCCAATGAATGACAATACAATATCGCACATTCTTTTTACCACCGCCGCACCGCCTGTGAGTGGTGTGAGCTTCACCAGCACCGCCGGCGTATTCCCCACGAGTTCCAGTTCGCCAAAGTGCGACGACAAAGCCGTTTCAGAAGGTACGAAATAATATAGTAAATGCTGATTAATTGCCTGGCGATACACATATTCCGTCGACTTCTCATCCGTCTGGAAAATCACATCCGGCTTCGCCCGGCGAAGTGCATCTTTAAGTGACGAGTACTGTTTATCGCGTAAATCTTCTGGAATATATTTTCTCGCCGATACCACGCCCACTAGTCTATACCCACTTTCTGGCGAAGACGAAATATAGTTCGCGAGATATTCCGTATTCTTATTATTACCAATAATTACTACGCGCTTCGTGCCATAATCTCGTTTAAAAATCTGTCTCACGATTAGTCGCATCAGCATCCGTTCCACTACCAAGAACACAAACGACAAGAATACGGACATTAGCGCCACGACTCTCACCGGGAATAGATTATTACTCGTAAAAAAATCATAAACGATGAGCGCTGCCACACTTAAAATCGCTGCAAGAATTAATCTTCCCACTTCCGGCATTCTAGACTTACCAAGAAATACTGATTTCTTATATAGCCCAAGCGCTGCCAGAATCACAATTAAGAACGGAATCACCCATAAAGTTTCGCGTGTAAATACTAAAAGCTGCGAGTTAAACTCGTACGGACGCGGATCTACGTGCACACGGATGAAGTAGGCCATCGCAAAAGACAGCACTAGCGCCACTGCATCACCAATAATTAAACAAACTCTCAGAATATAATCGGACTTTTTCCGCATATATTAATTATAGCATTTTATCTGTTACTGTTGCAAATCCAGCGTCAAATTATTCGAGATGTGATAGGTATTATTATTGATAAATACCACCGGCTCAATCTCGTAATTACCGCTCATCGTCACATAGACCGGAATCCTGACTTGATTGCCCTTGTAACGATCAGATAGCATGATGCTCACATATTCATTATTGTTCTTAATGAGATATAGACCATCCGCACTACTCAGTGTCGCCGAATATTTCAAGCTCGATGGCAGCGCCAAGTTAATCGTACCATTCCTTGCTTCCCCAACCAGCTTCGTAATATCAATCACGAGCGTCGAAGTACCGCCGACTTTCTTGTTGCCCTCAAAACTAATCGAAATGTCATCAAGGTAGTTTTCACCAAGTTCAGATATCCTACCCTGATAATAATATGTCGCAAGTAAACTATCCGATGAAGGATTAAACTTAATATCCTTAAGTTCATCCATGTAGAACACCCGCTTCTCAATCTTGAGCGGCAAGATATCTACATTCTCTGTCGAACCGTTAGTCGAAATCGCCACTGATTCCTTCTGTGACAAATCAGTTTCGTTATTTTCAAAGAACGAGATTAAGGCATACTCCAAGTAATCCGCCGCTGAGTCAATCGCAATCACGGCATCAATCTTCTCGGCTGCCTTTTCCTTGTTAATGAAGGTCGCGAGGACCGCCGCGAGATCCGCCACATCATCAGTTAAGAAATCATCATAGAATAGTTTCGCGCTGTCGTAATCACCGAGGAAGGCAAATGCAATACCAATTTTCACTCTTTCTTCATTCGTAAGTCCTGCCGTCTTAGCCACTTCCTTTAATTCAAGTAACACCGGTTCCCTAAAGCTTGCCAGTACTAACAGTTTATTGATAATCGTCGGTGTATCGTCCTTGAGGTCTAAGCTATAATTGGCTGCCTTCAGTTTGAAGTAATCTGGCATGTAGTAATTCGTGAGCGCCGTCAGTACATAATCACCCGCCGCATTCTCGAGTGGCTTCAACAAACCATCCGTTAACAAGTATCCACTAAGGTTCGGGGTCTGGCTAGACGTGATTTCATCATAGTATTTATCACTATATTCAAATGACTTATAGTAAGCAACTTGTGTATCGAGGCGTGAAGTCAAATTCGAACGAATGAAATCGAGATAGCTAAGATACGTTTTTGTATTCTTGTTATAAATCTCTACAATCACCGGATTTTTAACCGGCGTCACTGTCGTCCCACTTGCGAGTTCTACTTCTTTCTTAATCGAGACTTCTTGGGTTGTCTCAACCACTCTTAGAGCAAAGGCCATTTTATCTTCATTTCCCGCCGAATCGCGTCCCGAAATCCTAATCGTATATTCGCCGAGTTCCAGTTTACCGAAGTTCACGAACACATTCTGCCCTGGCTTGCCAGAAGCCGTGAGTGTTTTATCGATTCCGTCAATCGTAAATGTGAAATCAATCTTATCGCCACCGGCCACCACCGCATTCGCATTCAGTACCACATCATCAGTATTCTTAGCATACTTCGGCATCACCGTCGAAATCGAAAGTGGCAAGTACGAAGCCACCTTAGCTGTGCCAACACCAGCATTAATTACATCGTTCACTTCCACCGCATGCACTGTAATGCGGAATGATGTAATCGAATCATTGAGCTTAAATTCAAACTCGCCCTCACCATTATTAATCGTCCTTTCTTCAAAGAACAATGTATCGCCAAAGTCAAATCTCCAATAGTAAGCAGCACCAAGCCCACCATCAGAACCAACTAATTCAAAGTCTGTAAATGTCGACATTGAATAGAGTTTTAACTTCTTATTTGTGTAAATATTATTCAGAATTTCCGTCCGATCATCATCGGCATTGAAGATTGCTTCATTTACTACCGAAAGATTCACTCTGACCTTATCTGGTTTACTACCGTCTTTTCTTTCTACCACAATCTTCGTCTTTACAGTGTCACCCGGTTCATACGATTCCTTTTCCGGTGTTACCTTTACCGTTAATTCCGAATCCGAATGCTTGTAATCTCTGTAGCTCGGCATAATACGATAGAATCTACCGTTCATAAAGTATGCACCAATAAGTTCCGAGCCCGGGTACATATTCTGATCAAATTCTAGCTCGTAATCATTCTCATTAAATGTATTAGTACTAACAATGTTTTCCTTAAATGCAACTACCAAGATTGTGCCTTCATTATCCACCTTTTGTCCTGTTGCATCATAAAGTCCAAGTCTCAACTTATCGCCAATCGAATAGTTATACTGTTGATGATAATTCGTTTCTACCGGATAGTTGTAATCCTTCAAGCCGAAACGATACATATTATACGCCCATGACAAGTTGTTGCCATAATATGAATAATAATCATTAAGCGTATTACTATTTCTCTTTGCGCCAGTAGAAGTAGTTCCACCGAAGCTATTCTGGTAATAATTCACCTGTCCAGAATAAGCCGGTCTACCTTTTGCATCCGTCGCCGACGCTATCGCGTAGTATCGATACTGCATAGTCTCCGTTGGTTCATTAAACTCCGTTGGATAGCTGAATGAAGCATTACCATCCTCAAACGTTACATCATACACGCCAATTTGGTGATCGTAAGTAAAATAGTTGTAAGTTGTCGATGTCTCTTTTGTATAAGGATTATAATACTGACCACTTTCCACCCGTTCCGTTATTGCCATGTGAAGATACACCTTGCCAGGACCAGAATAGTTTGACGTCTCAATATTTTTATAACTATAGTTTGTCTTCACATTCTTAGTTAAATCAAGAACCTTAGCCGTGAATTCAAGCTTCTTTGCTTCAGCGTCATGTTTCAGCGAAAAAGTCAGATTATTCTTAAACACATAGAAACTTGCCACCGTGTCGTATTTATTGTATTCAACACCAGCCGCCTTAATATGAAAATTCCTAGATTCAATGTTCGTACTGTGTGTTTGTGTGGCTGTAACCTGAGTTGTCGGAATAGTAAACGAAGCCACGCCTTGTCCATTAGTTGTGCCATAGATTTCCCTGCCACCATCCCCATACACGGCAATCGTCTTGTTCGTTGCTGGGAAACCAGTCACATGCGTTACTTTCACCGAGAAATTAATATTTTCACCACCATTGACATAGTTTTTATCAGCAATCACTTCATAAGAATAATTTTCGAGCGTGTAATCCTCTACTGAGATTCTCCGGCTTGCTAGTATCGAATCATTATACTGAACGTCTAAGCTATACGCTTTCGTATCGCGATAGTTATCTAGCTGAATCTCCGTCGAGAAGAAACCATCCTCATCCAGTGTCACCGTCTTTTTAAGTGTCCCAAAAACTACGTTAAAGTTTTGTCGGTTCGGCGTATCGCGGAAGAATTTAATTGGAATGTAACCCCAAACTTTAATTGTGTCTGTCGGTTTATACAAAGGGCGATCCGTATAAACGTAGCCACTCGGATATAAATCATTCCGATAATTCTTTAGCGCCACGATTAACGGCTGGTTTTCATCACCAACTTTCACATAACTTAATTCATTCGAAAAATCCGAAATATCTTTAAAAATCACAACACCTTTATCATCGGTCTGTTGAGACTTGCCATTGTAGCTTACATTCACGCCAGACTTTAATTCTCCATCTCTCGCCACCCATACCAAAACATCGCGTTCCGATTCAAATGCGTACGCCGCATAATTATTCACCTGGATGTAAGCATCATAAGTGTTAGTTCCAGACGCATTCACAAAATGAAATATATAGTAACCGGATGTTAAAGTCTGATTTAGTGTTAACAAGTAATTCCAATCATAGGAAGTGCCACCGGCCTCCGTCCTCTTCTCAAACGTAAACTCGCCATCGATAGTCGAGCCACTACCGGTCCCATCCTTCAAAAACTTGATGTAATCGTCGACCTTCTCGTACTTCTCAATCTTGACACCCGTAGTATCCTTAAAGGCAGTCTCGTTAGAGAACAACACCACTGGCGCTTCACTTTCGGTAAATGTATTCACATCATCAAAAGTTATACCGTGCCGAGCATTCGTGTCATAAGAAGTTGTTGCTTTCGCATAGGTCGAAAAACTTGAATGGAAATCACTCTTCATGACTTGCTCGCCATATTTGAGTCCTGCCTTAATCGTCACTTCATAGGTCGCATTTTCGGCAAGTGGCGCTGATGGGGTAAATCGCCACACCCGTCCTTCTTTTTTCAAACTACCTTCAATCGCCGGCGAAATCGAAAAATGCGATTCGACATCTTCAATATCTGGATACGAAAATGCAAATTCAATCACTGAATTCTTCGATACATAATTCGCGCCATCAACCGGGTAAAACTTGGAAACCGATAAATCTTTTTTCGTTTGGAAGGCCCATTTATAAGCAATCACTTCATTGCTCACGGAATCGATATTAAGAACTGTATTGTCTGGCAAATCCGACATCGGAATCACTTCATAAAGTGATCCGCCAATTCTTTCCACAATGTCATAATCAATCGCTGGCTCAAGGTAAAGCGATTTACGAACACTCGTCAGATTACCATTTTCAGTCTTCACCAAAAAATGCGAGTCCGACTTCACCACGCCGTCAACGACGTCAGATGCCTCCACGCTTAATACTTTTAGTTTTCCTTGTTGCCAAGGTGCTTTACCAGCAATCACTAACGCTAGTAGCGCACCGAGTATCGCAATTAAACCTATCTCGCACGCTAGTAAAATGCGAAAACGGCCTTCAGTTTTTTTGCCCATCACGATTTCCTTTTATATGACCTTTATTTAATCAAATTATAACACAAAAACCGTAATGGGCTTGTATTTTATTCGACAGTTACCGACTTTGCCAAGTTACGTGGCTGATCAACATTATAACCTTTCGCTACCGTCATGTAATAAGCAAATAATTGCGAAACGAGATTCATCAGCATCGGCGCAAAGAGTTCAATTTCACCTGGAATTCTAATCACATCTTCAACTGGCAAATCGAAATCGGTGTTCGTCACTACAATCACATGCCCACCACGTGCCAAAACTTCCTGCACGTTTGAAATCGCTTTATCAAAGAGCGGACCCTTTGGCACTAAAGCGAATTCGAGGAATCTATCATCAATGAGCGCTAATGGACCGTGTTTGAGTTCGCCAAATGCATAGGCGTTCGCATCCACATAAGAAATCTCCTTAAGCTTCAACGCACCTTCCATTGCAGCCGGGTAAGCTGTATCACGACCAAGATAAATCGCATGCTCATATTTCTTGTGTGCCTCTGCCACGCGCTTCACATCATCATGGACTTGCTCTAAAGTCTTCCGAATCATTTCTGGCAAGTTCGCGATTTCTTTGATGTATGGATAAAGCACGCCTGGTTTCACACCCTTAGCTTGCGCGATTGTAAGACCAAACATCACCATTGCTATCATTTGCGAAGTAAAGGCCTTCGTCGAGGCTACGGAAATCTCTGGACCGACGTGGACATAAGTACCACCATCCACTTCACGGGCAATCGTCGAGCCGATCGCATTAACGATACCAATCGTCGGTACGCCTTGTTTCTTAATCTCACGAAGACAAGCGAGCGTATCTGCCGTCTCACCAGATTGCGAAACAATCAGCGCCACCGAATCTTTTGGAATGTAAGCCGAACGGTAACGATATTCCGACGCAATCACCGTCTCAATCGTAATCTCCGGCGTAAATTGCTCGATGTAATACCCAGCCAGAAGTCCTGCATGATAAGCCGTACCACAACCCACAATCACTAGGTGTTTAATCTTCCTAAGTTTTTCTTCTGAAAGTCCTGGACCACCGAGTCTTACCGTACCAGTTTCAAGATTCACGCGACCACGTAGAGTCTCTTTAAGCGATTCTGGTTGTTCCATGATTTCCTTGAGTAGGAAATGTTCGTAACCACCTTTTTGAATCGCCGCAAGATTAGTCTCGATCATTTCAACTTTTGCCGAAACTGGCTCAGCGTTCAAGGTCTTAATTTCAATACTATCTTTGTGAATCAAAGCCACTTCACCGTCATTAAGATAGATTGCTTGTTTAGTGTGGCCAACTAATGCTGATGCATCCGAAGCAATCAAAGTTTCATCGTGTCCTACACCAATCACGAGCGGAGAACCAGCGCGTGCTACTACGATTTCATCTGGCGCTTTGGTTGATACGACCGCAATCCCGTAAGTTCCCTTTACGAGTTTTAAAGCCTGCACAACTGCATTAATTAGTGGATGTGCACCACCTTGGTAAAAAGATTCAACGAGCGCCGCCAATACTTCCGTATCCGTCTCAGATTTAAATTCATGCTCCGTTAAAGTTGCTTTTAATTCTTTGTAGTTTTCGATAATGCCATTATGTACCAAATAAATATCGCCAGCTTGATGTGGATGAGCATTCGTTTCGCTTGGTTCACCATGCGTCGCCCAACGGGTGTGACCAATTCCAATCTTATCCTCACGCTTGTTTTTCGCAAGCTTCTCTTCGAGATTAATAATCTTTCCCTTTGCCCGGAGCAAGGTCGCATTTCCGTCTTTATCAAGCGTCACAATCCCAGCCGAGTCATAGCCACGATATTCAAGTCTCTTTAATCCGCTAATCAAAAAATCCTGTGCATTCTTGTTCCCTACATAGCCAACAATTCCACACATTTTATTTTCTCCTTATTAGTATTTTTATTATACCATACTGCTTTTACATTCGAACATCACTTGACTTTTACTATAAAAAATGTTAAAATTATGCAGATACTGTTTATCTTAATTAGGGGGTGTTTCTATGAAAATTAAAAACAGTATAGTAAAATTAATTCTCTGGCTCGTTGTATTCGTCACTCTATTCAGTGCCACTTGTGTCACCGCATTTGCGGCTGCACCAAACCCCGATCCGTGGGCCAAGGCAATCGATCCGAATCTCAACTACCTGCTCATCGTGAATGACGACCACCCGTACGATTTCACCAGCGCCTACGACATCTTCTTACAAAAAGACCTTGTCTACGCCGCCGACATCTACGGCAACGCCACACCGATTGAAAAAGCTGCCTTCCTTGCTTTTAGCCAACTCCAAGTCGCCTTAAAGGAAAAAGGCATGACCATCGGCCTCTACAGTGCTTATCGCACCAAAGAGGACCAACAGTGGGTGTACGATTATTATTCGAATCTGCCCGGCTGGAGCGAAACCAACAAAGTTGTAAAACCTGGTTATTCCGAACACCACACCGGCCTTCTGATTAATGTCGTCATCCTTTATCCCGATGAGAACGGCAACGAAATCTGGTACACTGAAACTGCAGAACGTCAACAAACGATTCCATTCTTCAAAACCTTACACGAGAATCTTGCCGATTATGGCTTTATCGACCGCTATCCGGCCGGCAAAGAAAAAGTTACCGGCGTCCCGTGTGAACCTTACGAAATTCGTTTCGTTGGCACTTCTCAGACCGCCCATGAAATCATGGACCACGGTCTCTGCCTCGAAGAATACGTCTACGGCCAATGAACCAAAAACCCCGCTCTTCGCGGGGTTTCTTTTTTAAGCTTCAGCTTCGTGAAGTTTCTTAAACTTCTTGGATTTACCGTCAAGTTCGTCAAGATCTTTTTCGGTAATCTTCTCTTCTTTACCGGATTCGATAAAGTTGCGAAGTACGCCGACCAAGATGAATGGGCGGACAAAGACTGAGTGGAGAATGCTCCACATGATGATGCCACCAAGTGCACCAGCACAGATCATCAAGTTACCGGCCTCAGCGAACCAACTCGAAGCATCGAGTTCACCCTTAGCAATCAATTCGGCTACTTCGCCGGCAAGTGCCTTAAATGCATCTGGGAAGGCCATGCAGATTAAGTAGGTAATACCAAAGAATGCACCACCAATCACGACGAATGAAATCAAGCTGATCCCAAACACACGGCCAAGGTTCTTAAGCAAAGTCTTGCCACGCTTAAAGAATAATACTGCACCTTCAAGTGTCGCCTTTGTTGCCTTTTCATCCTTCTTGTAGAATACCCAACCAAGACAACAATCACAAAGATAATTTACGATTGTTTGAATCACGCTAGAAATTACACTTCCGACCGTGCTACCACTATCACCACCAATCGCATTGCCAGCAGCCGTAATGGCACGACCAATCTGATTGAAGATGCCTTTAATCGCATTCGTCACTAAATAGTAAGCCGCGACTGTCAAAAAACGTTCCTTCACCACTTTTTTACCTGCACCATAAACATCATCTGGGAGTTTGCCCTTCACGATTCCTTCAGTCATCATTGCAATTTGGCCAGCTTTAAAAATGTATGAAACAAAGTGTGAAACAATCGCCACAATCACAATTGCAACCACAGCGCCGATTAGCACACCGATTAATCCATTACCTGATACTTTATCAGCAATCAAGAACCCAACTGCCGATAATAGCACGATTACAATGACGGATCCAAGATCCCATAGGAATCGTCTTAGTGAAAACGTCAAAGTTTTCTTATATATTTCTTTGTTATCCATAAACTCCTTTCCTTACTATTTCTTTTGTTTTGATTTGTCACTAATCGTTATGCCACCAAATCCACCAGCGGCGTCTAAATAAATGGTATATTTACCCTTTGATTCTCCTTTTCTATCATCCGAAATTCCACCAAAGATAAATCCGGATTTCGACTTAATGTTCACGTCTTCCGGCACTTTAATATCCACTCCACCAAATAGAGCAAAGGCTTTAATCACAGTATCCTTGGTGAATTTTGCTTTGCGAAGATCGAGCTCGGCCCCGCCAAAAATTGCTACCATATTCGAACCAGAGAATACTTCGTCATTGTAAACTCTCTCGCTTCCGGAGAACACGGCTGTCTGCGCATCCATGGTTTTATCATCAGCATCCTTCACCTTTTTTTCGACTTCTTTATCATTCTTGCTGTGAAAAATGCTGCGGAAAATAATTGAAAGACCAATCAAAATCAAGAATAGCGCGAGGATTGCTTTCCAAGCCACTTCCCATTCAAACACATGCTGTGCTGCAAGTAGCATAATAATCCCTGCACCAAGAAATGCTAGACTCTGTAATCTTTCTTTTTCCGTAATTAAGCTGATTGCACTCGGCACAATGATGAATAGTGTCCACCATCCGTCGAAGAACACATCAAAATTAAATAGTCCAATTGCATTGCCGCCGAAAATCACACCCAGCGCCACAATTGCAATTCCCCAAACAATAGGCCTTGCCTGTTTCATATAACTCCTTTTTATTACCAATAATTATATCACAAGAAAATTCTATGCGTGCCAACCAAATGTACGACGCCTATGAATTCGAAGGCCATAATATGTACTGACACTTGCCACTGCTACCACAAGCGAAGCCGTTACAATGATTTGCGGAACACCCATATCATCACCACGCGTAAATGCACCTGTATCCGGAATCTTAATTTCTACCCCAACCGTCTGTTTCACATTATTTAGATCTTTGTGTTCAGCAATTAATTCATCTTCCGTGAGTTCCTGCGCTGGCGTAATCACATCACCAGTTTCTTCATCGATTTCTTCTTCGACCCATTCACCAAAGTAAAGTTCTTCAAACACCACGATTTCCTTGCCCGTCATTCCGTCGGTCTTAAAGCTAAATTCCATCTCCTCAAAGCCATGATCATCTTCTGCTACAAATACATGAATCACCTTGGTTTTCTCATCTAATAATTCAATTACCTCACCAGTGTCTTTGTCGCGTAGCTCGCCTACCAAAGTATAAGTATCGCCAACCACCAAACCTTCATATTCAATCTTATCAATTACCGTCGCTTCAATGTCTTTCTTGAGTTCCTTGTCGCCGTCGGTTTTATCAGTCGCCGTCGTGTGAATCTTCGGTGTCGCCACATCAATCATCTGTTTCGCATCATTTGCATCCTTATGCCAAGCAATCAAAGTCTCCGAATTATTATTCTCCACGCGGTACAACTCTTCATAAATCACTAGTGACTTACCCTTAAATTCACGCGTATCAAACTTAAACTCAACCTGCGTTTCAGTCGGAATCACACTCGCACTCCTAAGGTCAATCGTCGTTTCGCCAATCACCTGAGCACGGTCACCAGTTTCCACAATTGCTTCAATTGGTGTATCTTCCGTCTCGGAGCCATTCTCGCCCTTTCTTTCTACCACATAGCCCACGACTTTATATTTCTCTTTCGTGAGACCTTCTAGACTTACGGTATCCACAATCGTCGCCATACCCACGCCAATCGTATGGTCGCTATCGAGTTTATCCACCGCTTCTGTGCCAACGCGCGGACGCACTTTTACAGTCTGATTCGTATCATTAATGTTTTCGTGATCAATTACGAGATCCGTCAGCTGGTCTTCCCAGTTCGACGACGTCACGCCATCCACATATTCATAAACGCGCTCATACACGACCACTTCCTTACCCGGAATCGTCGTCGCATCAATATTAAATCTCACTGTCGATGAGCTCTCGACCGCATCCGGCATCGTAATCTTCGTAATCTTCGCCGGTACTTCTACGCCATTAATTTCCAGCACCTTGGTCGTACCAGTTGACTTCGTTTCAGCCTTATCAATTAATCTTGCTACCAAGATGTAATCACGTCCCACTACCAAATTCTGGTAAGTCACTTCATCACGAATCACCTGCGCTCTAGTCGGTTCAATAGTTTTATCACCATCCGCATCATCCGATGCATTCGTCGAAAGTCCGAGATCCACCACGCGCACAATTTGTTTCGTATCCGAGAAATCCGCATTGTGTACTGTTGTTAAGAGCCACTCATCGCCATTTCGCTTGTAAAGTTTTTGAATAATACCAAGTGTTTCACCAATATATTCCGTCGTATCGATTGTGTTAAAGTTGAGATCAAAGCTGCCCGTTCCGCCACTCGAGGCCGTGAAGCTCTGTGACTTCGTCGTAATCCTCTCTTGCGGTGGCGTAATCTTCCAAAGTTCACCTTCCACGCGGTAACTTGCACCCGCTTCAAGACCACCATACATCGTGTAATCCGTCACGCCAGCGTTCTCGCCAATCTCAATTTCCTTATCTTCCGGCGAGACATTTTCCTTGTCATCCGGATTACTATTCGTATTTCTTGCTACCGTATCAATCTGTGGGTTATCCGGTAGTTCGTTTACCACTGTCTTCGAAATTGTCTGTCCTTGCGACGAAATCGTGACATTAAAGCTCTCCTTTTTATAGGCCGCATTCTTCGACGACTCGTTCTCAACCACTGTGTAAGTACCATAAATAATATTGTTTAATGTCACCACGCCATCAGCATTGGTTTCGCCAGTCGTATAGTTAATCCCCGCGTCCGCCGTATTCGTCAGTGTAAAGGTAATTCCCGCAAACGGCACATTCGTCCAACTATTTGTCGTCCCATCATAAATCTTACGATACTTCGTAATCGTGAGACTACCCTTAATAATCGAGTTTGAAAATGGCATCGAAGTGAGATCAAACATCTGCCCATTCGTGGTTAGATAAAACTTCTTGCAACTCGTATCCGTTAAATTATACCCGGTACTAGCACCAGTTTCCTTCACACAATACCAGCTTCCACCCGCCACCGGATCAATCGAAAGTGCCGAAGAACTAGTCGAAGCGAGACCATACGCGTTCGTCGTGAGAGTCACGCCAGTGGAAGCACCCACTGAGCCGTTCGAGTCCGACTTATAAACCGTAAAGGTCGTGCCTTGCACCGACGCCGAACCACGAGCTGATGTCGAATTGGTCTCGACATCCACCTTCTTTACCGTCACGCCACCATTTAACACTTGCTTGGTATTAGACTTGTTTACCGTAGCCGTTGAACCCGTCGGAATCGTACCGCACACTGGCGTCGTATCTTGCACATATCCAGTTGGCGGCGTCGTTTCCACGAAACAAATCACTTTGCCAGCATCACCCGAGAGCGTCGACGTATAACCATCCGACCCAGTTGTCTTAGTTGCAAGCGTTACACCACTATTTCCCTGTTCATAAACTCTAAAAGTCGCATTAGCAAGCGGCGCATTGGTCGCCGAATCATATTTATAAAGCCGAATATTGCCAGTCGCCTTCGTATTCGCCATATCTACATAAGTCGTCGCGTTCGCCTGGATGACCGCACAGTGCGGTGTCGCATCGAGCGTATACCCGCTCGGTGGACTAGTTTCCACGAAACAAATTCTTTGCCCAGCTTCCGCTTCAAATGATGGAGTATAGCCATTCGAAGCAGTCGTTCGTGTGGCTAGTGTTACGCTACTATTACTCTGGTTGTAAACCCTAAAGGTCGCACCGCCAAGCACACCAGTACCACCGAGCGCCGCATTATACCCAGTTGCTGAGTCATACTTCAGCATTTGGATGTAACCCTTTTGCACTACCGGAGTCGGCGTGTAACTACCTTCAATCCAACCGAGCGTCTGGTGGCTAGAATCATTCGGATAGAAAGTATAAAACGTGTATTGTGGTGGTGCATCCGAATAATTCGTATTAAACCAGCTCATGATGGTATTGTAAGCCTGCGTCATACTACTCGCCGCCGAACCCGAAAGCCCAGCATAATTGCCAACCGTCCCAGAATAAACTGCACCCGCGAGCACGTGTCCCACCACGAACGCTCTAGCTTGTCCCGCCGAATAGTAAATGCCACGCGAAAATTCCACAGCACCTGTACTAGTAATCGTTGAACCGAGACTTTCGAGATCCATGCCAGTTGATTTAAAGGCATTGTAGATTGTCGGGTTCACGGCTGCATCGGTCACTAACATAATTTTTACGATAGTTTCATTCGATTCCATACCAACATAGCCATAGTCACCCACATGTGAAGCCTTACCCGGCTGTAAGCACATGGCATGCGAAGTGTAACAACCACCACCATTCCAACATGGCGCACCGGAAGAACCATCGCTCACGCGGTAAATATGGGTGTTGAGTGTACCATAGCCCATACCACCCGAAGGCGTTGCACCTTCCATCATTGGCGAATCCGCCACGGCTAGCGGCGTTTCATTCATGCCTCTAACTAAGCCGAAAATAGCCAATGCTGCGATTGCGACAAAAGCTAGCCCATTCACGGCTTTCAGAAAAATCTCCCGATTTTTTGTTTTTATCTTCATTTTTTAAAACTGTATGACCTTTATTTATCTCTATAATTGCACTTATGTTTAAAAAAGTCAAGTGTTTTATAATATAATTATCTATATGGAAGATAAATTATTATATATAGGCCATGCCAGCCTACGCCTTACCACGAGTGATGGCAAAAATATTTATATTGATCCTTACGCCGGAAACGACAGTGACTACGAACTCCCAGCCGATTTAATCCTCGTCACTCACGACCATTTCGACCATAATGAGATTTCTAAAGTTCAGCACCGCGACCACGCAACCATTATCACCGAAAAAGAAGCCCTCGTAAATGGCGAGTATAAAACCTTCGATTTTGATTACGTCAAAGTCGAGGCCGTCTCCGCCGGCTATAACCAATTCCACGACGAAACCAAATGCGTTGGCTATATTTTAACGCTAAAAAGTGGCATCACCATCTACATTCCAGGCGACACCACCATTACTCCTGGGATGGATTCTTTCGCATCGCGTAACTTAGACTACGCCTTCTTCCCAATGGACGGCACCTACACTATGACACCAGAACTCGCGACCGAAGCGGCCGAAAAAGTTCACGCCAAGCACAGCATCCCATACCACACCGACCCAAGAAGCGACGCATTAAATCACGACATCGTCGCCCGCTTCACTGCGGAGAATAAACTCGTCGTCGAAAAAGGCGAAGAGATTTCTCTAACTAATTCCTAAATTTGTTCGTTTACCACATCCACTTCCATCGGGATGTCGTAGAACATTTTGTAGCGCTCAGTAAATTTATCAAACGTCGGTGACGACACCCACATTAGTGAATCAAACGGCAAGCGTTTCAGGATTACTTCTTGCTTCCCCGCTTCCACTTCTTTTCGAATCGTCTTAAGACGCATCACATTCTCCATAATAAGGCTGCCGCCGAGTCCCATCAGAAACATCCCGATTCTTAGCCAAAGCGATTCTGTTTTACCTTCAAAAATATTATTAAATACCACCTATTCCAAAGAATGTCCCCGCCATCACGAGAGCCTTGAGCACACATAGTCTCGTTAGTACTAGTACAATAATATAGCCAAAATAACGTCCACCATAGTCAACGAATCCGGCATTAATCCGATCAATCCCCACCGATGAGCCCCACGACCAGTCGTCGCCTGTATACGGAAATAAATAGCAAAGTACCGCGAGGAGCACAAAAGTCATCAAGTACCAAGTCCGGTCCTTCCTAAGCCAATAACGTAATCTGTTTTTCATTTTTTACCTCTACAACTTGTATAGAATTATAAGATAAAACTCCCCGATTATCAATCTAACAATTTTTCAATAAAAAAGCCCCCGTAGGGGCTTAGGATTTTGTGCGATTTTTGGTTGAAGACCGAGTGTCTATCGCTAAGAGTTCAGACCCGTTAAACGAACTGATCGTATACTCTCGATTAATCACATCGTCTTCATAACAATAGAGAATCTCGATTTCCTGTTTCGTAACACTCGTGTCAGACATTTTCTTGCTTCCCCGTCTGTAGCCGGAAAAAAGCGTTTCGGAATCTGCGTTATAAGACTGTGTCTCCACAATCTCGATCGCGTTACCACTATTATCATAATACTGATACGTTTTCGTCTGATGAATTCTCACCACGGCGTCCTCGTCTCGAATATTATCATCAATGAATTCCTTATTCGTTCCGTCATAGGCTGGATTCACCGTTAGTCTAGTCGATAAATCAACCTCAACTATTTCGGGGCTCTCTTCTGGTGGCCTTAAGAAATGTTTAATCATCGAAGGAAAAAACTCTTCTCCGTGTGTCGCGTAGTAATAATACCGGAAACACGAAAACGCCGCCAGAATTATAAACAGAATAATAATTAAGATTTTCTGGCCTTGTTTCATTGTGCCACCTCACTTAAGGCTCGTCTTTCAGCGCCTCGCTCACGTAGTACTCAATCAACTGTTCCATCGGACTACCAGGAGTACAATGTCCATCCCATTTTTCAATAATGAGATAGGCTGCCACTTCGGGAGTGAATTTTTCGCTGAGTTCTTCCCAACCGGCCGTCAGCCGTTCGGCTTCATACTTCGCGAGTTCCGCCTGTGTTTCCGCACTAGCGATGCTCGTTTCGTATTCCAGTTTGTCGTTTTCGGCACGCTTGGTAAGGATTGCTCCACGCGAGAGTTCCTGATCGTATGCCGCTTCCGGCGAAAGGTTACCAATCGAGACGGAAGTTACCGTGATGAGCGTCGTATCTTCGCCGTTGTGATATCCGAGATATTCATTGATTCTCTTCTGGAGTATCTCTTTAAAGATCGGCTCGACAAAGACGCGCTTTGTCACGTTCTTCGCTTCGACCTCAAGAAGAGCGTCTTTCAGAGCGTTTTCCACGATGGACGGCGGAACGATATTATCGCGGTCCGAAATGTTTTTCACGAGCCAGACCGACTTCGCTCCGCCACCAATCCGGTAGCTAAAGCTATAGCCAGAGGCGTTGATAATGACGTCGTCTTTGCTCTGTCCCTCAATGGTATTGCTATAAGAGGCAGTCTTAATCTTGTTGTCTACAATCACGATCGAAGTGTGCGTACTGTCGTCAGTTGTATGACGCCCAGGCTGCAGGTATTCATCCGATACGATTCCGTCGTGTACCACGACGCCGGTTGCGCCATCCGGCACCACCGTCTCGCTACATCCCACCAGAAACACCATTACTATGAGAACGAGGATTGCGATTACCAGCTTTTTCATTGTCTTCATTCACATGCACCATCCTTTTAAAAAATACTTTGGCCGAAGGCCAACTGATGTATTATAACATTTTTTACGGAATATAGCAAGGTGCTACCTACAAAATAGACTCCGTTTTCACGGAGTCTATTTCTATAAGCGACATAAATTGAGTACTGCTTAACCATAGTATTATACGTACTGCGCTACATTTAACGTTCCGCATCTCTATGGATATATTATCATTATAGCACACATTGCCAAAAAAGTCAATAGAAATAACAGAAATTTATACAATTTCAATATAAGTATCCAATGCTACAGCGCGTCTGGAATATAATCAGATGGTCTGCGCTTCCTGAAATGAATCCATTTCCCATCTTGAACCTCTGCCCAGATATGTTTTCCTTTGTTTTCTTTATCTGAAAAGAATTCTACAAGCGAATCGATAACCTCGCAAGATTCTTTATCTTTGGAACGATCTACATTAAACTGTCGAACAACATCGCCATTATACGCTGTTACAATAAAATCGTGGTTATTCGGACGATACTTATTTTGAACGACTTCTACATCATTAGCAATAAAACAATTAATCTCTCCGTCCTTGATACGCTCAGCAATTGTCCTCGGTTGAGGGTCATATTGCCCCAGTTCATCCCTATCGAGCATCGTAAGGAAGTTCTCCTGCTCTACTTCACTGTCATTAAAGTCTTTCTCGTGAAGAATATAAAGCTTTTCTTTAGGGCGTGTCAATGCCACATAAAAGAGTCTTTTTTGCTCATCAATCATCTTTTCAGTACTTTCACCAAAAACTTTATAAAGTTCCGTATCTGGGTGGATAACCGGAAAACTTCCGTTGTCAGTTTCAATTATCACAACAATATCAGCCTCGCAGCCTTTTGCACTATTAACAGTGGAAACGGTGATATTATCGTTAATCATGTCTACAGTTTTTGTCATGCAAGCACGATCTTCCTCTTCGAACCTCTTTTTAATCTCATTCTTACAATTGTTCAGGTTGCCATATGCTGTTAGAACCTTTTTACGAGACAAAAAACATATAGTCTTTCCTTCATTATTCTTGATAATCTCAGTAAGTGCACGATCATATTGTTGTGCCTTATATGAACGATTACTATTCTTGTCTTTTTTCATTTTAATACCACTCACTTGACATATTTGCAAAGGATCATCGAACCCGTCAGCTAAATTATGAGTTTTACTACCCGACCCGGTAATACCTGCTCTTTCCATAAAAAGATTACTTAACTCTACAATTTTATCGACACTTCGGAAATTAGTGAGAAGCTCAATTCTGCTGTTGTCATCAGGAAAGTATTCTTCAAAATTCTCAAAGAACTTCAAATCAGACCCAGCATAGCTATTAATTGCCTGCCAATCATCACCAACAACCATCATTTTTGCTTCATCAGAACGTTCCCTAAGAGCCTTAATTAATTTAAAAAACAATTCAGAGAAATCTTGATATTCGTCAATGAAAATGTACTTATATCCATCAACAACAAGACGAGGGTTTTCTCTTCGCTCATTAATTAATCTAGCAGCTGTATCCAGTAAAATATTAAAATCGGTAGTATATTTTTTCTCAAAACATTCATCTAACAGTGGCCTCTGTTTTTCATCAGAAATATCACTCGTTAACTCATTCGTATAATAATTAAGTGCTTCTAATGCCAACTCGTAGAATAAATGGACATGAGGATCCTTCTCGCTCTTACATAGCGCGTGTAACTTATCGTAGTTCGACATAAAATTATGCTGAGCTTTATCGATAAAACTTGTTATTTGTTCAGTTAGACGGGTAACCACCTCATGATTTTTATTGTTAAAAAGTTTTTCTATAATTTCCTCTTCAGAAAGTCTTGGCTTATGAATGCCAAACTCTGCAAGACGTTTTTCTATTTTATTTTCAAAGTCTACACGAGACGAAAAAGGATCCTTATATGTAGTGATTAATCCTTTATATTTAAGAAGTTGAGAAAGATAATAATTCTCCCCGCCAGAATAATATTTGGCTGAATCATTTAGCCATGATCTATCATAGAACCATTCTTTCCAGCGCCTTCCATTCAAATAGCGTTCATACCCTCCATCAAATATCTTTGATTTATTAATAATCTGAATTTCTTCAGGAGTTTCTAAACCACTTACGCCCCAATGTTCCCAAATCAGATTATAATCCTCAAGATAGAAATCAGGACGAACAGCATCTCGCATCCTAAGTTTATCAGCAGAAGCTTCGTCTTTTGCAAATTTTGCTAGTTGTGAAGGATACAAGTCAAATTTTTCATAACGGTAATCAATATCATGTTCAAACAGATAGTCCGCAATTATTTTTTCACCAAATGACCTAACTATTTCACCATTTAGTGTCTCATAATAACATTCTTCACGAGTAGAAGATGCACCACTCTCTTCGACGCTCACCCCTTCAAGTGATTGCTTGTCTTCTGCGTCACGAATAAATTCAAGTACTTTTTTTCTGTTAAGTTTATCTTTAATAATTCTTTGAATAAAGTAACTACGATTAGGAATAAACGCCTGTTTTTCCTTGTCGTCACATTCTCTATCTGATAATATTTCGCCCCCAAAGCTTCTTGCGCGTGCAGCGAACGAGTGAAAAGTCGTAGCCACACGATTACGCTTCTCTAGACCATCAGGCAATAGTAGTACACCATCAACTTTAACCTTCGCCAAACGATCATTTAGTTCTTTACTCGCATTTGTGTTAAAAGCAAACGCAATAATATCGCTCGGGTCATATCCCTCATGTGCTATAAGATAGATAGTTTTCGCCACAATAAGACGAGTTTTACCAGACCCAGCTCGCGCCGTAACAATAGTATTCTTGTGATCGTCAAGGATAGCCTCCGCCTGCTCATCTGAAACGGAAAAAACCTCATCACCGAGTGTGACATGTTCCCTAAACCACTCCTGAATATCCCAACTGTTCATATACCATATTATAACACAAGCATCATAAAAAATCAATACTAAAAACAAACTTAGCTCAAGATAACAAAATATGCATAAACCTATTGACTAAAATAACCAAAAGTGGTATAATAGAGATATAAACTAAAGGTTTTATATGAGTTTTGACCCAAAGAATTATAAGGAATGTAAGATCGCTATCGCTAAGGCGTTTATTGCCAGCGGTAAATCTCATGAAGACCGCCTAATGAGAAAGGCGGACCATGAGTAATTTTGATCGCAACGACTACGAATTGACTATGACTGATAAAAGAAAATGGTGGGAATTTCTTGAACGCAACTATCCCAAAAACCTGGAATGTGCGAATCAATATTATTCTGACGTAGACGAAGATCTAGAAGAAATCGGTTGTACGCCCGGTAATTTTGACATCAATGACTATTTTACCATCTGCCAACTACCAAGAATTACCGCAGCAAATGGCGTGATTAAAGTTAATGGCGAAGTAGTCGAACACTACGACACAGACGAAGACATATAAAACCAAATCTATCTTATAAATTGAAAATCTATGTTGAGTAGTTTTTTCAGTGTTTTACGTGGTTCCCCAGTCGGGTCGCCACCGAGATCACCAATCGCCTTCCGCATATCATCATCACTCAACGAAGCTACAAATGTGAGACAATGCTTCGCGCGACTTGATGCCACATAAAACACGCTTTTTGCATTGTCATCCTTAAACGTATCCCCGTCAAAATCAATTATGATTACCACATCACTTTCAAGGCCTTTGTATTTCCTCGCCGTCGTAAATAGAATTCCATCGCCATCTAAATCATTCGTCAAACGATACCCATACACCGACTCAAGACCATTAAGAATGGTCTTATTTAAAGTTTTTAAAGTCAAAATCGTAATCTGCTTTTTTGTGAAACCTTTATCCGTGTAAAAACGAATCGTCTCAGCAATTCCCTTAATCGCCTCTTCCGTATTAGAATAATTATTCATACACGGAGTATCACCGCTAATCATTTCTGGTAAAATCACATTCTCAAGCCCAAACGGCGAGTACGCAGTCTTTGCAATTTCAAGAGTATTTCGACAATTCTTGTTCAGCACCAATCGACAATCCATCTTCTTTAGCCACCCAAGCGTTTCTGTATCCCACTGGTGTACCAACTGATTTTTGTCATAAAAAACATAAAAATACCCATCAACCGCACTCGCAATACTAGACAACAAATCCAAATGATCTGCCTTAATGTCCTGTGCCTCATCTACAATAATATGTTCAAATTGGTAATTATCACTAAATGAATCCAGCAAGAAATCCGTAATAACATCGGCCTCAACTATTTCATCACCACCAGTTGCCTTCGCATACAGCTGGTTAAGGTTCGCAAAAGTCACATTTGGCATTTCCTCACCAAAATTATCCTTCAAATACTGAATCAATAACTTATTAAAACAAAGGAACAAGATGTTCGTATCTTTCGGCAATCCTCTTGCACATTCCAGCGCAATCATTGTTTTACCGGTTCCACTTGCACCATGGATGGCTGCCGTTCTCTGCTCCACCAAATAATCAAGCAAACTTGCCTGTTCACTCGTCAACTGATTAAACAGAAAATCGCGTTCCTTCAGCTCCGAAGAAATACTTGGGACAATACGAAATACCGGAGCAAAAATCCTAACAACCTCATCAATGATTTGTTTAGCCGGTTTATCAAGTTGTCTTTTGTGCATATTATTGTAGCTAAATACGTAATTAATCATGCCCTCCGGGTCGTCTAAATCGTCTTCTGTAAAAGTGTTAGATGGTTCATATTCATGGGTAAGCTTTTCATGAAATGCTGGATCATCTATATTTGGGAACCAAGCTATCGGCACTATCCTATAGTTTCTAATATTTACATCATCGGATTCATCAAGTATCCCCTTAAATCTATCTGCGCTCTTTTGTGCCTGCAAAAGCGGCGAACGGGGCAATCGATGATCGTCCCCGTTGCGACTAGTAGAATACCACTGTCCATCCGGATCTCGCCTAACTCCCCCGCCTTTTACTTCAATCACTATGAATCCACGCGTCGGATCAAAAACCATAAAATCCGACTCGCCACGATGATGGCGTCCCTGAAAATCCTTTCCCCACAGCAATGAATAAAAAACACAGTAATCATCTGGTAATTTCTTGAACGCTTCATAGACCATCCTCTCGGCTGGACTATTATGAAAACCGTCTGTACGTCCTACTGGAATAAATCTTGCCACGTCTAAACCCTCATGTTTATTATACAAAATTTAGACGAAAAAGTAGACCCCGCTTTCACAAGCCCTGCCTATATTCATTTTGACTTTTCACCCCATTTATGCTATAATTATATAGCTCATTTGAGTAATTTTTTTAGGGGGTGTACCTTAAATGAAAAACTGGTTAAATTATGTCACCATCTTTCTCTGCATCTGCGTCCTCGTCGGCGTTTACAGTCTAACTGGCTCAAAAGCTGAGTCCGTCTCGGCAGACGAGTTCTACGTCACCGAGATTACAGACGAGCTCTTCGACCGTATCTACGGCAAATCGTTCAAGACCGATTGCACGGTCCCGCGCGATGACCTTCGCTATCTGCATCTACTCCATGTGGATTTAGACGGCAAAACCCACGAAGGCGAAATGATCGTCAACTACCACATCGCGGATACCGTCCTCGACATTTTCCGCGAACTCTACGAAGCGAAATATCCAATCGAAAAAATCCGTCTCGTAGACGAATACGATGCGGACGACGAGACTTCGATGCGCGACAACAACTCGTCCAGTTTCAACTTCCGTTTCATCTCGCACACCACGCGTGTTTCAAAGCACGGCCTTGGCCTCGCCATTGATATCAATACGCTCTACAATCCTTACACCAAGGTCGTAGACGGTGCACGTATCATCGAACCGGCGACTGGCGAACCGTATCTCGACCGCGACGCGAACTTCCCATACAAGATTGACCACGACGACCTCGCCTACAAACTTTTTACGGAAGCCGGCTTTGAGTGGGGTGGCGACTGGACCGACCGCAAGGACTACCAGCACTTCGAAATCCCGACCGATATCATCGAATCCTGGTACCCCGAAAACGCAGCATAACCAAAAGACCCGCCTAGGCGGGCCTTTTTATAATCTATAAGTAGTATTCCATCACCACAGAAACCATACACTATATGGTATAATTTGTTTAAACTTTATTATCAAAAACGGAGCGTACCATGTTTAAACCCGACGACAGGGAGCTGTCTAAATTACTCGATCAGGTCGAAACACACGAAATACAATTACCAGACTTTCAACGCGGTTGGGTATGGGATGATGACAGAATCAAATCCTTGTTAGCAAGTCTAACAAAAGGTTATCCAATTGGCGCAATCATGCTTCTAGAATCTGGCGGCGATTTTCATTTTAAATGTAGAAATATCGAGGATAGTGGTAACGAAATAGTTGAACCAAAAGAGATGATACTTGATGGCCAACAACGCACAACTTCAATGTTTCTCGCAATGCGTTCAAAAAAACCAGTTAAGACTTATAATGAAAAGAATAAGAATAAAAAACTTCTCCGTCACTATTATCTAGACATTAAAAAAGCCCTGAATCCAGAAATCGATCGCATCGATGCAATTGTCTCCGTTGATGAGAATAAACAGAAAAAAGAAAATATAGGTCGTGACATAGTTCTCGATTTATCTACTCCAGAATTGGAATACGAGAATAGGATGATTCCATTCGATATACTATCGAATAGCAACGAACTTGATAATTGGCGTGCAGGTTATTATCAACATTACAGAAATAATTCAACGCAGGACGAAGTCTTTACGGTAATAGATGAATATGAGGAATTAAATAAAAAAATACTTCGCAATCTACTATCATATAGAATTCCCCTCATCCGCATAGGGAAAGAAACCCCAAAAGAAGCCGTCTGCCAAGTATTTGAAAACGTCAACCAAGGTGGAATGTCCTTAACGGTATTTGAACTAGTAACTGCAACCTTTGCCGCAGACAATTTCGATTTACGTGACGATTGGAAAACAATCAATGACGATTTTGAGAAAAAAGGCATTCTTAAAGTCGTAGATAATACAAGCTTTCTAACGGCACTGACTCTTCTCGCTTCCTATATGAAAGGAAGAACAGTTTCCTGCAAACGTAGAGACGTGTTAAACCTCACGATAAATGATTACATGCAATATCGCGATCAACTTATTGATGGCTATAACCGAATGTATAAGTTATTAATGGAAATGTGTTTTTATCGCGAAAACGATGTCCCATATGCTACTCAGTTTATTCCACTCTCTGCAATTTGTGCTGTTCTTGGCACAGATATCGAAAACAAAGCCGTAAAGGATAAGATTAAACGCTGGATTTGGTGTGGGATTCTCGGTGAATTGTATGGTGGCGCAAACGAAACGCGCTATGCAAACGACCTACCACAAGTCATTGAATGGATTAATAAGTCTGAAACATTTCCAAACACCGTGAATGACTGTTCATTCAATACGAAACGCTTATTAGGCCTTCAAACGCGCAATAGTGCCGCATATAAAGGCATTATGACTCTAATACTTGAAAACGGAGCTAGAGACTGGATTAGCGACAGTAAAATGGATTTTGAAAGCTATATCGGAGAAAGTAGCGATATCCATCATATCTTTCCTCAAGACTATTGCGAAAAACAAGGTTATGATAAGAATAAATGGAATTCTATAATTAACAAAACTCCACTTTATGCTTCCACAAACCGATACATCGGTGGAGTTGCACCTAGTAAGTATATAGAAAAAATAAAGAAAAGAATTGAATCAAACGAAGTCGTCGAGAGAATGGAAACGCACCTGTTGGATTATGGGGCATTATCTAGCGATAATTTTGATGAGTTTATTGCAACGAGAACTACAAAATTGCTTGATGCAATTGAAAAAGCTACTGGCCGTCAAGTCTCAGATAGAACATCCGAAGAAGTAATTGAGACATTTGGCAGAAAAGTCTAATATATCCAGCGACCAGAACCAGTTAATCTTATATTCCACTGCTTAATGAATACATACAAGAAATAGTATTCATTTAAACTCAAATGGTCTCCATTGACCAGTCTTCCCATCTCCGAATTCATAATCAGAACTATCGTTAAAATAGAATTGACCATTCACAACATTAATAATCCCACCGAATAGTTTAATGTCACTATGAGTCGAAATATACTGCTGAAGCGCATTAGCTTTTTGGGTAGCATCCTCTGCCGTAAAACCACTCTTAGTATCAAAAATACCAATTCTTCCATCAGAAAACTTAACAATATAATCAGGATAAAATGCCCTGCCATAGCTCTTTTGATCCTCTCCAAGTTCATAGTATTTCACGGCAAAGTATTTATCGAGCTTCTCCCCATTCTTAAACCACCATTCAACATTTTGGCTAGCCTCTAAAGCATTTTCAAACGGAATTTCGGTACTAGTAGGTGCATTATCGAAACGATAGTATGGCACCATAATGTTCTTGACGACATGCACACTAGAATAATGTTCATTGAATTCATCAATCTGAGGAATCGAGAAATTAAAAATCCTATCTTGTCTTTGCCTTCTAGCTCGCATGTCCTCAGCATTTACCGTATCATACTTATCAATGGCTTTATCAAATACCTCTTTAAAGATGCGCTGGTTGTTTTCAGAACACGTAAATATTTGTTGCACTAAATCCCAATCAAAATCAGCCTTTTTAAACCACGGTTTCAGCGTACCCTTAATTTTAGTCTCAGAACGAGCAAAGTTCTTGAACTTGCCGCAGAAACCGCGTAACACATCTCGGAATATGCGTTCTATATTTACTTGGTTCGACACGAGATTAATTGTTTTAATCTCATTTTGTTCCTGGACATCATCGATATTAGCAATTACAACATCAGAAATTACTGGAGTAGTTAGTTCTTCTGGACTTACCTCTAATAATTCATCAAGCTTTTCCTTTCGTTGTATCGAACTATCTTTTTCTTCAATATGAAAGGCTAAATCCAATTCGGTCTCAAGCACTTGTTTAAAGTTTGCACGGAGATCACCATAATCAATGCGACGCAAATAAACAGAATCGGGGAGCGTAATGTTTGTAAATGCAGGATTAAAGAAAGACTTCTGAGTCTTAAGAAGATTTTTTGCATCCTTATCATTCTGATCAATCTTTACGGTCTTTCCACTATTCGTGTAGACATATGCACTATCAAGTTGCTCGACACCATAATGCTTGGCTTCCGGCATCCTTAGTATACGACCAACCGTTTGGACCTGAAATGCTTCGCTCTTAATGTCACGTAACATAACAAGCACCTGCGCTCTCGGGCAATCCCAACCAAGTGCAATAGCCTGTTTAAAAATTAGCACCTCTGCCATGTTCTCATTGTCAGTAATGTTATCCAAATTTTCCTTTTCACCAGAAAGCCAAATTGCAAGATTCCTATTATAGTATTCATATCCTTGCTCTGACAGGATTTCCTCAGCGATGCTCCTTACTTTCGCATCAAGTTCACTCATCTCTTCTTTATCTTCAGTAGGAAGCTGTACAAGCATCAGCGGCCTAATGTTTACCCCATTCTGCTCATACAGATGTTGCAACTCATCCCTTTTTCTCAAACCAGCAATAATCACAGTTTCAATAGCATCACGATTTAATTCTTCAGCGACGCTCTCAATATCATAGTTAATAAGAACTTGTTTCTTAATCAATCCACTATCGATAACGTCGTCCGTTGAAACCTCAATTCTTCTGTATTTATCCGTAGACAAACTATTTGACTCAAGTTTCGGGGTAGCTGAAGCCTCGATAATAAGAACTGGTCTAATCACCTCATGAATAAAAATTTGGGAATTCTGCCCAAGAAAAGTTTGATGGCTTTCATCAGCAATAAGAATTATTTTATATCCAGCCTCTCGCGTTTCATCAAGGACATCCTGCATATTTCGGCCATCTTCACCTCTACGCACAGCACGGTTCGTAAAGTCACCTTTCTTCACATCTTTTTCCGGCTCGTCTTTCTTTGCAATCTTAAATAGTTTCTCCCAGTTTGCAAAGAGAATAGTATTTTCTGCTAGTTCACCAGCTTCAAGATTTTCGATGTCGAGAAGTTTATATTCTGTATCTGCAAGAATCCCCTGTAGCTTATTTAAACTCTGCGTATGGAGTTTATTTGGTGCAGACCATACAAAAACATACTTGTCTTCAAGATCACGTTCTTTCAATTCCCGAAGAATCTCTGCTAACATAAAGGTCTTACCAGAACCAGTACATGACTTGAGTACGAAACGCGCTGGTTCAAAATCTCCCTTAATCTCACGAAGCTTCGCTTCAGCAAGAAGCTCATATATATTATTAGCAGATTTATTAATCGCATTTAGCTGAAAATCCTTAAGCCGCATTCTTTCCTTCTTTCCTTCTAAAAATTCTTCTATAAACCTCAAGAACAGTCTCAGGGATGGAACACGCTGTCCATTCTAAGTCCGTGTCTGGTATTTCCTCTTCATTTGCATGACGGTTATAACTAAAATTATAAACACGAACAGGCAAACGATCCGTATTGAGTTCTTCGACTTTTTTCCATGTTTCCTCAATTGCAAACTGATCAAATATAATCGGAACGAACACCTTGTTATTTTTATAGAATTGATACTCTGGTGTGCTTGCAACGAATTCAAAAGCGTTTTCGCGAATCCGAATCATATCTGCACATTCCGAAACAAGAGCCTCGCGAGTATCATCAGTAGTCAATCCCTTGTTGACAAATTCTGTCTTAAAGTAACGTACATTTTCTGATGTTCCGTCCGAATATCTTGTACCATCTGGACGAACGCCCGTTATTGCAGTCTTAATTCTAGGATAAGTAACATTATCAGCAATACTATTTTCATTATTTGTGCATAGAATAAACTGACGATGACCACCATCTTCCTGGTTTAATTCCATTACTGCTTGACCCGTCGTGCCCGATCCAGCGAAAAAATCAAGAATAATTGGATCATTCTTATCAACCATATCAATGATATATTTCATTAGTTTCTTTGGCTTTGTATATAAGAAAATACTTGGATCGCCAAATAAATCCTTCATATCTTTGCTACTGTCCGCAGTAAATCCAACCTCGGTACCCAACAATAGGTTTCTTCTTCCTGTGCCTTTTGAATCCTTAAGATAAACCTTTTTTCTTGGAAGAGAATTACCATCATTTCCCCAGTATACATACCCATCATCATCAAGCTTTTTGAAGGATTCCGGAGTAAAATTCCATGGCTTATTCCATACTTTTCCTGTAGGAGACACAACGTCGAAGCTTTTTTGGTTTTTGAACTTAAACATTTGTACTGTCATATAATCCCCTCTAGGGTCATTGTCTGGATTGGAATATGTAGATTTGATATATTCTTCTCTTAATGGAAGCGCTTTAAATTTTAAGCCACTATTCCTTGTATATACCAAAATATACTCAGTTTGCGTTGTTAGGCCATCACGTTTATCATTGGCAATGGTATATTTGTTTTGCCAAATCATGCAAGATACAAAATTCTGAGGACCAAATATATCGTCACATAATAGTTTTAATGCCGCCTGTTCGTTATCATCAATAGATATAAAGATAACCCCACCATCTGATAAAAGATTTTTTGCGAGTTTCAGTCTTTTTGACATAAAACTCAACCATTTGGAATGTCGAAAAGCATCTTCCTTATCAACAAAACAATCGTCATAAATAAAATCACTGTTACCAGTGTTATATGGTGGATCAATATAGATAATATCAATTGCGCCAGCATGAGTGTAGTTTAAGACCGATAACGAATGATAATTATCACCTTCAATAATGAGATTTGTCATCTCTCCAGGTGCATAAATAATCGCCTTGTCAGGGATTTCTTCGACAATTGGGAGCATAGTTTGGCATCTTTCTACAACTTTCTCTGGCTTATTATCTTCCCAAACTAATCCGTATCTCTTTGTTTTTTTATTTGAGTTAATATAGCTAATCAGCTCTTCTCTTGTAAACTCTTCCAGTGGTTTTGTCATTTAGCATCCTTTTCTACTAAGAATTATTATAACATGAAAGGGTAATATATAACGTGAATCAAAGAGAAACACGCAACAAAAAAACAAGCCCTTCTAGGACTTCCTTTCCATTTTGGTGAGGGGCGACCAGACATACTTATTCGGTTGTGCATGGTTGTGGACTGGCGTATCGACCACCCCGAATACACTGCGAAGATCAAGGTTATACCTAAAAAGGACTACCCTATTCTGATGCCTTGCGAGTTCTGAGGTATACATATACAGGCAAAGAGATTCGAACTTTTAAGGATTTATGGCTCTGCTGGAGCCGTAGAGGCTTAAAACAATGACAATGAAGAAAATGAAAGAAATACAATGTCAATGGCTAGTAGTTAAACTTAAGTACAATCAGTGAAACGTGATATAATGTTAATAATATGAGTCAGTCTATCAAAGTGGTTGATTTGTTCTGTGGTGTTGGTGGATTAACATGCGGACTACAAAAAGCTGGTCTTGAAGTTGTTGCCGGAATTGATAATGATCCTTCTTGTAAATTTGCATACGAAAAAAACAATGGCTCTAAATTTGTCGAAGCAGATATTTCGCAATTTAGCAGCCAAGATCTTGATGCTCTATTTGAAGGTGCTGGTATAAAGGTTTTAGTTGGATGTGCGCCCTGCCAAAGGTTTTCCAAACAAGCCAAAAAATATCTACAAACATTCGACCATAAAACCGACAAAAGATGGAATCTATTGAGGTCATTTTCTCAATACATTGAAGATACTCAGCCAACAATCGTATCAATGGAAAACGTCCCAGAATTATGTAAGTACGATGTGTTTAATGATTTTTATAATAAACTAGCCGAACTTGGATACAGAGTAAGCTACAAGATAGTTGATTGTAGTAAGTATGGACTGCCTCAAAGACGGCGAAGACTAGTCCTCTTGGCATCAAAGTTGGGAGAGATAAAACTACTAGATGAATCAGAGTTCAAGAAAAAGCGAACCGTTAGAGATGCTATCGGAAGTTTGCCAAAAATAAAAGATGGTGAATGTGATAAAAAAGATCCGCTTCATAAGTGTGCTAAGTTGGCCGATATAAATAAAAAAAGGATTCAACAATCAAAGCCTGGTGGGACATGGAAAGATTGGGATGAAAGTTTACTTCCAGAATGCTACAAAAAAGAAACCGGTAGCTCATATACGAGTGTGTATGGCCGTATGGAGTGGGATAAGCCTTCTCCAACTGTTACTACACAATTCTTCGTGTATGGTACAGGTAGATACGGGCACCCAGAGCAAGATAGAGCTTTATCGCTTCGAGAAGGCGCGATGTTACAAACCTTCCCTAAAGATTATCAGTTTTTCGAAAATCCTGATATAATATCTATAGGGACAATTGCGAGGCATATTGGGAACGCCGTACCAGTTGATTTGGGCGAAATTATTGGAAAATCCATAATTAGACATCTTGGAGAATATCTTGGAACAAGAAAAACCAAAGTTAGAGCTAAGATTTGATCCTTCAACAATAGAGGATCTTGGCATAAAAATGTATTCGCGATTACCTTCCGCTTTAGCGGAATTAGTTGCAAATGCTTATGATGCTGCTGCAGAAAATGTAAAAATTAGGTTGTACGATAATGGTGAAGATAAAAGGATTGAGGTAGAAGACGACGGTGACGGAATGTCCTATGAAGATATACAGAATAAATTTCTACGGATTGGAAGAAAACAAAGAAAAGAAGGTGCTCCAAGAGAAAATTCAAAAAACCGTCGTATCACTGGCAAAAAGGGCCTCGGAAAGCTAGCTCTATTCGGGATAGGCAAAGTCATTACGATAAAATCCTCAAGGAGAGGCGATGAGGAATCTACAGAATTTGTATTAAATTGGGATAATATCATAAACGGAGACTCCAACAATAACAACGCAAATCGTCTAGAAAATGAGCACAATAGAGTTTACAATCCAGACACTACAATTATTAAAAAGAATAATAGTGACGAACACGGAACAACGATCATTCTTACGGAACTTACTCGGGCCTCCAGTTTTGATTTAGAAGCTATTTCCATTTCTCTATCGAAGATGTTTAATTGTCTTGGAAATGATTTTAAAGTTGAAATTTCTTTGAACAATGATAAAGAAACCAAGGTTCTGCTAACAAGAGAACTCCGATACAAAAACGTAGAGAGACAGTTTACCTGGGACGTAGAAAAAATAATAAGTAGCATTGATTCTGAGTTTGAACACAAGGAAAAACTTCGTGGAACAATTATTTCAACTAGGTTTCCCTCAAGGTCTGATTTAAGAGGGATTTGTCTATATGCAAACGGAAGATTAGTTAACAATCCAGGTTTTTTTGGGTTACCAGAAGCTGAACATGTTTATTCTTATTTGTCTGGTTGGATCGATGCTGATTATATTGACGAATTTGAAGAAGATTTAACATCAACGGACAGGCAATCATTGAACTGGGATATGCCAGAAGCTGAAAAACTACAACAATTTTTACAAAAATTAGTTAAAAAGGTTGCTTCTGAATGGAATAATAAGAGAGTCGAAGAGAAAAAGAAAAAACAAAAAATAATTACAGGCATAGATGTCGATAAATGGAAGGGGACACTTTCAGATACCATGAAAACATCCGTAGAAAAGACATTGGAATCATTGGATAGCATAAATAATCTTGATGATAATGAATATGGAAAAGTGGTTAAGGAGATTCATGAACTTATTCCAGATTATGCCCAGTATCATTTTAGATGCCTGAACAAGAAAGTACAGGATGTCAGCAGAAAGTCATATGAAGGTGGAGATTATTATAATGCAATTTCGCAGGCCTGCATAGCGTATATAGATGAGATAAAAATGCAAATCAGGCAAAAAGATCCAGATGCGAAGTTCGATGAGAATGACAGAAATTTGTTTGGGCGAGCATTTGGTCAAGAAGAGAGAAAAGAATTCCATGTCTTTGCGGGCGCCATAAGACCAAATGGGCAGCCTTTTGAGCAAACTACAATTAATAACCTAGAAGATGCGCAACGCTTATTGTCTGAGGGTGTATACACTGGGTATAGAGATCCATTAGCTCATAACACCTCAATAGACCTAAAAGACGCCAATTTAATATCTGAACAAAATTGTCTTGATGCCTTAAGTTTAATCTCCATGCTATTTGATAGATTGGGAAGAGCCACAGAGAATGGCACTGATAACCAATCATAATTTTAACCGTAAAGCTATCAGGCAAGAAATATACCGTTCTCACAACGCACCTCTAAATGAAAAGAGGTAACATGGCAAAACGCCACCCATTCAAGAAGGTAAAACCTGGCGAACCGATACCGGTCACTGCTCGGCAACTTGAAAACTTTATGCTTGAATACAACGGCAGATTCAATTCGCGCGATCACGATAAGTTTGAGCACATGGAACTAGTAGAATCATCAGTACGCGACGCAATTCACGAATTAAAGACTTATTCCCTGGAAACACTAGCACAGCGCTTTGATGTGCGCCTTTTGGGGCGCGGTAAGCGCGTTTTTGCGAGGTTAGATGCCGAAGACGACAAATGGTACTACCTTTCCCTCGCATACATTCCACGCGCACTAAATAACCGCGACGTGAATGACGCGATGGTTCAAATGTTCTTCATAGGCAAATGGCGCGTCCACAAGCTTTCACTTTGGGCCGAGCCGGAAGATATCAACCATTACGGCAACGATTCTAACAAAACATTCTAGCAAATAGTCAATAGATAATATCCACTTGTACACAATTGAGTTTTGAAAGTTATTGTGCAAGATACAGGGGTGAGATTTTTTCTTGACGCGAAACGGTAAAATATTGTGAAATATAAGTGTGAAAAGTCGGTCAATGCGGACAGAAAGAGCGTCCTCCATGGTATAATAGAAGAATAAATAAAGGAGTGTATGAAATATAGAGTCCTAGATTTGTTTTCTGGCTGCGGCGGACTATCATATGGTTTTGAATGTGCTGGTTTTCATATTGTTGCAGGCGTAGACAACTGGGAAGATTCTCTAGTGACATATCGGGCTAATCACAAGGATTCGAAAGGTATTCTACTGGACTTGGGAAACTTTAATGCTGCCAAACTCCACGAAGAGGTAGGCGATGTTGATGTTGTTATAGGTGGACCGCCATGCCAAGGTTTCTCTCTTTCCGGCAAAAGAAATCCAGACGATCCTAGAAATAAATTATATAAAGGATTTGTTGACGTAGTCAAAGAATTTAGACCAAAAGTATTTGTATTAGAAAATGTCCCAAATCTTGCTTCTATGGCACAAGGCAAAATTAAAGACGCCATTATCGATGAATTTTCTAATTTGGGCTATAAGGTTAAATACAAGGTATTACTAGCTTCAGATTATGGTGTGCCACAAAATAGACGAAGAGTCATATTTGTTGGTTCAATCTATAACGACAATTTCGAGTATCCAGTTCCGTCTAATACTGATGCAACCAGAGTGACTACCTTTGATGCTCTATCTGATTTGCCAGAGCATACAGTTAAAGATGGGGCTATTAACTCACAAGCTCCACTGTCTGACTATCAGCAGTTAATGCGAAAACACACCAATAAGATTTATAATCACGTAACGAGCGATCATAGTGAGCAGACAAAAAAAATTATAAGCTTAGTTCCTGATGGCGGAAACTATAAGGATTTACCAGAAGAATATAGATCAGTAAGGAAAGTTCATATAGCTTGGACTAGGTATAACAGTAAAAAACCTAGCCTTACAATCGATACTGGCCACCGACACCACTTCCATTACAAATACAACCGCATCCCAACCGTTAGAGAGTCAGCACGTCTTCAATCATTTCCGGACGATTTTATATTCTATGGTTCCAAAACAAGTCAATACAAACAAGTTGGGAATGCAGTTCCCACACTAATGGCAAAAGCAGTAGCTCAAAAAGTACTCGAACACTTAAAGGAGAATTCATAAATGGCCAGATATAATATCCCAGAAGACTATTATTATCGGCTCCATCATGTGCGACCTAGATTCAAGAACGATATCGAGAGCGTATTGTTATTTATGGCATCAGAGATATCTCGTTTTTCAAAAACAGATGAATCTACATTTAATAACGATCTCAATAATGCCATTAAACGCTACCCTGGCAACGGCGCAGCTACTGAAAAAACAATAAACAATTGGCGCACGGAAATATCGTCACTATTTGGATTAATTAAATGGGATGGCGACTCAAGAGAGCCATCCGCAATGGCAAAAGAGCTTGCCGACAACGAAGACTTAATGCAATTCTTCAAACTATTTTTGTTTAAATTTCAATACCCAGGTGGTCATCTAAAATCTCAAGAGATCGCAAAAATGATAGAAGCTGGTATACGTTTTAAACCAGTAAAGTATATAATTGAGGTTTTGCTGGCAGGAATGAAAAATGAAAATGGCCATTTTGGTATTACTAAAGCAGAAGTTACTCATTGTATATTTAATGACCTTCGCGTTACCAGAGATCATATCTCTCCACAACAAACATATGTTCTTATTTCCAATAATCGCCAAGCAAATTTCGACTATGACTGCGATGGCGATGTAACAAGATATGCTGGCGATATTCTTGATTACATGGTTATTGCTGGACTGCTTAGTCGAAAAGCTAATTACAGATATTATTTAAATACATCTAGCGCGGCCGAAGCCATCGACACATTCATAAAAGATGATGGTTACTATCATGATTATGACTCTTTTTATGGATTAGCTAACGAAATCCTTCCGTCTGACATATCTCCTTTACGAGAAAGCTGGTTCAACTATGTGAACGACGATATAGACAAATTAGAATTCTCTACAGATATTCTCTCATTCGTCGACGACGGTTCTTCGGACGAAGAAAAGACAATAGAGCAAAAAGAAAAATCTGAATTTGTTAACGATTTGCTCCTGATGATTAGGGCTAGAATGAATTCGGGCGAAAAAGTTAAGACAAAAGTCATAGGCGACGCAGGCGAGTCGATTACTATTCAACATGAACAAATGAGGCTAATAAAGCTTGGATGTAATGACTTAGCCAAACTAGTAAAGAAAATTCCAGAACAATTTGCTGTAGGGTATGACATTAGCTCATTTGAGGGCAACGGCAACATGAGACGCTATATTGAAGTCAAAACAACAGTAAGCTACGGCAAACTGCATATCTACAATTTTCATATGACGCCAAGTGAATGGAGTGCCGCAGAAACAAATGGCGACAATTACTATGTTTATAGATTGTCGATTTCAAAAGGCGATATAACGCTATTTGTAATTAAGAATCCTGTAAAGCAATATAAAAAAGACGAAACTATTGAGATTATTCCACGCGACGGCGTAGATGTAAGATATTCGGAAAAGTCTGGCGTATATAAGGAAATATTAGCATGACAAAACAGTATAGAGTCGCATCCTTATTCTCTGGCTGTGGGGGCATGGATTTGGGCTGCATCGGAAACTTTGAGTTTTTAGGCAAAAAATACAAGAAACTTCCGACGAAACTTGTATATGCTATGGATTTTGACGAACCAATCTGCAATCTTTATAACTCAAATTTCGATCATATTTGCAACGTGCAGGATATTAACACTCTAAAGTCTGAAGAAGTTCCCGATCACGACATATTAACAGGCGGATTTCCTTGCCAGTCTTTTTCAGTCGTAGCGCAAAATCCAAAACGTTTAGGATACAAGGATAGTGTTAAGGGAAAATTGTTTTTTGAAATGTGTAGGATTCTAAAAGATAAACAACCTATGGTATTCGTCGCCGAGAACGTAAAGGGGCTTTTGTCAGCAAACAAGGGCGAGGCATTTCCACTTGTTCTTCAGGAATTCGAAAATGCTGGCTATCATGTAACTTATAAGGTTCTTAATGCTTCAGAATATGGCGTGCCACAAAAACGAGAAAGGGTTTTTATTGTTGGCTTTAAAGATAAAAACTGCTTTGAACGTTTCCACTTCCCTAAACCAACCACAAAAGGACGCGAGGTTCCAATAAGTAAAATTCTGGAATCTAACGTAGATGAGAGATTCTTCTTCAGCCAGAAAGCAGTAGATGGCATGCTCAAATCAAAGAATTCAAAAACGATGAATAAGGGCCGCGCTCAAGACATTAATTCGCCTTGCAATACAGTTGGAGCCCATTTAGCAAAAGTAAGCCTAAACAGTACAGATCCTGTATTGATGGATAATGGTAGATATAGAATGTTTACCCCTAGGGAAGTTGCCAGAATACAATCTTTTCCAGATTCATTCAAATTAACCGGTAGCAGAACCACGAACTACAAAGCGTTAGGAAACGCAGTAGCTCCAGTAATGATGTGGAAAGTCACTCAAGAAATAATCAAAGCTCTCAATAATGAAACGTAAACACGTCTTTTATATCTAGTATTATTCTAGATTTGGAATACGATTATATGCAATACAGCTGGAAATGGCAAAACTGGACAAAGAATTAACGGAAATAAACAAGAAAATCGTGGAATCAGACAGATTAAACCTAATTACCGAAATATTCTTGAACCCCATAAATACCATAGATTTACAGACGAAAGCGGTCAACATGCTTCAAATGGACCTTTTGGCCCAAAAATATTCTTGAACCTCGAAATTGGTCAACAAAAAACGGTCCTTTACAGACATAAAGAATCGTTTCAAACTCTGATTCCAGGACCAAATTCTGACTAAATTGCATTTGGTGAACGTTGCAGAGAACTTATTGATGCAGCAGACGAGATGACGCGCCGCCTCTATTGCGTAGTTGATTGGCTAGCTCTGCATCCAGAATACAACCCTAAGACAAAGGTCATACCGAAGAAGGACTACCCTGTTTTAGTAGATGTTACGTTCTGATCAGGAATCACAAGGAAATGAACATTGAACCAATGCAAAGGAATAACTTATTCCTACAATGTCATTGAATACTTATTAATCTGCAAGCTTCCAATTTTTATCCATATTCTTAAACAAGTTCTTTATACCAGAAAAATCATATAACTCCAACTCCCTTACTCCGCATATCCTACCCATCGAAGTAGTCATTATTTCAAAAATCTCCGGATAAAACTGAGCTAAAACTAATCTTTCAGACAGCATGGATCCATCCTTGGCTTGATGAGTGTTTAAATCTATTCTTATTCCAAAGATATTGAAATGCGTAAAACAGTTTAGGTAGTTATATAAGATGACTTCATTCTCATTAAAAGCCAACTCAATCCTTTTTTGAGTAGAAACTTCGCCTTTCTGCTTATTGCCTATATATTCTCGAAGCTTATATTTCTTAGACTCTTCTGCAATCTCCTTATACGTAAAGCGTTTCTTGCTACTAATAAAACGATTAAGCCTGTTCTGTTGATATGAAATATTCTTTGGGCATTTAGCCAAGAATGAAACATCGGCCGCAAATTCCATTAGAGAACGGACCGTCATAGCAAACTGCCTAGTTTGGTTTTCTTTCTCAAAAATCTCAAATAACGAGAATGTATCTTTTATGAAGACGGCCCACCATTCTGCATAGGTAAGATCTGCTTCATTTTTAGCGGCGCCTTTTACTAGTTTTTTATTTACGTCTTCTAGAATCGGATAAAGCTCGGTTAAGAACCATTCTTTGACGGTAATTGGTTTCATTGTTTAATTATAACATTTGATACTAGTGGCGAAGAAAGGAATAACAGATAAGAAGCACATTCCTATCTACTTGTTTACGAGTGGATAGATATGAACGAAAACACGATGATTCACCGCTTGTACACAAGCGGTGCTTACAGGGGTGGCACCGATTGTACAAAATCGGTGAAGTATAGCCAAATTACACAATAAAACCAAAATAAAGCAATACTCCCCTATCCACTACAACGCAAGTGGACATCTGATGAGTTTTATTATTTTAGGCCTATTGAAACTTGTGGAAAACTATGGCGAAATATGCGCTACCAATATGCTGATCAAGTACGCAATGTTAAAATAGTAATAGAAACTCCCTAAGCAAGGACACTTATTATGAAATTACAAGAAGCTTGCGACAAACTAAACAAGCTTGTCGAAATCAAATTCTCCTCTCTTTTTTCGGCCGAAGAAATGAGAGATATTATTATAGCCAAAGGAAAAACCGGCCAACTTCTAGAACTAGCACTAGGCATGAATCTCTCAAGCGCAGATCTAGACTTTGAAGATGGCGAGCTTAAGACCAATAAATGCGACAAGAATGGAAAGCCGTATGAAACGGTATTTATTACACAAATTAGTGCGATGATTGACGAGCTGCTCGCGAAAAAAGAATTCGAAAAGACAAAACTCTACAAGAAAATCAGCAATATTCTATATGTACCAGTTTGTAAAGATGGCAAACCAGAAGATTGGTTCTTTTTACCAAGCATCCACGTTGATCTATCCAACCCAAAATATGCCGCGTTAAAGGATATATGGCGCGATGATTATTACTCTATTTGCGGACAATTAAAGCAACATATCGAGCATAGCTCAGATGGTTTTATTCACACATCCAACGGCAGTCAGATTCAAATCCGCAGCAAAGATGCACGCGATTCAAGCGGAAATTACCACCCGATCTACTCGGACACGTATAATCGCTATGTTTCTAACAAGAACCATGCGTTCTATTTCAAGAAAGAATTCGTCTATTACATCAATAAAGTAGACGGTCGCGACATTTAGCAAAATTAGATCTAGCATTATTCTCGTTTTGGAATATAATAGTACTTAAGCTAAAGTGAGGTAATGTTATGGATTTAATTTCCGCAAAGGACGCTGCTACAAAGTGGGATATATCCCAACGCAGAGTTATAGTTCTATGCTCCGAAGGACGCATTCCGGGCGCACAATTAGTCGGCAATTCGTGGGTACTCCCAAAAAGAGCAAAGAAGCCAGTCGACGCTAGGACGAAGACTGCAAAGGCAAAGTCTGGCGAAGCAAAGCCATTCCTAAAATGGGCTGGCGGTAAGGGTCAATTACTAACCGAAATCGGAAAGCATTACCCTTTTGCCGAAAAGAAACATATTAAGAAATACGCGGAACCATTCGTTGGCGGCGGCGCAGTTCTCTTCGACGTATTAAACAAATATACCGTTGACGAAGTTTATATTAGCGATATTAACGCCGAGCTTATCAATACCTACATTACAATTCGCGACAATTCAGACGAGCTTATTTCGCGCCTTAAGGCCATGGAAAGTGATTATCTCGCCAAAAACGCAGATGCACGCAAAAAGGCCTACCTCGAAGCACGCGCGCGCTTTAATGCGCTCAAACGCGACGGCATTCGCGATGCTGAAGCCGCGTCGCTGATGATATTCCTAAACAGAACTTGCTTCAATGGTCTTTACCGCGTAAATAAGGCCGGAGATTATAACGTGCCGATGGGAGCCTACAAAAATCCACAAATCTGCAACGAAGATAATTTATTGAATGTTTCAAAGAAGCTGCAAAACGCAAATATCGTATGTGGCGATTATAAAGACTCGGCGAGCTTCATTGACGACAAGACATTTGTATACTTCGATCCACCATATCGCCCACTAACAAAGACTGCAAACTTTACTTCCTATACCGAACAGCTGTTCGATGATAATAAACAGCTTGAGCTTGCAAATTTTGTACAAGATCTAGATAATAAAGGTGCACTAATCGTTATCAGTAATTCAGACCCTAAAAACGCAGATGAAAATGATAATTTCTTCGATGATGCGTATTCAAAACAGATTATTCGCAGAGTAGCAGCAAATAGAATGATAAACCGTAATAGTGATGCGCGCGGAAAAATAAATGAATTATTAATAGCTAATTTTTAGGAGGCATATGCTAATAAGAAGAGGAACTCAAACAATTAAAAGCGGAACGCAACGAGCAATTATCGAATTTGTTTTTAACGATTATATTATTTTTGTTTTTCAAGGAGGCCTGTCTCAATACGATATTCTCATTAAATACCGAAAAGACGGAACTCGTATTAGAACACCTCAACATATTCATTGGGCAGTGGACATCTTAATGAAAATGCAAGGTAATGAAATTCTAGCACGAGAATATTTAACGGCCATTCAGGATTGTTGGAATACATGTAAACCACTGCAGGATAACTCATATGAAACGCTTAAAACTCTAATCGAAGACGGAGAAAACAGCATTAATATTTCCCAATACACTCCATTAAACTCTTACGGCGAATACGACGTAGAATTTCTATATGTTCTAATGGAACTATTGGCTGTCCAAGAAAAAACAAATAGACCAGATGCGTACATGTTTGGAAAAATCATATCGGAACTGCTCGAAGCAGACAGAGATTTATTTAAGATAATGTCCACTGCCGGCTTTGGCGGCAGAAGATAGGAACCAAAAACCTATGCCTACAAAAATTATTAAAAAATGGGAGCCAGATGATTTCGAACTAGAGATGACTAGCGTCTGGAGCTTTCCGAAGCGCGGAAATTGGGCAACACATGACGCAAAGTGGCGCGGAAATTGGTCACCGTACATTCCAAGAAACATTCTGCTCCGATATTCAAAAGAGGGTGATTGGGTGTTAGACCAGTTTGCCGGCGGTGGAACTACGCTAGTAGAAGCAAAACTACTCAACCGTAATATAATTGGAATGGACATTAATCCGATTGCACTTAAAAGATGCCGCGAAAAAATTAAATTCAAACATGAAGGTGCGGATGGCATAGTTAAGGTATCAAAATGTGACGCACGAAATTTAAAACCAATCCCTGACGAAAGTATAGATCTTATATGCACGCATCCTCCGTACGCAAATATCATTCATTACAGCGAAGGGCAAGATATACCGCGTGATTTATCAAACTACAAAGTTGATGATTTCTTAGAAGAGATGAAAAGTGTAGCATCAGAAAGTTACCGAGTGTTAAAGCATGGCAAATACTGCGCAATCCTCATGGGTGATACCCGAAAAAAAGGTCATGTAGTTCCCTTAAGTTTTAAGACTATGCAAGTATTTGAAGAAGCCGGGTTCAAACTTAAAGAGATAATTCTAAAAGAACAGCATAATTGTCGCGCAACAGGTTATTGGAAAACAAACAGTATCAAGTATAACTTCCTACTTCTAGCACACGAATTCTTATTCATTTTTGAAAAGTAACAAAAAACGCCCAAGGCGTTAAAAATTGGTGAGCCGGGAGGGACTCGAACCCTCGACACCAAGCTTAAGAGGCTCGTGCTCTAACCAGCTGAGCTACCGGCCCGCTCACGCGTTCAAAAAGAACTCTATTTATTATATCACATATCTTTATTTTTTACAACAGAATCTAAAAAACAACTACGTCAGGTACTTCCACCCCATGCTTCGCCAGAAATCCATCGCATCTGGCCAGCCAAATACTTTTGAGGCAAGTAGATTATATACTTCGTCTACCATCACAATCGTAAATAGTAAAATCGCAAGTGTAAGGAACGTCCTCCGGCTCATATGTATCGCAAGCCACCTGCATACCGGCACCACCGCGTACACCAGAAACAATGCCGAAATTCCAAAGAATAACACTGACCTAAGGCACACGAATCCCCCGATATTCCCGAAATTCAAAATCTCTTTATTATAATCCCAATACCTCGCTCCAAATAGTTTAAACACCAACCAGCCGGCCACTAATTCCAAAAGTCCCGTCACTACTGTCGATACCAAAAACACCAGCCACCATTTATCTCTAAACCGCCAACAAGTCGCGAGAATCAACATCGCCCCAATCGCATAAATATTAATCCACGGCAGGAAGTTCCCTCCCTGCATATAGAATTCCCCTGTCCCGCCATCAAAGAAATAAAAAATCATTTCATAAACCCAACCAAAGAACCCCGCAAATACTGCCACCAAAAGTAATATTCCAATCTTTTGGTATTTTTCTAATGGTTTATTCTTCATACTTCCATTATACACTACATAAAAAGGCCGGACTTTCATCCGGCCACTGGGAGCTATCCGCTCCGATTTTTTTAATTCCCACCCAGCTGCACTCCGCCGGCCCGTTTCATTCTTTCTTCGAAACTTTCCGGCTCGGAGTTCGCCGCAGAGGAATTAGCATGTTCTTTTTCATATTTCTCGACATACGTCATAATATCTTCATCTTGTTTCCGTTTTAACTGCTCCTGCATCTGCTCTTCCGTTTGCAGAATCACATTTTCAAAGATTTCCGTCAGCTTATCGAGCTCCGCTGCCGAAGCCAGATCCGTCACATGTACTGACGTGTCATCTTCGTAGACCTTCGCAAGATACACACTCGCCGCTTCGTAAAACTGCTCAAGTGAATTAATAATCACCTGGTTGTCTCTCGCGATGTCCAGAATCATTTCGGCATACTGCTTTTTATTCTCTTCCAGTGCCGAATCCCACAGACCGTCAATGACGTCGATGAGCGCCGTTCGGTTCTCCGAATATGCATCGAAACATCTTTGAATCACCGCAAAAGCGTATTTCGGCCGTTTCATTTTCAGTCGTCGTACCAACGGTACAATTTCTCCAAATAGGAAATTCACTCTTCGTTCCTGGGCCTTTAACTCCACGAGCGCTTCTTCCACATTCGCGAATCTCTTGTATTCCTTCACTGTGTTTAAGAATCCGAAATAATCAATCGTCGTGCCACACGGCAAAACCTTGCTTTCCACATACGGAGTAGATTTGTAATTGATAACCCCCTTCTGATCTTCTTCCATTTTCTTCCGCAAAGCTTCCCGGAATTCCCGGTCCCTTCGTACGTTGCTAAACACCTTGCCTAACACAAATGCACCAGCGAACGTTGCTAAAGTAACGATTACATACGAGAACATACTATCCCTCCTCTTAATGTACAAAAAATCGCTATTTCTAGCATCTTTATATATTATAACACAAAACGGTCAAATAAACAAGAACACGCCAGAAACACTTCAGAACAAATTATGTTGATTATTCCTGACCACCACATGTTGAAAGAGACCATAATCCCTTTCCATTTATAAAAGCATATTTTTCTGATTCCACGAATTGAAGACGATATTTATATTCAGAACCATAATCAGCCTCCTTCCCGTACCCTTCCATAATTAGTTTTTGGTTGACATTTTCACCATTATAATAAACATATCTAAGTGGCCTTCCATATGGATCAATTTCCCCACTTGCAGCATCTGATTCGAGTCCAACATTTTTACCCAATAATAACGATGTGAGATAGCTGGATGCTTCAGGCCCATAGCATTGCACGGGCTTCGACGGATTATTTGTTTCCGGAGTATTAACGCCAATCAATCGAATTCTAGTCTCAATACCAGCAACATAAATCGTATCACCATCAACAACCTTTGTCACCAAATAGGTTTCCGGAACATCCCTTCTAATAATATTCGGTTTTTTATCAATACCTTCTCTATTACCAGATTCTGGAACCGTATTGTCATGATCTCCAGAATTAACATTATCATTTTGATTATGATAATCTATTGCATTCTCCGGCCCCTTCTCGTCTCCAGGATTGTTAGTCACACCCCATATATTTTTCGCGCCAAAAAACACAACACCTCCAATTATGGCTAAAACAATTGGAAATATTAGGCTAGCATTTTTTCTTAATATAATACGTTTATTTTTTTCAACAATATATTTATTTCTGTTTAAAATGAGCCCTCTCATTTTTGCGATCTCTTTCTTCCAACACTTTTTTCATGACATTATCTGCTTCGGACGGGCTATCAATAATCTCAGGATTATCGGCGATAGTTTTTGCAACAATAAGCGACATAACAGAGTGTTCGTTTTTTCTAATTTTATCCATATGGATATTATATTGGTGGTTCAGTGAATCATAGTTTTTATCGAATTCATCTAACCTTTTTGCCATTTCCAGAATAGCGGCATGGTTTTTTATCACCTTGGCATGAGACTCTTTGAAAACCTTTTTTGCTTCCCTAAAATTAACTGCATCTAAATCCCAAATTTTTGATCCGGCCCATTGCAACATTGTGCCAGTACCTATATAAGAAATAGTCAAAACAATCACAGGTATTACTTGTCCCATAATAGATTCATAACTATAATCACCATCAATTATCACGTCCTCAACGAAAGAAACGCTACGGATTGCCATATATGCAACTCCTAGGGCAATCCAACCCCATTTAAACGATTTCCAAGAATCACGTAGGCCTTTTTGTCTACCCCATATCAATGCCGCAACATCTGCTGCAAACGCAAGCGAAACCGACATGATAGAAGCTCCGACAATATCGAATCCTAAATTTTTATTAAAAACGTCTCTAAGGAAAAACATATCGAAAATAGCTAAACTAAAGCTAACACCGACCATCATCCATAGGAATATCAAACTCGGTAAGCGTTTTTTACTCATCTTTACTACTCCTTCCATCTAAGTCTTTTACGGATTGTTTAATTCTATTAATAGCTTCAACATCAATCATTAAGTTTCTTGGAAGTGTTCTATTACCAAGGTTCTTAGTCGCTTCTAAATAGTTCTCAAATGCAATATTATACTCAGCGACCTGCAGTTCAAAAGCCCCACAAGCATGCCTCAATTGAGAAATGCCTCTTGTATATACTTCATTTAGATTTGCTAGTCTCGTGCCATAATCGCCCTCAAGCGTACTATATGCACTGTCAAAATGGCCATCAACACTTTTCAGGATGTCCAACAGCGCACCAGGCTTATATTGGCTTATATTTTGAGTCTCATTCAGAACAAGATTTTTCAAGCGTTCTATCTCATCGTCCGTAACAGACTCAAAATGTTTAGGTACATTTTGCAGTCCAAATCTTTCATTGCGATCGAAATTCGACCCGGCAATTTTCATGGGCTTAATTTCCTTACTCATATAAACCTCCGTTTAACACCTTCTTTACCTCATCTGGATATTCGTCAAAAACAGAATAAAAACCAGTATAATTTAACTTTGCCGTTACTTTTTTAGATATTTGTTTTTCAAAGCTTTTGCGCCTCATTTCTAACATTTTCTGAATAATCTCAATCTGTTTATTCCAGTTCTGTAGATTATCCTTATACTCTGCTTCCTTAATACTCAAACGGTTTTCCAGCATCGCCTTCTCTCGTTTTTCATTCTGAATCTTAGCTTTAAGACTTGATACAACAGATTTATGATGAAGCTTATCTATTGATTCTTTAAAACTCAACTTCTGTTTACTTTGCAACGTATCCTTTAATTGCTCAATAATAGCATTCTCAGTATCGATTCTCGCTTTAAGATCCTTTTGCTCATTAGTATTAATCCTTTGTGCATCGCGATAATCATCATAAAAGCTTAAAATCAATTTATCTCTAACGCCACTCAAATAAGATATTTCTTTATGCTCTATTAAATACTTCTCCGGTAAACAGTATTTGCGACCACGCTTTGGTTTATAATCTATGCCGTTATTTGCACAAAACTCCCTTAGCAAGTCCTTCCTACCAAAACGGGCGGCAAAATAATTGTGTAATTTTACTCCGAAACTTGAATCATAATCCTTCGCAACAAACATATAGTCCTCCCTACTTCCTAATAACGCTAATTCTTACTTTACGATTTTTTACAGCTTCAGTTTCATCAACTGGACCGTGAACTTCACCACCTGGACATTCTGGAGCATCACCAATTTCCCCTTCTTCAATAATAATGTCGGAGCTAGAAACATGCCCAGCATTAATGAATAAGTTTTTGGTTGCCTCGGCACGAGCATTCAATAAATTAGGATTTTTGCCTCTATCGCACATACCTCTAGACATAAACGGCTTAATAACAAAATAAGCATTCTTATACCTGCTTGCAAGTCTTTTGATCTCCGCTTCCGCAGCACCAGGATTCATAAACTCAGCCGTACCACCAACAAACGCAAGCTCAGAGTTACCGTAATATTCGAATGTCAACTCTTCGCTTATAATTGAAGTAGTCTTAACAGTAGTATTAACATCATTAATCTCATTCTTTCCAGCCTTATTCACGAAAACTAAACTATCGCCGGCAACACCCATTTCCCCTAAAACTGCTCTATAGATATCCTCCTCTTTTCTCTTTAATATAGCTGGAAGTGGTTCCTGCGGCAAAACAGTATTGCCTAAACCATCCCAATAAATCGTAAGTCCCTTTAGTTCACTTTTTTCACTCAAATCTGATGAAACCGCACTCTTTATTTCTTCCGTGCTATATTCAATTAGCAAGTTATTATCAGCAAAGTTTAGCAATCCTCTATCAGAAAGACCCGATCCAATAACATATATTAGAGTGTCTTCCTTATTTCTTGAATAAATAGCAGTATTTCTAATTGCCTCAATATAATCAGCACCATTTACATTTGCGACGCTATTGGCAATTTCTTCGGAAATCTTCTTTGTCTTATTCTTTTTAAATAATTGTGGAGTCCCATCAGGATTTGCGACAGAAATAAAAGAAATACCGTCTGAACTGTCGTCATATAGATAAGTGATAATGTCTTGTCCATCCTGATCTAAGGATGGTTTTGGAGTATTGGCAGTATCTCCAATTACAAATATTACCTGCCTGAAATGATTATCGCATCGATTAATACCAGTTTTCTCACTGATTCTTCTGCATGCATCATTATTACCAAAAATGCCAGAAAGACAAACAACTAGAACCATGGCAACAACACCAAAAACGGCACCAAGAATAATCAGCACCTTTTTTAGAATGCCTTTTGAATTACGTTCATCATCAAATGTAAAACCGTTGTCCATTTATTATGTCCCAATAATTTTATATTATATTCAACCATTATACAACACAAAACAATAAAAGTCAAGCATTTTAAATAACTAGCTTTTCATCTTCATAGCTCTCGTTTTCCCCAATAATTTTATATCTCTGTTTGAAAAGGAAAAACCATATCACCATTGCAAATAATATAATAATATAGTATAATATTATTAATAGGATTTATCCTATAATTTTTCTCTTTAGGAGGACGTACATTATGGCAAAGTATTGGGATTGTTCTGACACCAGTCAGCACTGGACTATCGAGCAGCAGCTGAGATCTATGATCGAGGGCAGCAAGTATCGTTCCTACAACGGCGTCTATCCGGACAGCGTCGAGGATGTTTACATCCACACCGACGGCACCGCCGAAGTAGACCTCTATGGTCGTGACAGCAGTGACAAGAAAGGTCACTACCACTTCAACCTGCGTCTGTCCCCGGACGGCTCCTTCTCCATCATCAACTGTCACAAGAAATAAATCCCCCTGCATCAAAATCCCCGCTTTAAGCGGGGATTTTTCCTTTACAAAGCATCCTTACTTTGCGTATTCAATCGCACGAGTTTCGCGGATAACATTTACTTTAATGACACCCGGATAACTCATCGTTGCTTCAATCTTATTTGCGATATCGCGCGCCAGCTTCAAAGCTGAGAGATCATCAATCTGCTTTGGCTCTACAATCACGCGTACTTCCCTACCGGCTGAAATTGCGTAGGCCTTGTCGATGCCCG